>JAKOVR010000132.1 GCA_029782025.1 Actinomycetes bacterium | reverse complement strand
TCACGCTCCTCCGGCGCCTTATCGATGTTCGCGAACTCCGTGAACGAGTTGTGCGACGGATCCACCTCCGCCAACACCTTCGTGATCGCCGCCGTCAACGTCGTCTTCCCATGATCGATATGACCCATCGTCCCCACATTCGCATGCGGCTTGCTCCGCTCGAACTTCTCACGCGCCATCGGACCTACTCCTGGATGAATGAACTGTGGGGATGTGGATCGGGCAGCGGTGCTGCCCTGGTAGCGGCGGTCGGACTCGAACCGACGACAACTCGATTATGAGCCGAGTGCTCTAACCACCTGAGCTACGCCGCCCGGTGCTGGCGCGCCCGGAGGCGCTCCACCTGACCGGACCAGACGGGAGAAGACCCGACCGACCCGACCCGGGAGCCCCCTGACAGAATCGAACTGTCGACCTTTTCCTTACCATGGAAACGCTCTGCCGACTGAGCTAAGGGGGCGGGCCCGCCGAGCGAACGGCGGAAGGCCGCGTATCTTTGCACGAACCGGCCGGCGCGCCCAACCCGGTTCTCGGCCGCCCCCCGCAAGCGCGTCGTCCCAGGTCATGGCGGGTGTGTGCAGCCGCGATGCACACACCTGGGCCATTCGGATCACGGGCATGGGCCGAATGGCTCAAGTTCGTCCCGTCCCGGGTCGAAACGACCAACGTGCACTTCGAACGACTGGCCATAGAAGCCGGTGAGACGACGTTCTCCGTGAGCTTCCACGATGCGCTCACCGTGATCGCGGGAGTGGGCCGCCTCGAGCGGGAGGGGCTCATCACCGAGCTGATCTCCTCGCTCGGCCCCGGGCGCGCCGGCGTCCACGTGGAGCTGCGATCCGACGCCGGGAACCGGTACGCCATCTTCCGCCCCGCCGGGAGCCTCCACTGCGTCGTCGACGTCGACGGCTCCGAAGACGTCACCGACGCCTTCCGGGCCCGCGACGGCCGCATCAACCTGCTGGACCGCGCCGGGCTGACGCTCCCCGCGGCGAAGCGGGCGATGCGCATCGACGCGACCGACCTCACCACCGACGCCCGGACCGACGACTGGATGGTCCGCCTCGCGCACATCGACCCGGGGCGGCTCTGGGACGTGGCCCGCAAGTGCAAGGACCGCGAAGCCCGGCTCGGCCGGGCGGCGGCGGCCGCCGGCTCCACGCCCGAGGACCTCGAGCTCTACGAGGAGATCGAGCGCTGCCACCGCGAGCTCGAGGCCGCCGAAGCGACCAACGAGCGGGTGCGGCAACGGCTCTTCCTGGCCGCCGCCGTCCTGGCGATCGTGGCCGTGCCGGCCATCGCCCTCCTCGGCCCCCTCATGACCGTGCCGCTCGTGCTCGTCACCGCCGCGCTCGCCTTCCACGCCAGCGGGTACATCCGCCGGGAGCAGGAGGCCCGCCGGGCCGAGGACGCCGCGCTCGAAGCCGCCGGCGAGCACTCGTACCTCACCTACCAGATCAACCGGGTCAACGGGCTGCTGGCCAGCGACCACCAGCGCCGCGAGATGGTGCAGGCGGCCGAGGACCACCGGGCCGCGTCGGCCGAGTGGCACGTGCTCGTGGGCGACGTCCCCATCGACTGGGCCATCGAGCGCCGCCACGAGATCGAACAGGCCCACAGCCGGCTCCGGGAATCGGTCAACAACCACAACCCGATGGCCCTCTCCCTCTCCCCCAGCCAGGTCACCGCGGCCGAGGTGAGCGCCCAGCTCGGGCACCGCCTCGAGCAAACCCGCCGGCTCGGCGCCGGCCAGGAGTCCATGCCGACGCTGCTCGACGAGCCCTTCGGCGACCTCCCGGCGCCGGCCAAGCTCGAACTCCTCCAGTACCTCCTCGACGCCGCCCAGCGGCAGCAGATCATCCTCCTCACCGACGATCCCGATGTGGCCGAGTGGGCACGGGTCGAGGCCATCCTCGGCTCGCTCTCGCTCATCGAGCCCACCGACGAGCAGGCCCGCGCCGGCCAGAGGCCAGGCCGCCCAAACGGGGAGCGGGTTGAGATGGGAGCGGGAGAGGACCACGTCGTCACCAACATCAAGAGGCGTTCCCGGCACGTCGCTGCATGAGCCCCATCCCGCCGCCTTGCCAACTCAGGCGGTGACGTTCCGGAAACCGGGCGGCTTGCTCCCGCCTGTCGCCCGGAAGGGCCGGCCCCTCGGGGCCGGCCCTTCCTCGTTCCGGGCCGCCGGGCCACACCGGTAGTGTCCCGGGGGTGGGAGCGATCACCGTCCGACCCGCCCGCCCCGGCGACGCCGAGGCCATCCGCACGATCTACAACGACGCCGTCCTCAACACGACGTTCACGTTCGACCTCCGCCCACGCACGCTCGAGGAGCAACAGGCGTGGATGGACGCCCGGTCGGGCGCCCACGTGGTGCTCGTCGCCACCGACGAGGGCGAGGAGGTGCTGGGCTTCGCGTCGCTGTCGCCCTACCGCGACCGGCCGGCCTACGCCACCACGGTGGAGAACTCGGTCTACGTCGCCGCCGACCACCGCGGCGGCGGGGTCGGGCGGCTCCTGATGGAGGAACTCGTCGAGCGGGCCCGCAACCACGGGTTCCACACCATGATCGCCCGCATCGTCGACGGGCACGACGCGTCCATCGCCCTCCACGCCGCCGTGGGGTTCGAGGTGGTGGGGGTCGAGCGCGAGGTGGGCCGCAAGTTCGGGAAGTGGCTCGACGTCCGCCTGATGCAGTGCATGCTCTGAGGCCGGCCGGCGGCGCCGCCCGCGCCGCAACGACTTTCGCCATCCCCGGCCCGGACCGCTAACGTTCGCTCGCTTCGGCAACGCCTGGGTCGGTGCCCGAGTGGCCAAAGGGAACGGGCTGTAAACCCGTCGGTTCTGCCTTCGAAGGTTCGAATCCTTCCCGGCCCACCGAGCGGCCCTCCCGATCGATCCGGTCGGGAGGGCCGAGCCGCGCTCAGAGGCGGGGGTCGACCGGCTCGGTCTCCAGGGCCAGCACGGCGAAGGCGCACTGGTGGACCAAGGTGAGCGACGCGCCCCGCACCAACCGGTCGAGCCCCTCGAGGCCGAGCGCCAGCTCCCGCAGGGCCAGCGAACGCTTGTGGCCGAGCGACCGACGGCGCAGCGCCGCCAGCTGGGCCGGGTCGTCGTAGGTGGGGCCGTAGATCAGGCGGAGGTACTCGGGCCCTCGGACCTTGAGCCCCGGCTGCACCAAGGACCGGCCCTTGCCCACGATGCCGTCGAGGGGCTTCACCACCGCCCCCTCGCCGCCGGCGGCCACCAGTTCGAGCCACCACGCCGTGCCGGCCTCGCACGAGGGGGCATCCCCGGTGTCGACGACGACGCGGCGGGTCGGGCGCACGAGCCCGGGGTCGGCGGCGACGAGCCGGTCAGCGGCGTCGAGATGCCAGGTGTGGGAGCGGTAGGCCAGCACCTCGCCCTCGGCCGCCAGCAGCTGGAACGGCGCCACCTGCACACCGCGCAGGCCGTCGGTGGGCCAGCAGTGCGTGGCGTAGGCGGCGGCGAAGCGCTCGATCCGGTCGCGGCGTCCCTCCACGCGGGCGGCGAGGTCGTCCGCCCCGGCCACCCCGCGGGCGGCCACCCGGGCCAGCGCCTCGGTCGCCACCGCGCTGAAGGCCCGACCGGCAGAGGCGACCGGCGCGTACTCGTGGCGGAGCAGGTCGAGCGCCTTGAACGACCATGGCACGATCTCGGCGTCGACCAGCAGCCAGTCCGTGCGGAGCTCGTCCCACAGGCCGGCGGCGCCCACCGCGGCGGCGAAGGCGTCGAGGAAGGCGAGGCCCAGCGCCTCGTCGACGAAGAAGGGCCTCCCGGTGCGGGTGACGGTGGTGCCCGGTCCGCCCAGCCCGAACCGGCGACGCAGCGCGTCGGCGTCGCGCCCCACCAGCACGACCGCCCTCGACCCCATGTGCTTCTCCTCGGCGACGACGGTGCCGACGCCGGCCTGGGCGTAGGCGGTGAAGGCCTCGGCCGGGTGCTCGAGGTAGCCCTCCCTGGTACTGGTCGGGGCCGGCGCCATGGTGGGCGGCAGGTAGGGCAGCCAGCGCGGATCGACGGCGAAGCGGCTCATGACCTCGAGCGCGGCGGCCGCCTGGTCGTCGCGGATGGTCACCGGCCCCATGAGCGAGGTCGTGAGCTGGTGCCGCCCGAGCACGCGGGCCAGATCGATGGCGTGGCGGCCGGCGTCGTCGGGCGGGGTCGCCTCCGCCGCGGGGCCGGACGCGGCGAGATCCGACGCCGGCGACCCCGGCGTGGGGGCGTAGTGGGTGGCCACGGCCGGGACCGACACCAGCGCCCGCTCCGGGTAGCGGAGGGCGGTGAGCCGGCCACCGAAGACGCAGCCGGTGTCGATGCAGATGGTGTTGTTGACCCACACCGGCTCGGGCACCGGCGTGTGCCCGTAGACGACCACCGCCCGACCGGCGTAGTCCTCGGCCCACGGGTAGCGCACCGGGAACCCGAGCTCGTCGGTCTCGCCCGTCGTGTCGCCGTAGAGGCAGAAGGACCGCACGGCCCCCGACGCCCGGTTGTGCATGGCCTCGGGCAGGCCGGCGTGGGCCACCACCAGCGAGCCACCGTCGAGGACGGCGTGGCTCACCAGCCCGTCGATGAAGGCCACGACCTGGGCCACGAACGCACCGTCGGCCGCGGCCAGCTGGTCCAGCGACTGCTGGAGGCCGTGGCTGATCTTGACGTTGCGGCCCCGCAGGGCCCGGAGCAGCTTGGCCTCGTGGTTGCCCGGGACGCACAGCGCCGAGCCCGCCGTCACCATGGCCATGACGCGGCGGAGCACGGGCACGACCCCGGGCCCACGGTCGACGAGGTCGCCGAGGAACACCGCGGTGCGGCCATCCGGATGGCGGGCCCCGCCGCCCTCCTCGAGCTCGTAGCCGAGGGCGGCCAGCAGGGCGTCGAGCTCCTCGCTGCAACCGTGCACGTCACCGATCACGTCGAAGGGGCCGGGGCGGTGGCGCTGGTCGGTCCAGAGGCGCTCGCGCACCACGGTGGCGCCGCTGACCTCGCGGTCGCCCCGGAGGGCGACGACCCGCCGGAATCCCTCCCGTTCGAGGCGACCGGCCGACTGGCGGAGCAGGCTGTGCTGCGAGCGGATGGCCTGGGCCGGGACGGTGCGGTCGGGCCGCGCCTCGTTGCGCTGCTCACAGAGCCAGCGGGGGACGTCGAAGACCACCGCCACCGGGAGCACGTGGTGCTCCCGGGCCAGGTCCACCAGGTGCCGGCGGTCCTCCTTGCGCAGGTTCGTGGCGTCGACCACGGTGAGGCGGCCGAGGGCCAGGCGGTGCCGGACGATCGTGTGGAGCAGGTCGAAGGCGGCCGGCGTGGCCGTCTGGTCGTTCTCGTCGTCGGCCACGAGCGCCCGGCACTCGTCCGACGACACGACCTCGGTCGGCGCGAAGTGGGCGCGGGCGAAGGTCGACTTGCCGCTGCTCGTGACCCCGACGAGCACGACGAGGCTGACCTCCGGGATCGTCACCACCGGTGCGGCGTCGGGCGCGCTCATCGGGCGAACACCGCCATCTGCGTCGGCGGGCCCAGCTCGGGGTCGTCGGGCCCGATGCCACGGTGCGCCACCCGGTACCCGTGCTCGGACGCGGCCGAGGCCGCCCATGCCGCGAACTCGGCCCGGGTCCACTCGAAGCGGTGGTCCCGGTGGCGCAGGGCCCCGGGGGCCATGCCCGCGAACCGGGCGTTGTACTCGACGTTGGGCGTGGTGACGATCACCGTGCGCGCCCCGGGGTGCCCGAGGAGGCACGACGTGAACGTGTCGATCCGATGCGGGTCGAGGTGCTCGATGACCTCGATGGCGGTGATGGCGTCGACGCCTCGGAGCCGATCGTCCCGGTAGACCGAGGAGCCCTGGGCCAGCTCGACGCGGGCCCGTTGACGGGGCGCCATGGTGTCGAGGTGGAGCCGCTCCGAGGCGCAGCGCAGGGCCCGCATCGACACGTCGATGCCGGTGACGCGCTCGACGGCGGGCAACCGCAGCAGGCGCTGGATCAGCCGCCCCTCACCGCATCCGACGTCGGCCACGGTCCGGGCCCCGGCCTCCTCGACCGCGGCCACCACGGCAGCGAGGCGCTGCTCGTTGAGGCTGAGGGGGCGCTCGATCGCCGCCTCCTCGGCCGCGCCGGCCTCGTCGGCCGCGTCGGCGTCGACCAGGTCGCCGTCGGCCACGACCAACCGGTCGAGGGCCTCGCGGGTGAGCCTCGGCTGGTGCCGGAGGTAGCGGCGGGTGATCAGCTCCCGGTCGGGGTGGGTGGCCAGCCACCCCTCGCCCCGACGGAGCAGCTTGTCGATCTCCGACCGTTCCACCCAGTAGTGCTTGTCGTCGTCGAGGACGGGCAGCAGCACGTAGAGCTGCGCCAGCAGCTGACGCAGCGTCGTGGTGGCCCGCAGCTGGAGGTGGAAGAACCGGCTGTCTCCCCAGTCCGGGAACGCGGGGTCGAGGGGGATGGCCTCGGCCCGCACCTCGACGCCGAGCGGCTCGAAGAGCCGGGCCGCCAGCGCGGGGCCGCCGCGCACCGACACCACGGGCAGGTCGATCTCGAGGGGGATCGGCGTCGCCGCCAGCTCGGGCCGGTCGTTGCTGGCCCCGCGGAGGGCGGAGCCCAACACCCGCCCGATGGCGACGGCGAGAAGGGAGGACGCCGTGTAGGCCCGGTCGTTGACCGAGCCGGCGAGCGCGAAGCCCGTCCGCCCGACGCCGCTGGTGGGCCCGGCGCCGCGGCGACCGGCTGCCTCGGGGGCCAACTCGACGAGCAGCACCGCCGTGCACCGCTCCCCGCTCGCCTCCGGATAGGCGACGTGCGCGGTGCCGAACCCGAGGTCGAAGGCCGACAGCCGATCAGGGTGCTTGTGCAGCAGGTGACCGAGGTCCGTGGCCGGACGATGGGTCGTGGAGATCGACAGCAGCACGGGGGCATTCTTCCCCCTGCCGCCCAGTCACGCCGCCGCATATCGGGAGCGGCGCGGGTCGCAGGCGCGACGGCGCGACCCGGCTGCACCGGGGCGGGTGGCCGCGGCTAGCTTCCGAGGATGCCTCGCTCCGTCCCTGCGACGACGTGTCGGCGAGCGCCACGACCGGTCGCCCGGCTGCTCGTCGGTGTCCTCGGCTGTCTGTTCTGGCTCGTGGTGCCGGCCCGGCCGGCCGCCGCCCACGCCATCGTCCTCGGGTCGTCACCAGCGGACCGCTCGTCGGTCCCGGTGGCGCCGAGCGAGGTCCGCATCAGCTTCAGCGAGGCGGTGAACCCGAGCCTCGGCGGCCTCCAGGTGCTCGACGCCGACGGCAACCGCGTCGACGTCGGGTCGGGCGACCAGCCCACCCCCGAGGTCCTGCGGGTCTCGCTCCGCACCGACATCGAGCCCGGCACCTACATCGCCAACTACCGCGTGATCAGCGCCGACGGGCACCCCATCGCCGGTGCGATCGTGTTCGGCTACGGCGTGAACGTCGACGAGGCCCGCGCCTCGGGCGTGGCGTCGACCACCGACACGACCTGGGAGGCGATCGGCGCCGTCGCCCGCTTCGTGTGCTACCTCGGCGCGCTCACCGCCGCCGGCGCGGCCTTCTTCCTCGCCTTCGTCGGTGACGGCGCCACGGGCACCGCGGCGGCCGGTCGCTGGGTGCGCCGGGCCGCCGTCGTGGGGGCCGCGGGCGCAGCCGCCACCGTGGTGGCCCAGGCGGCCCTGGCCAGCGGCAGGGGGGTCACGGCCCTCACCGACGCCTCCGTGCTCCGGCCGGCCCTCACCGGAGGGCTGGGCTGGCAGACCGCGGCGCTCCTCGTGGGCCTCGCCGCCGTCGTCCTGGTGCCGCTGCTCCGCGGCATCGCGGCCGACGCCGTCGCCCTCTACGGCGGGCTGGTGGTCGCCGGGTCCTACGCCTTCTGGGGCCACGCCACCGAGGCCGAGCAGAGCTGGATCAGCATCGGGGCCGACGTGGTCCACGTCGCCGTCGCCGCCGTGTGGGCCGGGGGCGTGCTCGCCCTGTTCGTGCTCCTGCGGGCCCGCCTGGCCGACCGACGCCACCCGGCCGACGGCGACTACGACGAAGCCCCGATCCTGGCCTCGGCCCGCCTCGTCGTCGGGTTCTCCACCGCCGCGCTGGTGTCGGTCACCCTGCTGTGGCTGGCCGGCGGCGCCATGGCGTGGCAAACGGTCGGCTCGCCCGGCGCCCTCCTGGATTCGGGCTACGGCCGGGCCCTGGCCATCAAGCTGGGGCTGGTGGTCGTGCTCATGGCGATGGCCGCCTACAACCGGTTCCGGCTCGTGCCCGCCATCATCGACGACGCCGAGCCGCCGACACCGGCATCGGGCGCGGAGCCCGTGCCCGGCTCCCTGCCCGGCCCCTCGTCCGATCCCGACGCCGGCGACCCGGCCATCGGCGCCCCGGGCCCAGAGGCCGAGGACGACGAGAGCGACGGCGACGACGCCGAGGACGGCGAAGACGGGCCGCTCGGGCCGCCCCTCTCGGCCTCCCCGGAACCGGCGTGGCGCCGGCTCGTGACGACGCTGCGCCTTGAGGCCGCCGGCATCGTCGCCGTGCTGCTCGTCACCGGCGCACTGGTCAACCTGACGCCGCCCAAGTTCGCCGAGCCCGCGGCCGATCGCCCGTTCGACCAGACGGTCCCGCTCCGCTCAGCCCAGCTCAACCTCGTCGTCTCCCCCGCCACCACCGGCACCAATGCCCTGCACCTCAGCTACTACGGCGCCGACGGCAAGCCGGCCGACATCGTGCGCAAGGTGACCGTGTCGTTCACGCTCCCCTCCAAGCAGATCGGCCCGATCGTCCGGGAGGGGCGCAAGGCCGGCCCCGGGCACTTCCTCCTCGAGAACGTCACCGACTTCGTCGTCGCCGGGACGTGGACGATCTCGGTCGAGTCCCGCACCGGCGAGTTCGACGTGGAGAAGACCGATCTCCAGGTGCTCATCCGGAAGGCGTGACGCCGCGGCCGGCGAGCGGGCTGCGGCCGGGCGGTAGGGTTGGGCCCATGCCCACCTTCGACGTCGTCTCGGAAGTCGACATGCAGGAGATCCGCAACGCGGTCGACCAGGCGGCCCGGGAGATCAGCACCCGGTTCGACTTCAAGAACACCGACTCCTCGATCGAGCTCAACGACAAGGAGAAGTCGATCGAGCTCCGATCGGTCAGCGACGACCGCCTCAACGCCCTCCGCCAGGTGCTGGAGGAGAAGCTGGTGAAGCGCAAGGTCTCGCTCAAGTCCCTCGACCACGGCAAGGTCGAGGACGCCGCCGGCGGCACCAAGCGGCAGGTCACCAAGCTGGTCGCCGGCATCTCCTCGGACAAGGCCAAGGAGATCAACCGGTTCATCAAGGAGCACGGGCCGAAGGGCATCCAGAGCCAGACCCAGGGCGAGCAGGTGCGGGTCACGGGCAAGAAGCGCGACGACCTGCAGGCCACGATCGCCGCGCTGAAGGACCACGACTTCGGCATCCCGCTGCAGTTCGAGAACTTCCGCGACTGAACCCGCCTGCCACCCTCCACCCGCCTCGTGCGACCATGGGGCATGCCCCGGCCCGCCCCCCCGTCGTCACGCCCCGTGCGGAGGGCGGCGGCGCGGGCGGTGGCCGCGATCCTGGCCGCGGCCCTCGGCGCCGGCTGCACCGCGGCCTCCGGCGCCAGCGACGGTGGGGGTGCCGGCCCCGCCACGGCGTCCGGAGGGGACGGGGCATCGGCGCCGTCTGTCGGGCCGGCCGTGTCCCCCGACCCGGCCGGCTCGCCCGGGGGGAGCACCGGGACCCCCGTCCCGCCGGCCAGCATCCCCTATCACCCCACCACGCTGGCGCCGGCGCCCGCGGCCCGACCGCTCCCGGCGATGCCGTGCCCGGTGGCCACGCCAGCCGCGGCCGTGACCGCGGGGGCGGTCCCGCCTGGCGCGACGCCCGCCGTCGGTCCGGGGGCCGGCGGTCCGGGTGCCGGCGTCCGGCCGGGCGTCGTGCGCACCGCCGAGCCGACCCCCAGCACCACTCCCTCGGGGGACGCCGGCACGACCACCACGACCCGGCCGTCCACCCCGACGGGCGCCCTCGACGCCTTCCTGGCCGACGACCGCATCGCCGGCGACGAGGTGTCGGTCTCGGTGTGGATCGACGGCGTCGGCGAACTGGCCCACGCCCCTGACGCGTTGCTGCGGCCCGCCTCCAACCAGAAGCTGGTGACCGCGGCCGGGATCCTCGCCTACCTCGATCCGGGCGAGCGTCTCCGCACCGACGTCGTGGCCACGGGGCCGGTCGACAGGGGCACGCTGCACGGCGACATCGTGCTCGTCGGCGGCGGCGATCCGTCGCTCACCAAGACCGGTCCCCATTCGGTCGACGCCCTGGCCGCGGCCGTGGCCCAGCTCGGCATCACGAAGGTGGAGGGGCACCTGCTCGTCGACGAGGGCCGGTTCGACACCGAACGCCATGCGCCCGGGGTCCCGCCCAAGTGGTGGGAGGACATCGGCTCGCTGAGCGCGCTGGCCGTGGACCGGAACTGGGACCGCCTCGATCCGTCGTTCCTGACCGACCCGGCCCTGCACGTCGGCGAGGTGTTCCGCGCCGCGCTGGCCTTCAAGGGGGTCGCGGTGGAGCGGGACACCCTCTACGGGAGCGGCGGCCGGGGGATCGTCCTGGCCCACACCGATTCCGCCACCGTCAACGAGATGGTGAACCTGATGTTGCTCCGCAGCGACAACTTCTACGCCGAGATGCTGGTCAAGGAGGTCGACCACCGGGCGACGGGGCGGCCCGGCACCACGGCGGGCGGGATGGCGCTGGTCCGGCGGCTGCACGCCGCCTCGTGCGCGCCCGTGCCCGGCACCGATGCCGATGCCTCGGGGCTCAGCTACGACAACCGCCGCTCGGCCCGAGAGCTGCGCACCATGCTCCAGCGCACGCAGGGCCAGCCCTGGGGCTCGCTGCTCTTCACCGATCTGCCGCTGGTGGGGGCCTCGAGCGCGTTCGGGACCCGGCTGAAGGATCCGGCCACGACCGGACGGATGCGGGCCAAGGGCGGGCGCCTCGACGTCGCCCGCTCGCTCTCGGGCTTCACCGCCACCCGATCCGGGCGGTCGGTGGTGTTCTCGGTGATCGTCAACGGCCCGAAGGTGAAAGAGGCCGAAGCGGCCATCGACCGCTTCATGATCGACATCGCCTCGCTGCCCATCTGACCGCCCCGCCGGCCCGGGCTCAGTCGTAGTAGCCGGAGTGGATGTAGACGCAGGGGACGCCCTCGGCGTGGAACATGAGGTAGTTGCGCCGGTCGTCCTCGAAGGCGAGGCGGAGGTCGAACCCGTAGCGACGCAGCTCGCCCACCGTGCGCTGCTTGAAGTGACGGGACGCCCCGTAGTCGCCGAAGTCCCGCATGATCAGCAGGTCCCACCGCAGGTCGTAGCGCTTGAGCCACGCCATGGTCTGGGGCTGCACCCGGATGGGCCGGGCCGTCAGCAGGACGATCTGGTGGTCGGGCGAGATCACGTCGAGGAGGCGGGCCACCTCGTCGATCAGGTCGTCGTCGCCACAGGCCTCGAAGAAGCTCTCCCAATCGCGGTAGGGCCACTCGAGGTAGTGCTGACGGCGGCTGGCATCGGACAGCACACCATCCATGTCGAACACCACCGCCTGCGCCGGCTCCACCGGGCCGTCACGCCAGCGCCAGTTGTCGGGCACACCGAGGGGATCCACGTCGTCGCCGCAGCCCGCCGCTCAGTCCTCGGTGGGCGACTCGGTCGCCCTCGTCTGGATCTCGGCGACGACGCTGGCGTCGGCGAGGGTGGTGGTGTCGCCCAGATCGCGGTGCTCGAGCACGTCGCGCAGGAGCCGGCGCATGATCTTCCCGGACCGCGTCTTCGGGAGGTCGGGGACGATGATCACCGCCTTCGGCCGGGCGGTCGGCCCGATCTTGGTGGCGACGTGCTGACGGATCTCCTCCACCAGCTCGGGCGAGGACTCGTAGGCCTGGCGGAGGATCACGTAGCCGACGATGGCCTGACCGGTGAGCGGGTCGGTGGCACCCACGACGGCAGCCTCGGCCACCGCGGGATGGTCGACCAGCGCCGACTCGACCTCGGTGGTGGAGATGCGGTGGCCCGACACGTTCATGACGTCGTCGACCCGGCCCAGGAACCAGATGTAGCCGTCGTCGTCGATCTTGGCGCCGTCGCCGGCGAAGTAGCGGCCCGGGAACCGCGACCAGTAGGTCTCCCGGTAGCGCTCCGGGTCGCCCCAGATCCCCCGGAGCATCGACGGCCAGGGCCGGCTGAGCGTCCAGTAGCCGCCGCCCTTCTCGATCGGCTTGCCGTCGTCGTCGACGACCTCACCGAACACGCCCGGGACCGGGATGGTGGCCGAGCCCGGCTTGGTGGGGATCACCCCCGGGAGCGGCGTGACCATGTGGCCACCGGTCTCGGTCTGCCACCAGGTGTCGACGATCGGGCACCGGCTGCCCCCGATGTGCTCGTGGTACCACATCCAGGCCTCGGGGTTGATGGGCTCCCCGACCGTGCCGAGCACCCGCAGCGACGACAGATCGTGCTTGGCCGGCTCCTCGTCGCCCCACTTCATGAACATCCGGATGGCGGTGGGGGCGGTGTAGAGCTGCGTGACCCCGTACTTCTCGGCGATGGCCCAGAGACGGTCGCGGCCGGGGGTGTCGGGCGTGCCCTCGTACATCACCGAGGTGACGCCGTTGGTGAGCGGGCCGTACACGATGTAGCTGTGGCCCGTCACCCAACCCACGTCGGCCGCGCACCAGTAGACGTCGGTCTCGGGGTGGATGTCGAAGACCACCTTGTGGGTGAAGGCGACCTGGGTGAGGTACCCCCCGGTGGTGTGCATGATGCCCTTGGGCTTGGCCGTGGTGCCCGACGTGTAGAGGAGGTAGAGGAGGTCCTCGCTGCCCATGTGCTCGGGCGGGCAGTCGGCCGACGCCGACGCCATCAGGTCGTGGTACCAGTGGTCACGGCCCTCGACCATCTCCACCTCGTTCTCGCCCCGACGCACCACCACCACGTGCTGCACCGAGTGGGTGCCCGGGAGCGCGGCGTCGACGTTGGGCTTCAGCGGGGCCACGGTGCCCCGCCGCCAGCCACCGTCGGCGGTGATGATGACCTTGCACTCGGCATCGTTGACCCGGTCGACGATCGAGTCGGGCGAGAAGCCGCCGAAGATCACCGAGTGGGCGGCCCCGATGCGGGTGCAGGCCAGCATGGCGACGGGCAGCTCGGGGATCATCGGCATGTAGATGGCGACGCGGTCGCCCCGCTCGACCCCGAGCCCCTTGAGGGCGTTGGCGAACATGGCCACCTCGCGGAGGAGGTCGGCGTAGGTGATGGTGCGGGTGTCGCCGGGCTCGCCCTCCCAGTGGAAGGCGACCTTGTCGCCCCGCCCGGCCTCGACGTGCCGGTCGAGGCAGTTGTAGGAGACGTTGAGGGTGCCCCCGAGGAACCACTTGGCGAAGGGCAGCTCCCACTCGAGCACCGTGTCGAACGGATCGAACCACGAGATGAGCTCGCGGGCCTGGCGGGCCCAGAAGGCCTCCAGGTCGGCCGCGGCCTCCTCGTAGAGCGACCGGTCCTTCACCACCGCCTGCTCGACGAAGGCCGCAGAGGGCGGGAACGTGCGGTTCTCGACGAAGTAGTCCTCGATCGTTGGCTCGGCCATGGGGTCCCCTTCTCTCGCCGGTCTGGCGCCGGTCGCTCACCGGTGACACGCCGGACCCACCGGCGGTCGGCCCGGACGGGGCCGGAGCCTAGATCGTCCGCGGCGGGCGATGTGGCGGGGGGCCGGACGCCGAACGGCTGATCGACGACCCATGGGCCGAATCCGACACGAGGCCGTTTCGGTCTCTTTCATGGTCTCCCGTTCGCTATTCTCAACTTCGGCCCCGTTCGTGCCGATTGGGGTACCACCGTCGGACCCCACCAGGAGGTGCCATGACGGCTATCTCCCGGCGGAAAGGCGACGCCGGAGACCAGAAGAGGGCCGCACTCTCCGGCCGGTTCACCCTGCGGTACGCCATCGCGCTCGTCCTGATGGCAGCGGTGGTCATCGTCGCGGGCCTGCGGATCTTCGCCAGCACCGAGCGCGTGCGCGACAGCGGGCTGCTGCTCGCCCGGGCCGCCGACCAGACGGCGCTCGTGTACCAGATCCAGGACACCGTCTCGAAGATCGACCGCGACTTCTCCAACCCCGAGACCACCCGGACCCACCTCGGGACCCTCGATCAGGACCTCACCACGATCAGCCAGGTCCACGCCGGGATGAAGAACGGGGACGCCACGCTCAAGGTCCCCACCAGGCCCACGATCTCGCCCGAGCTCAACGAGATCTACGGCAACTCCACCGACGGCCTCGACCGCACCATCTCCCAGCTCACGGATCAGGCCCGGCGGCTCGAGACCACCGCGCTGGGGTCGCTGGGCTCCAAGCCCGGCGACTGGGCCTCCCTGTCCTCCGCGGTCAACGACAGCGCCGACACCGTCATCCAGGGCTACACCAAGCTCAGCCGCCAGCTCGAGAAGGAGCTCGACAAGGCGGTCAGCGACCAGCGCGACGCCGCCACCCTGATGCTGGTGGTGTTCGCGGTCACGGCGCTCGGCGTGGGGCTCGGGCTGTTCCGTCCCATGGCCCGCAACATCGCCATCGAGACCGGCCAGCTCGAGGAGGCGGAGAAGAACCACCGCCTCAACAACGAGCGCCAGACGTTCCGCAACACCCTGAAGGAGACGCTGGAGAGCGCCGACACCGAGGAGGAGGTGCTGGCCACGCTGGGCCGCGCCGTGCGCAGCGTGGTGCCCGACCTCCGCGCCGAGATCCTGCTGGTCAACGCCACCGAGTCCCGGCTGGTGCGCGGCGCCGACATCAGCGACCACGGGAGCCCGTCGTGCCCCGTCGAGTCACCGATGGGGTGCGCGGCGTTCCGCCGCAGCCAGACCGAGGTCTTCGAGAGCAGCCGCATGCTCAACGCCTGCCCGAAGCTGGCGGCGCGGGGTGAGGGCGCGCTGTCGGCCGTGTGCGTGCCGCTGAAGTTCCGGGGCCGGGCCCTGGGCGTGCTCCACACCGTCGCCCCCGACGGTCACCCGCCCACCCACACCCAGATCGAGCGGCTCACCACCGTGGCGGCCGAGACCGGCGTGCAGCTCGGCACGGTGCGGGCCACCCAGTCCGACCGCCTCCAGGCCACCACCGACGGCCTCACGGGGCTCCTCAACCGCCGCAGCCTGGAGACGGCGGCGAAGGGGCTGATGTCCGAGAACCGCACCTTCAGCGTGGCCATCGCCGACCTCGACCACTTCAAGGACCTCAACGACACCTACGGCCACGAGGCCGGCGACACGGCCCTCAAGCTCTTCGCCAAGGTCCTCAAGGCCAACCTCCGGCCCGACGACGTCGCCGCCCGCTACGGCGGGGAGGAGTTCGTCCTCGTCCTGCCGGGCACCAACATCCGGGAGGCGCAGGCCGCGCTGGAGCGGCTCCAGCTGTCGCTGGCGGCCGAGATCGAGCGGGTGAAGGGGATCCCGTTCACCGCCAGCTGGGGCCTCACCGACCAGTCGGCCGGATCGACGTTCGACGAGATGATCGGCGTGGCCGACGCCGCGCTCTACAGCGCCAAGCGGGCGGGGCGCAACTGCATCTACGTCGACGGCGAGGCGGCGTCGGCCTACCAGGAGCTGGCGCCCGAGCAGATCTGGGACGACGGTGCCGGCGACCCCGGGGCGGGCCCGCCGGCCGACGACGCCCCCCTGATCCAGATCGACCACGACCTGCTCCCGCCGAGCATCACGAGCCGCAAGCCCACCACCAGCTGACCGGCTCGGCCCGCCGGCCGTCCCGCCCTCCCCGTCTGGATGCAGATCGGGACGGATGTGTCGCTCCCTGCATCCAGGCAAGCGGGTGAGCTCGGGGAGCTCGGGTCAGGGGACGGTCCATTCGGCAACGAGGAACCCGCCGAGGCCGGTGGGATCGCACAGCGCCTCGGCCTCGCGGACGCGGCTGCGGCCCTCGATGGCCACGAGGTCGCCGAGGTGCCCCCGCTCGGACCAGACGGCCCGCCCCTCCTCCACCAGCTCGTCGATGCCGTGGGCTCGGAGGAAGTCGGCCTGTGAGCGGAGCCGGGCCGGGGCGGGGACGGCAGGGGGGGCCAGCTGGTCGAAGGCGACGTCGACGGTGACGTCCTGCTGACCGAGCGCCTCGAGCGGCGGACGGCCCCGGTCGTGGCCGTGGAAGGTGCGCAACCAGGAGCGATCGGGGCGGCGGTCCACCAGCTCGGCGGTCGTGGGCTCGCCGTAGTCGACGACGACGAGCCGGCCCGCGGTCAGGAGGTCGAGGGCCCGGCGGATCCAGCGCCGGGCCTCCTGGTGCAACGGCACGGGAACACCGACCGGGACCGGGGGCAGGGTGCGGTCGAGCGCCGCCGCCTCGTCGTCGGTGCACGCCACCCAGCACTCGGTCAGGGCCGGGCCGGTCCCGGCCAGCGTGGCATGGAGCTCGGCCCAGCCCTCCTCCTCCCGCCGCACGACCCGGGTGGGGAGGTTGTCGAGCAGCTCGTTGGCGATGACCACCCCGCTGACGGGCAGGGCGGGCAGGTCGGGCAGCGACACGAAGCGGGGGCCGCTCCCCCGCCCCGCCACCACGTCGAGGCCGTCGGGATCGGGGGCGGCGGGGAGCAGGGCGTGGGACGGGTGCTCGAGGGGGAGGTGCTCGCCGTGGCGCGAGCGCAGCCGGGGCGACGACTCGACCAGCACGTAGGTGAGGGCGGCGAGGCAGGCCGGCCGGGCCCGGTGCACGGCAATGGCCAGGGCCCCTCGGCCGGCGCCCGCTTCGACGACCACGAAGGGATCGGGCCGGCCCAGCTCGTGCCACCAGGTGTCGAGGGCCCGGGCCAGCACGGCCCCGAAGAGCGGGCCGACCTCGGGGCTGGTGATGAAGTCGCCCCGCCGGCCGGCCTCGACCGCTCGGGTGAAGTACCCGGCCTCCGGATGGTAGAGCGCCAGGTCCATCACGGCGTCGAAGCGTGCCGGCCCGTGCCGGTGGACGTGCCCGGCGATCAGCGCCGCGGCGGTGACCTCCGGCTCGGGTTCCCGGCTCGGCTCCGGTTCGGTCGCCGGCGACACGTCGTCAGCAGCGGCGGCGTCCATCGGGCCGGCACGCTACCAGCGGCGATGGGCCCCAGCCTCGAGGGGCCGAGCCCTGTGGGTGCGAATTGTCCGCGTTCGCGAACATTTCGCACCCACAGGGCATTGCGCACCCACAGGAACGGGGCGCATCCACAGGATGGCGGGGGACGAACGAAGGGTCAGCGGCCGGTGGCGGCGGCGATCAGGGTGGCGTTGTCGGTGATGTGGCTCACCAGGGTGGGCACCACGCCGATGGCGACGACGGCCACGGCGGTGATGAACACCGCGGCCCGCAGCGCGGCCGGGCTCTTGAGCGGCGCCTGGGGGAGGTCGCCCTCGTTGCCGCTCACCATCGTCCAGATGACCCGCACGTAGTAGAAGGCGGCGATCACCGAGTTGATGCCGATGAGGAAGGCCAGGAAGTAGCCGGCCCCGTCGTTCAGAGCGCCGGCGTCCATCGTGGTCTTGAAGATGGCGAACTTGCCGAACCAGCCGCCGGCCGGCGGGATGCCGGCGAAGCCGCCGAGGAAGATGGCCAGCGCCATCATCATCCCGGGGGCCCACTGGAACATGCCCCGCATCGAGCTGATCTCGCCCGACCCGGTGCGCCGGGCCACGGCGATCACCACGGCGAAGCCGCCGAGGTTCATGGCGGCGTAGATGATCAGGTAGACGAGCAGGGTGCGCACCGAGTTGTCGGCCGCGGCCATGTCGTTGGCCTTCACGAACGTGCCCATCACGGCCAGCGGGCAGAGCATGTAGCCGGCCTGGGCCACGCCCGAGTAGGCCAGCATCCGGATGATGTTGGTCTGGCGCACGGCGATGAGGTTGCCGACGGTCATCGTGATGGCGGCCAGCGGCACCAGCATCCAGCGCAGGACGTCGGTCTGGCCGTGGAAGGCCACGGCCACCACGTTCATCAGGGCGACGAAGCCGGCGGTCTTGGACGCCACGGCCAGGAAGGCGGTGACCGGCGTGGGGGCGCCCTCGTAGGTGTCAGGGGCCCAGGTGTGGAACGGAACGGCCGACACCTTGAAGGCGAAGCCCACCAGCACGAAGACGATGGCCAGGCTCAGGACCGGCTTGGGGGCCTGGCCCGAGGCGAAGGCGTCGGCGATGGCGCGGAGCTGGGTCTGACCGGTGAGGCCGTAGACGAGCGACATGCCGTAGAGCAGGACGGCGGTGGCGAAGACGCCCATCAGGTAGTACTTCACGCCCGCCTCACCGGAGGCGAGGTCGCGCTTGCGCCACGCCGCCAGCATGTAGCCGGGGATGGAGAGGACCTCGAGGGCCACGAACACCGAGATGAGGTCGCGGGCCGAGGCCATGAGCATCATGCCGAGCACGGACGACAGCAGGAGGGTGTAGTACTCGCCCTCCCAGTAGTCGCCCTCGCCGATGTAGTGCACGGAGATGAGCACCACGAGGTAGCCGGCGGCGAGGAACAGGCCCTTGAGGATGATGGCGTACTTGTCGACGGCATAGGCCCCGTCGAACATCGAGCGGGGGTCGCCGGCCCACAGGGTGAGGATCGGGACGATGGCGCCGAGGAGCCCGAGCTGTGCGATGGCGGCGGTGACCCGCTTGTTGAGCTCGCTGGAGAAGACGTCGTACAGGATCAGCGCCGCCAGCGCCCCGACCAGCACGATCTCGGGCGCGAGGGCGTGGTAATCGAGGGTCGGGGTGACGAAGGGGGCGTCCATCGGATCGAGCTACTTCCCGAAAGCGGCGAGGGCTTGGCTCACGGCCGGGCTGGTGATGTGGAAGATCAGGTTCGGATAGACGCCGAGCACCACGATCCCGACCAGCAGGGGCAGCCAGGCCGCCCACTCGAAGCCGTTGACGTCGTGGATGTGGGGGTCGTCGGCGAACTCCTCCGACGGGGTGCCGAAGGCGACCCGCTGGTAGAGCCAGAGCAGGTACCCGGCGGCGAACACGGTGCCGATGGCCGCGACCACCATGAAGCCCCGGAACACCGCCACCTGGCTCCAGCCGAAGAAAAGGGTGGCCCGGTCGGGCGAGGCGGGCGAGTAGGCCGACAGGATGGCCGGGAACTCGCCCCAGAAGCCGGCCAGGCCGGGCAGGCCGAGCGACGCCATCGACGTGAACCCGAGGATCCAGCCCATCCGGGGGGCGGAGATGAGCAGGCCGCCGAGGCGCTTGATCTCGAGGGTGTGGTAGCGCTCCTTGGCCGAGCCGGCCACGAAGAAGAGCATGCCGGTGATGAAGCCGTGGGCGACCATCCCGAAGATGGCGGCGTTGATACCGAAGTCGGTGAGGGTGGCGATGCCGAGCATCACGTAGCCCATGTGGGCCACCGACGAGAAGGCGATCAACCGTTTCATGTCGGTCTGGGCCAGACAGCACAGGGCGCCATAGATGATGCCGATGGCAGCCACCAGACCGATGACCGGCGACCAGGCCCGGGCGGCGTCGGGCAGGATGGGCAGGGCGATGCGGATGAAGCCGTAGGTGCCGAGCTTCAGGAGCACAGCGGCCAGGATCACCGAGCCCACGGTGGGGGCCTGGGTGTGGGCGTCGGGGAGCCAGGTGTGGAACGGGAAGATCGGCACCTTGATGCCGAAGCCGACGAAGAGCCCGCCGAAGATGAGCACCTGGGTGCCCTCGGCGATGTGGCGGCCGTTGGCGCTGAGCAGACGCATGTCGAAGCTGCTGATCAGGTTGCCGTCGGCGTCCTTGGTGAGGAAGTAGAGGGCCAGGAAGCTGATGATCATCAGGGCCGAGCCGAACAGCGTGTACAGGAAGAACTTGATCGAGGCGTACTGGCGGTTCTCGCCGCCCCACACGCCGATCATGAAGTACATCGGCAGCAGGACCACCTCGAAGAACACGAAGAAGAGGATGAGGTCCTGGGCCACGAAGCTGCCGAGCATGCCGGTCTCGAGGACGAGCAGCAGGATCATGAACGCCTTGGCGTTGCCCGGGTGCGGGATGTGGTTCCAGCTGTAGATGATGCACAGCGGCACCACCAGGAGCGTCAGGTAGAACATCGGCAGGGCGATGCCGTCGAGGCCGACGATCCAGCGGGAGTGGATGAACTCGATCCACTCGGTGTCGACCACGCCCTGGAGCGACTTGGCGTTGCTGTAGTCGAACTGGGTGTGGATGTAGACGCCCATGGCGACGGCGAGGAGCGAGGTGACGAGGGCCAGGCCCTTGTGCAGGTCCTCCTGTGCCCTCGGGACGAGCAGCATCACCAGCACGCCGACCAGGGGAAGGAAGACGGCGTAGGTGATGGGGCTGGTCCAGAACTGTCCGCTGGTGAAGTTCATGGCTGGGGTTCCTGGAGCTCGGGGCGGGGAGACATGGTGGTGGCGATCACTTGACGAAGAGCACGATGAGGGCGGCGAAGACGACGGCACCGCCGAAGAGCCAGGCGCCGTACTGCTGCACCTTGCCGGTGGCGAAGACCCGGCGGAGCAGCTGGCCGCCCTCGTTGGAGACGGCACCGGTGCCGTTGACCAGGCCGTCGATGCCGCCCTGGTCGACGTACTTGTAGGTGACCTCGCCCACCTTGCGGGCGCTGACGCCCACGGCGTTGACCATGCCGTCGATGATGTTCATGTTGACCCAGTACGAGGCCCGGGCGATCGGGCCCTTCACGCCGTCACGGATGACGTTCTCGTAGAGGGCGTCGAGGTAGTACTTGTTCTCGAGGAAGCTGTAGATGCCGCGGGCGATGCCCGGCTTGGCCGCGGCGCCCTTGGCGATCCCGGCGGTCATGTACTGCCGCATGATCAGGTAGCCACCCAAGGCGGCGGCCATCGAGAGCCCGGCCACGATGACGTTGAACGGCGCCGGCTTCAGCAGCTCCTCGCCCGGGAAGATGAAGGTGGGCTGCACGTAGTGCTCGAAGCGCACGCCGAAGGACTTGGCCAGGCTCGACGTCTCGCCCCCGAGCAGCAGCTTCGGGATGTTGAGGAAGGTGGCGAAGAAGGCGAGGACGGTGAGGATCATCAGCGGCACCGTCATGACCTTGGGCGACTCGTGGGGATGGCCGTGGCCGCGGTAGTCGTCGAGGAAGGTCATCCGGTAGGCCCGGGTCATGTAGCTGGCCGTCATGCCGCCGACCACCAGGCCGATCACGAGCATGACCATGTAGGGCTTGCCCCCCTGGCCCTGCGCCGCGCCGGCGAGGATCTCGTCCTTGGACCAGAACCCCGACATGAGCGGGAGGCCCGAGAGGGCGAAGGTGCAGGCCAGGAAGGTCTTCTGGGTGATGGGCATGTACTTCTTCAGCCCGCCCATCTCCCGCATGTCGAAGGTGTGGTGGGCGGCGTGGCTGCAGGACCCGGCCCCGAGGAAGAGGCAGGCCTTGAACATGGCGTGGGTGAAGAGGTGGAAGATGGCGCCGGTCCACGCCCCCACGCCGAGGCCGAGGATCATGTAGCCGAGCTGGCTGACGGTGGAGTAGGCCAGCACCTTCTTCAGGTCGTACTGGACGAAGGCCAGGCCGGCCCCGATCAAGGCGGTGGTGGCCCCGATGATGGCCACGTAGTTGCCGACGGGCGCCCAGTTGCCGCCGACGCCGATCTGCATGCCCACGAAGAAGGTGGGGAACATGCGGGCCACGAGGTACACGCCGGCCACCACCATGGTGGCGGCGTGGATGAGGGCCGACACGGGGGTGGGCCCGGCCATGGCATCAGGGAGCCAGGTGTGGAGCGGGAACTGGCCCGACTTCGACGTGACCCCGAAGAACAGGCACAGGGCGCCGAGGAAGAGCAGCCCCTTGTCGGCCCCGTTCGAGAGCGCGTACTCGTTGATGTGGAAGACGTTGAAGCTCTTGGCCCCGGCGGCGAAGAAGGTGATGATCACGCCGATGATCAGCCCGGTGTCGCCGACGCGGTTGGTGAGGAAGGCCTTCAGGGCCGCGTCGGTGTTCTTCTTCTCCTCCCACCAGTGCCCGATCAGGGCGAAGGAGCACACGCCGACGAGCTCCCACCCGGTGAGCATCTGGAGGGTGTTGCTGCTCAGGACGTAGAAGAGCATCGACGCCGAGAACAGGCTGAGGAAGGCGTAGTAGTGGGTGAAGCGGACGTCGCCGTGCAGGTACTCGATGGAGTAGATGTGCACCAGCAGCGAGATCAGGGTGACGGTGACCAGCATCATCGCCGAGAGGCCGTCGACCACGGTGCCGGCCTCGAACTTCATGCCGCCGATCTCGAACCACGTGACCGACGAGCAGACCGGGGCCACCTCGTGGTGCTCCCCCTCCGCCCCGTGGCCTTCGCCCTCGGCCGCCGCGCCCTCGGCGCCGTGGCCCTCGCCGCCGGCCGCCGGGGCCTCGGTCTTGGCTTCGGTCTTGGTCTCGCCGCCGGCCGGGGCCTCGCTGGTGTGCCCCTCGCCCTCGGCCTGGGTGAGCAGCGCGGCCGAGGCCGACTCGCCCGGCGCGATGCCCGCCGCGCCCTCGTGGCCGGCGGCCGGGGCCTCCGGCTTGGTCTCGCCGCCGTGGCCCTCGGTGCTGGCGCCCGGCGCCTCGGTCTTGGTCTCGCCGCCGTGGCCCTCGGTGGCGCCACCGGTCTCCGTGCCGTGGCCCTCGGCCCCGGCCTCGCCGTAGGGGGCCTTGCAGGCCTCCTCGGCCGCGGTGAAGGCCGCGCCGGTGGGGGGCGAGTTGACCCGCTGGATCCAGCCGACGCCGATGGCCAGCGAGAGGACGAAGCAGACGCCGATGGCGAACACGCCGACGGCGGACACCGCCTTCTCGCCGAAGCGCTTCTGCAGCTTCTTGGAGAAGAGGAGGTGGAAGAGGAACGAGCACGCCATGATGAGCGGGACCACGAAGGCCCAGCGCATCAGGTTCTCGAGGTTGATCTCGGCGAGGAGCATGGGGATCGGGTCAGCCCTTCAGGGCGTCGATCTTGTCGACGTCGATCGACTTGCGGGTGCGGTAGAGCATGAGCACCAGGGCCAGGCCCACGCCGACCTCGGCGGCGGCCACGGTGATCACGAAGAGGGCGAAGACGGCGCCGCTGATGTGGGCGGGGCTGCCGTTGCGGGCCCACATGGCGTTGAAGGCCAGGAAGTTGATGTTGACCGAGTTGAGGATCAGCTCGATCGACATCAGCACGGCCACGCCGTTGCGGCGGGCCAGCACGCCGTAGACGCCGATGCAGAAGAGCACGGCCCCGAGGAGCAGGAACTGGTTGGCGAGCATCAGTCCCTCCTCGCCAGGACGATGGCGCCGATCAGGGCGGCCAGCAGGAGCACCGACGCCGCCTCGAACGGGATGAGGTAGGTCTTGAAGATCGAGTCGGACAACACCGACGTGGAGGCCACGATCGGGGGGCCGGCCTCGGTGATCTTGGTGTCCTTCCAGGCGTCCCACAGCACGTAGCCCATGAGGGCCAGGAGGGGCAGGGCCACCACGAGGGCCAGCGGGCGCTGGTCGTTGTCGAGGTGGGCGTCGGCCCCGATCGGGGCCCGGGTGAGCATCACGCCGAAGAGGAAGAGCACGACGATGGCGCCGATGTAGACCAGCACCTGGGTGACGGCGACGAACTCGTTGCCGAGGAGGATGAAGTTGCCGGCCACCCCGGCCAGCACCAGGATCAGCCACAGGGCGGCGTGGACGACATTGCGGGTGGTGACCACGCGCAACGCCGACACCACCATGATGAAGGCGATGATCCCGAAGAAGATGTTCTCGGGGAGGTACTGGGGGGTGTCGACGGCCAGCATCAGCCCGGGACCTTCTTGACCTTCTGCTCCGACCCGGCCTCGTAGGGCTCGAAGGCGGGCACGGTCTCGAACCACTCGCCGAGGCGCTCCTTGTCGTGGAGGAGGTCCTTGATGTTGAACTCGGAGAACTCGTACTCGGGGCTCCAGTACAGGGCCTCGAACGGGCAGACCTCCACGCAGATGCCGCAGTACATGCAGAGGGAGAAGTCGATGGAGAAGCGGTCGAGGGCGTTCTTGGCCCGGGGCTTGCCGCCCTCACGGCGGGGCGGGGCCAGGTACTTGTGGGCCTCGATGTAGATGCACCAGTCGGGGCACTCACGCGAGCAGAGCATGCAGGCGGTGCAGTTCTCCTCGTAGAGGGCGATCACGCCGCGGGCGCGGGGCGCCGGCTCCTCGCGCTCGCGGGGGTACGAGACCGTGACCGGCCCGCCGCCCTTGCTGTCGGGCTTGAGGGTGTTGACCATCTCCTTGAAGGTCACCCCGAGGCCCTTGATCATGCCCGGGACCTGTGGCTTTTCGAACTTGGGCGGCACCTACATCACCACCTTCGCGATTGCGGTGACCGACACCCACACGAGGCAGATCGGGATCAGGTACTTCCAGCAGATCTTCTGGAGCTGGTCCTCCCGCAGCCGCGGGTAGGTGAAGCGGAACCAGAAGATCAGGAACGACACGAGCATGATCTTGGTGAAGAGCACGGCCGGGCCGATGAGCCAGAACACCCACGAGTGGTAGAAGTTGTTCGGATCCGCCGCGTCGTACGTCACGAAGGGGATCGACCACCCGCCGAGAAACAGCACCGAGGCGATCGCGGCGAAGGCGAAGGCGGTGGCGAACTCGCCCATGAAGAAGAAGAGGAACCGGAAGCCGGAGTACTCCACCTGGTAGCCGCCCACCAGCTCGCTCTCGGCCACCGGCATGTCGAAGGGCGGCTGGGTGAGCTCGGCCTGGGCGGCGGCCAGGAAGACCAGGAACATCGGGGCCTGGGTGAGGATGAAGAACGGGAAGGGCACGGGGCCGATCTTGAAGTCGGCCTGGGCGGCGATGATCCCGTTGAGGTTCAGCGTGCCGGCCTGGATGACCACGCCGACCACGGCGAGCACCATCGGCAATTCGTAGGCGATGAGCTGGCCGGCGGCCCGGATGCCCGACATCAGCGCGTACTTGTTGGCCGACGCCCAGCCGGCCATGAGGATGCCGATGACCGACAGCGAGCTCATGGCCAGGGCGAAGAAGACCCCGGTGTCGAGCGACTCGACCACGACGTTGGGGCTGCCGGGGATGATCACGTAGAGCAGGAAGGTGGAGATCAGCACCACCATCGGCGCCACCTTGAACACGAACCGGTCGGCGGCGTCGGGGACGATGTCCTGCTTCTGGATGAACTTCACGCCGTCGGCCAGGAGCTGGAGCAGGCCCTTGGGGCCGGCCTCCTGCGGGCCGAGGCGGCTCTGCATCCACGACATCACCTTGAACAGGAACACGATGCCGAGGATCAGGGCGGTGGTGGGGATGAGCAGCGCCACCACGCCGACCTTGATGAGGGTCTCCACCCAGTAGGGCGGGTCGAGGCCGGCGAGGACCGGCGCAGCGGCGAGGAGGCCGGTCATCGGTCGATGTCCCCGAGGATGAAGTAGAGGCTGGCCAGGATGGTGATGACGTCGGGCACGTAGACGCCCTTGCACACCCAGGGCACGATCGAGACGTTGTTGAACGACGCCGAACGGATCTTCACCCGGAACGGGTTGAGGTCGCCCTTGCTGACGAGGTAGTAGCCCATCTCACCGAGGGGGTTCTCGGTGGCCACGTAGGCCTCGCCCTCGGGCACCTTGATGATGCGGGGCACCTTGGCCATGATCGGGCCGCTCGGGATGCTGTCGAGGAGCTGGTCGACGATCTTGGTGGCCTCGCGGGTCTCCTGCAGGCGGATCCAGCTGCGGGAGAACGAGTCGCAGTCGGGGTGGGTCCAGACCTTCCAGTCGGCCTTGTCGTAGACGAGGCCAGGCGGGCAGGCGTCGCGGCGCAGGTCCCAGTCGACCCCGCTGCCCCGGATGTTGGCCCCGGAGAGGCCGTAGCTCTGGGCCACGTGGGGCGGGATCAGGCCGATGCCCCGGGTGCGCTTCTGGAAGATCTCGTTGCCGAAGAGCAGGTCTTCCACCTCGTCGCAGAAGGCCCGCATCTTCTCCATGGCCTTCTTGGTCTCGGCGATCCAGCCCTTGGGGAGGTCGTCCTTCAGGCCGCCGATGCGGTCGAAGTTGGGGTGGAACCGGCCACCGGTGACGGCCTCGATCTGGTTCAGCACGTGTTCGCGGTCGCGGAAGGCGTAGAAGCCCACGGTGATGCCGCCGAGCTGGATGCCGAGGTCGCCGAGGAACAGCGACACGTTGGCCATCCGGCTGAGCTCGAAGAGGATCGTGCGGATGTACTGGGCCCGGGGCGGCGCCTCGATGCCCATGAGCTTCTCCGCCGCCAGGATCCACGGGACCTCGTTGGCGAAGCTGCCCAGCCAGTCGATCCGGTTCACCAGGGTGGTGACCTGCGGGTAGGTGCGCACCTCGCAGAGCTTCTCGTAGCCGCGGTGCATGTAGCCGGGCATCGGGTCGGCGCTGATCACCTGCTCACCGTCGAGCTTCACGAGGATCCGCAGCGTGCCGTGGGTGGCCGGGTGCTGGGGCCCCATGTTGAGGGTCATGCCCTCGGTCTCGAACTCCAGGTTGACCCGGGAATCGGCGGCCTGGTTGGCGAGGCTGGTGAGCTGCTCGCGGTCGGACAGCGCGGTCATCACTCCCCTCCCTCTTCGTCGTCGCCGGCGCCGCCCGGCATGGGCTCCACGTCGACGATGCCGGGCCACGGCTTCACCCGGCGGGCCAGGAGCGGGAAGTCCTTGCGCAGCGGGTTGCCCTCGAAACCGCCCGGCAGGTACAGGTGGGCGAGCTGGGGGTGGCCCACGAAGTGGAAGCCGAACATCTCCCAGCACTCCCGCTCGTGCCAGTTGGCGCCGGCGTAGGTGCCCGACCAGGTGCCGACCGACAGGTCGTCGTCGGGCAGGTCGGCCTTGAGGGTGATGCCCATGTGCTCGGTCAGGCTGTAGACGCGGGCGAAGACCTGGAAGCGGGTCTCGCCCCCGGCGTAACCCTGGGCCATCGCCGGCGGCTCCTTGGCCTCCTGGCCGTGGACGAGGATGTCCTCTTGGCTGTCCATGTCGCGCCCGAAGGGCGAGGGCAGCCAGTCGAGCCCGGACAGGAAGTCGAAGAAGGAGTACTTGAGCCGCCGGTGGGTGATCTCGGCCGCCGTGGGCCAGGCGTCACGGGTGACCCGCACCCACAGGTCGTCGCCGGCCCGGATGTGGGACCCGACGAGGTCGGACCCGAGCTCGGCCTGCAGGCGCGCCAGGAGGGCCTCCCGGCGCTCGTCGCGGGGGGCCTCCGGCTCGGCCGGCGTGTCGGCCTCGGTGGCGGTGTCAGCCGACGACAATGGGGTCTCCCCGGAACCGTTCGGCCGGATCCTCGTTCTGGATGCGCTCCTGGAGGAGCACGATGCCCTCGAGCAGCGCCTCGGGGCGGGGCGGGCAGCCGGGGACGTAGACGTCGACCGGGATGATCTGGTCGACGCCCTTGGTGACGCTGTAGCTGTCCCAGTAGGGCCCGCCGCAGTTGGAGCAGGACCCCATCGAGATCACGTACTTCGGGTCGGGCATCTGCTCGTAGAGCCGCCGGACGGCCGGGGCGAGCTTGTCGGTGACGGTGCCGGCGATGACCACGAGGTCGGCCTGGCGGGGGCTGGCCGGGAAGGGGATGACGCCGAGGCGCATCACGTCGTAGCGGGGCGAGGCGAAGGCCGCGCCCATCTCGATGGCACAGCAGGCCAGGCCCCACTGGTAGCACCACAGCGAGTACTTCCGGCTCATGTTGAGCAGGTGGGTGAGGGGCTTGGGCACCTTGCCGGAGGCGACGAGACCCATCAGCGCGCACCCTTCGCGGTCAGAGCCATTGGAGGACCTTCTTCCGCCAGGCGTACACCAGCCCCAGCGCCAGCAGGACGATGAACACGAACATCTCGATCAGACCGAACGTGCCGTAGCGCTCGAGTTCGGTGGCCCACGGGAAGATGAACACCGCTTCGACGTCGAACATGACGAAGAGCAGGGCGAATACGTAGTAGCGGACCTGGGTCTGGCTCCACAGGAACCCGGCCGGGTCGACGCCGGACTCGTAGGTGAGGTACTTCTGGCCCTGGTAGGTGCCGCCCTTGCCCGGATTGGGCCGAAGCAGGCTTCCCACGCCGAGCATGAACCCCACCATGCCGAGGGCCAGGAAGCCGAAGATCACGACCGTGAGCCACTGTCGGAGGAAGTCGGAGTAGTCCATCGCCGTGTGGGCGGCCTGGGCGCCGGATCCGCTCATCGTTGGGCGAATCTAGTGAACGCGAGCACAAACGTCGAAATCGGCCCGTCAGAAAGGGGAAACGCCACCCGAACCCGCCCGGCCGGCCGGCCACGGCGGGCCGGGCCGACATCTGGGCCGAACGGCCCAGATCCTCCTCAAGCCGGGCCGCCGCGGGGACGACAAGATGCCATGACCCTCTCCCGTGCACCGGAGGGGTGGCGACGATTCGTGGACAGCCCACTCGGCCGAGTGGCCGCAGTGCTGGCGATGGCGGCGACGGCCGCTGTCGGCTTGGCCCCCGACGCCTCCCCCATCGAATCCCTGGCCCAGTTCCTCCTGGCCATGATCGCCCTCGGCTGCGTCGCAGTCCTGGCCTTCCGGTCCGACCCGGCGGTCCAGGTCGCCCGGGTCGAGGCCGTCGACCGCCGCTGACCCGGGGTCGCCCGTCGCCTCAGGCGGCGGCCGACACCACCTCGAGCGGGCGGCCGTCGAGCTGCCCGCGCCACCAGCCGACGGTGGCGACGAGGGCGCGGTCCCAGGCCGTGGGCGCCAGCCCGAAGGTCGCCTCGGTCAGCGCGCTGCTCATCACGAAGTCGTGCCGGGTCTGGTAGGCCACGTGGCGCAGCTCCCGCAGCTCGCCCGACACGAGCCCCAGGGCCCGGAGGGCGGCGGAGGGGATCCGGGCCACCGACGGCGCCGGCCGACCCGCGGCCGCGGCCATCCGCCCGAAGAGGTCGCGCTGGCTGATGGCGGGCAGGGTCGGCACGTGCCACGGGCGGCCCCACGACCGCTCGTCGGTGCCGAGGGTGGCCAGGGTCGTGGCCACATCGTCGATGTAGGTGACCGAGTGCAGGGCGGCGGGGTCGCCGAGGACCCGGACGGTGCGCCCTGCCAGCAGCGGCTTCATGGTGAGCCGCCCTACGATCGCCTCCGTGACGCCGGGACCGAAGAAGTCGCTGGCCCGGGCCTCCGTGGCCCGCACGTCGCCGGCCTCGTGGGCGGCCAGCGCGGCCTCCCACATCGACGCCCGCACCGCGCACTTGGCGTTGGCCGGCGCCAGGGGCGAGGTCTCGGTCATCGGGAGCGTGCCGGGGGCATAGCCGTAGAGGTTGCTCATCGTGACCAGGCCGGCACCCGTCCGACGGGCGGCGTCGAGCATCCCGGCGGCCAAGGGCGGCCAGTCCGTGGACCAGCGGGTGTAGGCGGGGTTGGCGCAGTTGTAGATGGCCGCCGCGCCCTCGGCCACGGCGGCGAGGGCGGCGCCGTCGGTGGCATCGGCAGCGACGAGCTCGATCCCCGGGTGGATCGGGCCGGTGCCCCGACGGGTCACCACGCGGACGGCGAGACCGCGACGGGCGAGCTCGAGGGCCGTGGCCGTGCCGACGGGGCCGGCGCCGACGACGACGTGGAGGGGGGCGACGGGGGGAACGGGGGCGATGGACACGGTGGGCTCCTTCCGGGGACCGGCGGCGGGTTCCGCCGGTGAGATCACTGCTCTCATTATGAGATCAGTGCTCTCCCCTTGTCAAGAGCACCGCTCTCGTTCCTTGCCACCGCTCTCGATCTGTGCTGTGATGCCGGGATGCCCGACCCCGAGTCGACCAGCGCCCCCCGCACCGCCCGGGCCATCGCCCGCGCCGAGCTCACCCGCCAGATCAAGGACACCGCCCGCTCCCACCTGGCCGAGACCGGAGCCCCCGGGCTGTCGCTCCGAGCCGTCGCCCGGGAGCTGGGGATGGTGTCGTCGGCCCTCTACCGCTACTTCCCGAGCCGGGACGAGCTGCTCACCGCGCTGATCATCGACGCCTACGACTCGGTGGGTGCGGCCGCCGAAGCGGCCGACGCGGCCGTGCGCCGGAGCGACGGGCGCGGGCGGTTCCGGGCCACCGGGCGCGCCATCCGCAGCTGGGCCCGGGCCAACCCCCACGAGTACGCCCTGGTCTACGGCTCGCCCGTGCCGGGCTACGCCGCGCCCGAGGACACCATCGGGCCGGCCACGAGAGCGCCCCTCGTGCTCATGCGCCTGCTGGCCGACGCCAGCGCCGCCGGCCGGGTGACGGAGCCCGACCACCAACCCGGGCTCCCGGCCTCGGTACGATCCGACCTCGCACGGCTGGCGGCGGACGCAGGGCTCGAGATCCCACCGCCGGCGCTGGCCCGGGGGGTGCTGGCGTGGACGGCGCTGTTCGGCGCCGTCTCCTTCGAGCTGTTCGGCCAGTTCGTGAATGTGATCGACGACACCGACGCCTGGTTCGACCACCAGCTCGACCGCCTGACCGACCTCATCGGCCTGCAGTGAGGCGGCCCGGCGCCCGCCGCCGGCCGATCAGCGGGTGGTGGGCGTGGTCGGGATGGTGGTGAGATCCAGGCCGGTCAGCCCCGCACCGTCGGCCCCGCTGGCCGCGGCCGGCACGGGCTCCTTCACCAGCACGGGCTCGGCTTCGCCGGCCACCCGGTTGAGGCCGTTGGGCAGGATGCCGAAGCCGATGGTGGCGAGGGCGCAGGCCACGAGGGCCAGCCCGGCGCCGAAGGGCACCTTGATCCGGGCCGCCTTGGGCGCCTTCTCCGCCGCTTCGGTGTCGGACTCGGCCATGTACATGGCCACGATGATCCGGAGGTAGATGAAGGCGCTGATGGCGGCCGACACCATGCCGATGACGGCCAGGTGCCAGGACCCGGCGTCCACGGCGGCGGCGATGCTGCCGAACTTGGCCACGAACCCGCTGGTGAGGGGGAACCCGGACTGGCCGAGGAGGAAGAGCACGAACAGACCGGCCAGCGCGGGGTTGGTGCGGCTGAAGCCGCGGTAGTCGGCGAGGTCGTGGTGGCCGTCGCCGGTGCGGCCGGCCAGGGTGGCGATGCCGAAGCTGCCGACGGTCATGAAGGTGTAGGTGGCGAGGTAGAAGAGCAGGCCGGTGACGCCCTTCGGGCTGGCCGCCTGCAGGGCCATCAGCATGAACCCGGCGTGGTTGATCGAGGAGTAGGCCAGCGCCCGCTTGACGTTGGTCTGGGTGATCCCGACGATCGCGCCGACCAGCATCGACGCGGCGGCGAGGAAGTAGAGGACCGGCTGCCAGTCGGAGGCGAACTGGCCGAAGCCGAGCAGGAAGGCCCGGGTGAGACCGGCGAACCCGGCGGCCTTCACCCCCGACGCCATGAAGGCCGCCACCGGGGACGGGGCGCCGTCGTAGACGTCGGGGCTCCACGAGTGGAACGGCACGGCCGCGACCTTGAACCCGAGCCCCACCAGCATCAGGCCGAGGCCGATGAGGAGCAGGGCGTTGTGGGTGGGCACCTTGACCGCCAGCAGGTCCTTGATCTGGACGAGGTTGGTGGAGCCGGTGGCCCCGTAGACCATGGCCACGCCGTAGAGGAAGAAGGCCGAGGAGAACCCGCCGAGCACGAAGTACTTGAGGCCGGCCTCCTGGCTCTGGACCCGCTTGAGGTGGATGGCGGCGAGCACGTAGACGGCGATGCTGAGGGTCTCGAGCCCCAGGAACAGCACGATCAGGTCGTTGGCCATCGCCATGATCACGCCGCCGGTGGCCGACAGGAGCAGGAGCACGTAGTACTCGGGGCCGTCGATCCCCTCCCGCCGGAGGTAGTCGTCGGCCAGCAGGGCGCCGAGGATCACCGCCACGCCGATGAGGAGGGTGATGAAGACCGAGAACCCGTCGACGCCGATGGCGCCGGCGACGGCGGAGAAGGGGCCGTAGGGCGGGCTGAGCTCCCACTTGCCGAGGTGGTCCCAGGCGTGGACGCGGCCCCACAGCGGCGCCGCTGTGGCCATGGCGCCGGTGGCCACGAGGACGGTGTAGATGGCGTAGCCGCTCCGGGTGACGGTGCCGCGGGCCAGAGAGGTGAGCGTGAGGAGCAGCACGGCCCCGAGGCCGAGCACGAGGATCGGGAGCAGGGCCGTCCACTCGATGTCGGGAACGGTGATGGTGGGGGTCGGCGCGGCCGCGGCAGGGCCGGCGGTGAGACCCGGCGCGGCCTGGGCCAGCACGGCGGCGAGGCTGCTCATCGACCCTCCTCCGCGGTGGCGGTGTGGGCCCCGGCGCCCGGTTCGGCCTCGCCCTCGTGCCCGCCGGATGCGGCGGCCGGGACGACCACCGGGCTGAGGTCGTTGCCGTGCTCGGAGGTGGGGGCCACCCACCCCGGGTTGGCTTCCTCGATGTGGACGATCAGCGCCCGGACCGAGGGCTCCATCCGGTCGATCAGCGGCTTGGGGTACACCCCGAGGCCGACGATGAGCAGGATGAGGGGCACCATCACGGCCCGCTCGCTGAAGCGCAGGTCGGGGAAGCGGGCGTTGGCGTCGTCGGGAGTGCCGTGGAAGACCCGCTGGTAGGCCCAGAGCAGGTAGAGGGCGGCGATGATGACCCCACCGGCGGCCACGACCGCCCACCAGCGGTGGGCGATGAAGGTGCCGAGCAGCACCAGGAACTCGCCGGGGAAGCCGTTGAGCCCGGGCAGCCCCACCGAGGCCAGCATGACGAGGGTGAAGATGCCGGCGAAGACCGGGGCCGACTTCTGGATCCCGCGGAGCTCGCTGAGCTCGTAGGTGTGCCGGCGGCTGTAGAGGAACCCGAGGAGGACGAACAGGGCACCGGTGGTGATGCCATGGTTCACCATCACGAGGATCGCCCCGATGATGGCCTGGGGGTTGAGGGCGAACAGGCCGACCACGACGAAGCCCATGTGGGCGACCGACGAGTAGGCGACGATGCGCTTCAGGTTCTTCTGCATGGCGGCCACGGCCCCGCCGTAGATGATCCCCGCCACCCCGAGGGTGAGCAGCACGGGGGCGAAGTCGTGGGCCTGCACGGGGAAGAGATAGAGGGCGAAGCGCAGGAAGCCGTAGGTGCCGAGCTTGAGGAGCACGCCGGCGAGGTCGACCGAGCCAGCCGTGGGCGCCTCGGTGTGGGCGTCGGGGAGCCAGGTGTGGAACGGGAAGACGGGGGTCTTCACGGCGAAGGCGACGACGAAGCCGAAGAACATCAGGGCGCCGGCCCAGCCGGTGGGCACCCGGCCCGACGTGGCGATCTTCACGAGGTCGAAGGTGACCGTGCCGCCGTCGCCGGCCTTGGCCGCGAAGGCCACCGCCACGATGGACACCAGCATGAGCACCGAGCCCACCATGGTGAAGAGGAAGAACTTGGTGGCGGCGTAGACGCGCCGCCCGTGGCCCCACTTGCCGATCAGCATGTACAGCGGCACGAGGGTGAGCTCGAAGAAGACGAAGAAGGCGAACAGGTCGAGGGCGAGGAACACCCCGAGACACCCGACCTCGAGCGCGGTGAGCCAGAAGTAGTAGCCCTTCGGGTTGTGGTCGGGCTTGGTGGCCAGCAGTGAGATCGGGAACAGGATCCCCGTGAGCACGACGAGGAAGAGCGAGATGCCGTCGACGCCGAGGGCGAGCTTGATGTCGAGGCTCTCGATCCAGGTGGCGCTCGACTGGAACTGGAACCCGGGCTCCCCCGTGGCGAACTGGGTGAGCAGCACGATCGAGGTGGCCCCGGCGGCGATGGCCGTGAGCACGGCGACGAGACGGATGGTGTCGTCCCGCTCGGCCGGGATGCACAGGATGACGAGGGCGCCGACGAGCGGGATCAGGACGAGGGCCGGGAGCAGGGGGAAGCCCAGGCTCTCGGCGGCGTGGCCGGCGGCCTCGGAAGCGAGCAGCAGCGCAGACATCAGAAGCTCAACACCCTCACGGCCATCAGGACCACCACGACCACGGCGCCCACGGCCACCCCGAGGGCGTAGGAGCGCACGTAGCCGCTCTGGATGCGCCGGGCACCGCGCCCGACCGAGCGGATCAGCACGCCAGTGCCGTTGACGGCGCCGTCGACGACCGTGCGGTCGAACCAGGCGAGGCCGTCGAAGATGCGACGACCCGGCCCACCCATGAAGGCGGTGACGGCCCGGTCGTAGCGCCAGGCGTCCTGCAGGAGGGCCGGTTCGAACCGGGCCGCCTTGGCCCGGTCGCCGTCCTTGAAGACGGAACGGGCGTAGGCGATGCCGGCGGCGGCGACGAGCGTGGACATGGCGGCGAAGAGCACCTTCAGCAGCGGCGACGGGCCTTCGGGCTCGAGCCCACCGGGGTAGCCGAGGCGAACGGCCGGCTCGAGCCAGGACGCCAGGAACTCCGTGCCGTGGGTGAAGGGCAGGTTCAAGAACCCGCCGAAGACGGCGAGGACGGCCAGCACGATGAGCGGGATGGTCATCTCGGGACCGCTCTCGTGCGGGTGGAAGTGGGGATCGACCACCGCTTCGTGGCCCTCGACGGGCAGACCGTTGACCAGGGTGACGACCTCGCCGGCGGGCACCTCGGCCGCGGCCGCGGCCTCGGCGTCGGCCTCCTCGCCCTCGCCGGCGGCGACGACGGCGGCGGGGGCCAGCGCGACCTCCTCCCGGACGGCGTGCTCGCCCCACCGGGCCGGGGCCCAGAACACCATCGTGACCTGCCGGGTCATGTAGTAGGCGGTGATGAGGGCCGTGACCAGACCCAGGAAGCCGAGGATCGGGCTCTTGAGGTAGGCGAACTCGAGGATCTCGTCCTTGCTCCAGAACCCGGAGAAGGGCGGGACGCCGGCGATGGCCAGCCACGCCACGATGAAGGTGGCGCTGGTGATGGGCAGGAAGCGCTGCAACCGGCCCATGAACCGCATGTCCTGCTCGTCGCCCATGCCGTGGATGACCGACCCGGAGCCGAGGAACAGGCAGGCCTTGAAGAAGGCGTGGGTGATCATGTGGAAGATGGCGGCCACGTAGGCGCCGGAGCCCACGGCCAGGAACATGTACCCCAGCTGGCTCACGGTGGAGTACGCCAACACCTTCTTGATGTCGTACTGGCTGGTGCCGACCATGGCGGCCACGAAGGCCGTGAGGCAGCCGACGGCGGCGATGAGCCAGCTCACCCACTCGGCCGAGGCGGCGATGAAGGCGTTGCAGCGCACCATCAGGTAGACGCCGGCGGTGACCATGGTGGCGGCGTGGATCAGGGCGGACACGGGCGTGGGGCCGGCCATGGCGTCGGGGAGCCAGATGTAGAGCGGGATCTGGGCCGACTTCCCGCACGCCCCGACGAAGAGCATCACGGCGATGAAGGTGGCGGTGGTGCGGGCCAGGCCGCCGGCGGCCGGGAGGATCACCGAGTAGTTGAGCGAGCCGAACTTCAGGAACACCACGAAGATGGCGACCATGAAGCCCCAGTCGCCCACGCGGTTGGTGATGAAGGCCTTCTTGCCGGCGCTGGCGTTGGCCTCCTTCTGGAACCAGAAGGAGATGAGGAAGTACGAGCACGCCCCCACGCCCTCCCAGCCGAGGAAGGTGAGGAGCAGGTTGTTGCCCAGCACCAGCATGAGCATCGAGAAGACGAAGAGGTTCAGGTAGGCGAAGAACTTCGGGAAGTTCTCGTCGTGGTGCATGTAGCCGATCGAGTAGAGGTGGATCAGGGCGGCGATGCCGGTCACGAACAGGATCATCGTGGCCGAGAGCGGATCGACCAGGAACCCGATGTCGACGGAGAAGTCGCCGGCTGGAAGCCACGTGAAGAGGTGCTGCTCGAAGTTGCGCTCGCCGCCGGCCTGGTACAGCCCGGCGAACACCAGCACGGCGGCCACGAACGAACCGGTGGCGAAGAAGGTGCCGACCCAGCCGGCGAAGGGGTTGCCGAGCCGCTTCCCGAACAGGGCGAGCAGCACGAACCCGAGCAGGGGCAGGGCGGGGATGAGCCAGGTGAGCCGCAGCACGTCAGCCTCGCAGCACGTTCATGTCGTCGGCACTGAGGCCGGGCTTGCGGCGGGCGAGGGCGACGATGATGCCGAGGCCGACCACGACCTCGGCGGCCGCCACGACCAGGACGAAGAACACGATGGCCTGCCCGGCGGCGTCGTTGAGCATGTTGCCGAACGTGACGAACGTGAGGTTCACGGCGTTGAGCATGAGCTCGACGCACATGATCATCACCAGCGGGTTGCGCCGCCGGATCAGGCCGAGGGCGCCGATGGCGAAGAGCGCGGCCGAGAGACCGAGATACGCGGCGGAGAGGTCAGCCATCAATGGCCCGCCTCCGATTCGAGCGCGGCCATGAAGTCGTCGTCCATGGACTCGGGTTCGTCGGGCACCGGCTGGAGGCGGTCGGGGCGGCGGGCCAGCACCACGGCGCCGACCACGGCGATGGTGAGCAGCGCGGCGGTGACCTCGAAGGCGAACACGTAGCGGGTGAACAGGAGCCGGCCGAGGGTGGCCATGTTGTCGGGGCCGGCCGTCTCGGCCACGCCCTTGGTGCTGTCGAGCGAGGCATCGACCGACAGCGGCGCCGTGACCGAACGCTCACCGGTGACGAGCGTGCTCCGGTTGCTCTGGAGGAAGAACACGGCGAGCAGCCCGAGGAGGAGGATGGTGGCGACGATGGTGCCGGCGGCCCGCACGCCGAGCAGGGGCTCCTCGTCGATGTCCTCTTCCTGGTCGACGCCGAGCAGCATCATCACGAAGAGGATGAGCACCACGATGGCGCCGGTGTAGACGATCACCTGGACAGCGGCGAGGAAGTGGGCGCTCTGCTGGACGAACAGCACGGCGATGCCGAAGAGGGTGGCCACCAGGCTGAGGGCGGCGTGGACCGGGTTGCGGCTGAACACCACGCCCGTGGCCCCGAGGAGGCAGATCAGGGCGCAGATGAAGAAGACGACGTAGTTCACCGCCATCAGTGCCCCCCGTCCCCGTGGTCGTGGCCGTGATCGTCGTGCCCGTGACCGTGGTCGTCGTCACCGTGGTCGTCGTGATCGTCGTGACCGTGGCCGCCGGCCGGGGCGGTGACGGCGTCGCGGTGGTCCTGATCGGCCTCGGGGGCCCGCACGCCGTAGCCCAGCTCGCCCGACCAGGACACGACGCCCTCGAAGTCGGGGTCGCCGCCGGGGGCGGTGGCCCGCATCCACGCCGAGGTGTGGAGGTCCTCGCCGGGGCGCCAGTCCTCCCAGGGCAGGTGCTGCGGGCGGCCGTCGTCGCCGACCACCAGCTCGTCCTTGGTGTAGATGGCGTCGGCCCGGCTGGTGAAGGAGAACTCGAAGAGCTTGGTCTCGGTGATGGCCTCGGTGGGGCAGGCCTCCACGCACAGGTCGCAGTGGATGCACCGGAGGTAGTTGATCTCGTAGACGAAGCCGTAGCGCTCGCCGGGCGAGACGGGGTCGTCAGGCGGGTTGTCGGCGCCGCGGACGTAGATGCAGCGGGCGGGGCACACGCCGGCGCACAGCTCGCACCCGATGCACTTCTCCATCCCGTCCTCGTAGCGGTTGAGGACGTGACGGCCGTGGAGGCGCTCGGGCTTGGGCGACTTGTGGCCCTTGCCGATCTGGTAGTCGTCGGTGACCCGCTCCTCGAAGAGCTTCTTGAAGGTGACGCCGAACCCCTTGAGGTACCCCATCAGGCGTTCACCTCCTCACCGAGGTGGACGGCTCGGGCCTTGGCGTTGGCCGAACGCAGGAGGCTCCACCCGATCAGGAACATCAGGATCACGCCGGCGCCGACAGCGACGGGGTTCCAGTTCTGCTGGCCGGACAGCTGCACCGCCGCCAGCATCAGCAGCCACCCGAGCGACAGCGGGATGAGCAGCTTCCAGCCGAGGTCCATCAGCTGGTCGTAGCGGAAGCGGGGCAGCGTGGCCCGGAACCACACGAACATGAAGAGGAAAGCGCTGGTCTTCAGGAAGAACCAGATGCAGCCCCACAACCAGGCCGGGCCGATCGGCGCCGGGCCCGACGGCCCGCCGAGGAAGAGGGTGACGAAGATCCCCGACATCGTGACGGTGTTCATGAACTCGGCCAGGAAGAACAGGGCGAACCGGATCGAGCTGTACTCGGTGTTGAACCCGGCCACCAGCTCCTGCTCGGCCTCCACGAGGTCGAACGGCGGCCGGTTGAGCTCGGCCGTGCCGGCGATCACGAAGATCACGAAGGGGACGAGCAGCGTGGTGAACACGGCCCAGTTGGGCAGGACGTGGAACAGCCCGTCGCCGGCCTGGCTGGCCACCATGCCGTGGGTGGACACCGTGCCGGTGACGAGGACGACGGCCATCACCGACAGGCCCATGGCGGCCTCGTAGCTCACCATCTGGGCCGAGGCCCGGACCGAGCCGAGCAGCGGGTACTTCGACCCCGACGACCAACCGGCCAGCATCACGCCGTAGACGGCGATCGAGCTCATGGCCAGGGCGAAGAGGATGCCCACGGGCGGATCGGCCAGCTGGAGGTAGGTGGTGCGGCCGAAGAGCTCCACCGTGCCGTCGCCGCCGTTGGCCCAGTTGCCCGACACCGGGACGATGCAGAACAGCAGGAAGGCGGGGACGAAGGACAGGAACGGGGCGAGGACGTACACGCGACGCTCGGCCCGGATCGGGTTGATGTGCTCCTTGAAGAAGAGCTTGGTGCCGTCGGCCAAGGTCTGGAGGATGCCCCAGGGGCCGGCCCGGTTGGGGCCGATGCGGTTCTGCATGTCGGACACGAGCTTGCGCTCGAACCACACCATCAGCATCGTGGCCACCAGCAGGAAGGCGAAGGCCACCACGACCTTGAGGATCGTGATCAGCAGGGCGGTGAGGTCGACCCCCTGGGCGTAGAGCGGGTCGGCGGCGAGGAGGAGGGCGGAGGTCACCGGTCACCTGCCTCGATGCGGACGTCGGTCACGCGCTGGGTGGCGTCGATGAGCTCGTTGAGCGGCACGTCGGGCTGGTTGAACACGGCCACCGCGGTGCCCCGCAGCACGGCCGGATCGGTGACGACCACGGCCCGCACGCTGCCGATCGGGGTCTTGACCCGCAGCTCGGTCCCCGACGGCACGCCGAGGCGGTCGTGGTCGTAGGCGTGGACCCGCAGGACCGTGCCGGGGGCCAGGCCGGCCAGCGACGGCGTGAGCTGGGTGAAGGTGCCCTGGTCGTAGAGCGTGCGGGTGGCGATCAGGCGCAGCGAGTAGGCGTCGAGCGCGGGCGGGTCGAGGGGCTCGCCACCGGCGAAGCTCACGAGGCCCGGACGGACGGGACCGGTGGCGGCCGGCGTGTCGGCGTCGGACTCCCCGGCCTCGCCCTCCGCGGCAGACTGGCCCTCGGCGGCGGCGGCGTCGGCGTCGGCGGCGTCGGGCTCGGTGGCGGTGGCGGTGGGGAGGGGCAGGACCACGCCGTCGGCGGCGTCGACCGAGAACAGCAGCTCGTCGGTGACCCCGGCCCACGAGGGCGCCAGCTCGGCCATCTCGGCCCGCAGGTCGTCGACCGACTCCACCTGCAGGTCGCTGCCGAGGCGGAGGGCGAGCTCGGCCGCGATCTCCCAATCGGCCCGGGCGGTGCCGGGCGGGGTGACCTTCTGGTTGAGCACGCTCACCCGACCCTCGAGGTTGGTGGTGGTGCCGTCGATCTCGCCGAACCCGGCGGCGGCGAGGACCACCGACGCGTGCTGCACCGACTCGGTGATGTAGAGGTCGACCGCCACGAGGTTGGGCACGGTGCTGAGGGCCCGGGCCGCGAGCTGCCGGTCGGGGAAGTCGGTGAGCGGATCGGCGCCGAGCAGCACGAGGGTGTGGATCTGGCCGGCGGCGGCGGCCTGCAGGATGCCCACGGCATCGTGCCCGGCCGCGGCCGGCACGGTGGGCCAGCGGGGAGCGAACCAGTCGCGACCCTCGGCCAGGGTGGCGCGGCCGGGGAGCAGCCCGGGCGCCATCCCCATGTCGAGGGCGCCGTGGGTGTTGCCCCGCCGGACGGCGGTGAGGAAGCGGGTGGCCGGAGCGGCGTCGAGCAGCGCGGTGGCGGCGTCGAGGACCCACTCGGCGCCTTCGGCGATCGACTGGCGGCCGAGGATGGCGGTGGGGTCGCCGGCGCTGCGGAGCAGGGCCCGGGCCTGGTCGAGGGCCTGCGGGTTGACCCCGCCGCCGTCGCGGCCGGCGGGGATGTCGGCGAACAGGGCCCGCACCACCTCGTGGGCCTCGCCGGGCCGGTGCTGGAGCACGACCGAGGCCAGCGAGGAGCAACCGTTGGGGACGGAGGTGAGCTGCACGAGGCGCACGCCGTCGCGGAGGACGGCGTGGCGGAGGCGCAGGAACAGGACCGGCAGCTCCTCCTTGAGGTCCGGGCCGATGAGCAGGACCGTGCCCCCGGGCGCGCACACGTCGTCGATGGTGGCCTTGGGCAGGCCGAGCACGGCCTCGGCCGGCATGCCGTCGGCGAGCTGGCAGTCGACGTGGTCGGTGCCGATCACGCCCTTGGCCAACTTGGTGAAGGCGTAGGCCGACTCGTTGGTGAGCCGGGCCCCGCCGAGGAAGGCCACCGCGCCCGGGCCGCCGGCGTCGAGGCCGGCCTGGATGGCGTTGGCCGCGGCGCGCAGCGCATCGGACCACCGGGCGACCTCGAAGGCGCCGCCGGGGCCCTTGACCAGCGGGTCGCGCAGGCGCGACTCCGAGTCGAGGGCGGCGAGGTTGTACCGACCCTTGTCACAGAGCCAGCCCCAGTTCACCGGATCGATGTCGACGCCCTGGTACCGCAGCACCTCGTTGCGGCTCGACTCGATGCTGACCCGGCACCCGACGGCGCAGGTGGTGCAGGTGGACTCGGTCTTCTCGAGGTCCCAGGGCCGGGCCTTGAACCGGTAGTCGGACGACGTGAGCGCACCCACCGGGCAGATCTGGACGGTGTTGCCGCTGAAGTAGGAGGCGAAGGGCTCACCGGGGAAGGTGTTGACCTCGGTGTTGTTGCCCCGGTTGATGAAGTGGATCAGCGGATCGCCGGCCACGTCCTTGGCGAACCGGGTGCAGCGGTCGCACAGGATGCAACGCTCCCGGTCGAGCAGCACGAGATCGGAGACCGGGATCGGCTTCTCCTTGTGCCGCTTCTCCTCCACGAACCGGCTCTCGCCCGGGCCGTGGCTCACCGCCTGGTCCTGCAACGGGCACTCGCCGCCCTTGTCGCACACGGGGCAGTCGAGCGGGTGGTTGATGAGGAGGAACTCGAGCACGCCCTCCTGGGCCTTCTTGGTGACCTCGGAGTCGGTGTGGACGACCATGCCCGGCGTGCACTCGAGCATGCAGGTGGGCTGCAGGGCGGGGCCGCGGCCGGTGTCGACCTCGGCGATGCACATGCGGCACATCCCCACCGGCTCCATGCGCGGGTGGTAGCAGAAGCGGGGGATGTAGACGCCGTTGCGCTCGGCCGCGTCGATGATGAGCTCGCCCTTGGCGGCGAGGATCTCGACGCCGTCGATGGTGACGGGGACGCCGTCCACGGGTGGGGCCTCGCTGGTGTCGGTCATCAGTGATGACCCCCGTGGTCGTGATCGTGATCGTGATCGTGCCCGTGGTCGTGGGCGTGGGCGTGGGCGCCGGCGAGGACCACGGGCTGTTCGGCCCGGGCGGCCTCGGCCCGGGCGATGTAGGCCTCGAACTCGCCCCGGAAGCGGCCGAGGGCCGACGACAGCGGCGAGACGGCGGAGGGCCCGAGGGGGCAGATGGTGGTCTGCTTCGGGGGCCAGGCGATCCCGGGGCTGATGTTGTCGGCGACGTCCATGAGCAGGTCGAGATCGCTGGGGCGGCCGTAGCCGTCGAGGATGCGGCGCAGGATCCGCTCCAGCCACGTGGTGCCCTCACGGCAGGGGGTGCACTTGCCGCAGGACTCGTGGGCGAAGAACCGCACCACGGCCATGCAGGCCTTCACTGCGTCGGTGGTGTGGTCCATCACCACGATGGCGCCCGATCCGAGCATCGAGCCGGCCCGGTCGACCGTGCCCTTCTCGAGCGGGAGGTCGAGGTGCTCCTCGAAGAACCAGGGGGCCGAAGCGCCGCCGGGGATGAAGCACTTGAGCTGGTTCCCGTCGCGGATGCCGCCGGCGTAGGCCGGGTCCATGATGATGTCGCGGAAGGTGGTGACGCCGAACTCGACCTCGTACACGCCGGGCTTGTTGACGTGGCCGCTGACGGCGAACACCCGCGTGCCCTTCGACGCCTCCGCCCCTAGCGCCGTGAACTTGGCCGCGCCGTGGCGGACGATCCAGGGCACGTTCGACAGCGTCTCGACGTTGTTGACGATGGTGGGCTGCATGTACAGGCCCTTGGCCGCCGGGAAGAAGGGCGGCTTCAGGCGGGGCATGCCCCGGTTGCCCTCGAGGCTCTCGATGAGGGCCGTCTCCTCGCCCACGATGTAGGCGCCGGCTCCCCACGCCATCACCACGTCGATGCTGAAGGCGGAGCCGAGGATGTTCTTGCCGATGTAGCCGCGGGCGTAGGCGTCGTTGAGGGCCTGGGCCATGCGCTCCTGGGCCAGGGCCATCTCGCCCCGGATGTAGATGAAGGCCTGCGCGGCGCCGACGGCGTACGAGGCGATCAGGACGCCCTCGATGAGCTGGTGGGGATCACGCTCGAGGAGGAGGCGGTCCTTGTAGGTGCCGGGCTCGGACTCGTCGCCGTTGACTACGAGGTAGCGGGGCCACACGCCGGGCGGGCAGAACCCCCACTTCACACCGGCCGGGAAGCCGGCGCCGCCCCGGCCGAGCAGGCTGGCGTCCTTGATCTCCTCGGCCACGCGGGCCGGTGACCACGACGCCAGCACCTGGCGGAGGGCCTGATAACCACCGGTGCGCTCGTAGCCGTCGATGGTGTGGGCGTCGGGCTGGTCGAAGCGGGCGGTGATGATGGGCTCGACGTCGGTGATCACGCCCCACCCTCCACGCTCGGCGTCTCGTGGGCGTGCATCCACGCCGGTTCCCCCGCCGCGGCGGCCTCTTCGGGCGACACGATGAAGGCCCGCTTGTCGTCCGGGATGTGCTGGCGCACCCGGGCCAACGTGCCGTGGGGCGGGATCTCGTCGTTGAGCCGGCCGGCCCGCAGGTCGTCGACGAGGGAGTCGAAGGCGTCGTTGTCGACCTTGTAGCGATAGCGGTAGTTGACCTGGAGCGCCGGCGCCTCGGTGCAGGCGGCGATGCACTCCACCGCCTCGATGGTGAAGAGCCCGTCGGGCGTGGTGGCGCCGGCGGTGATGCCGAGGGTCTCCTCGGCGTGGTGCAGCAACTCGTCGCCGCCGCAGAGCATGCAGGCGATGTTGGTGCACACGTTGATGACGTAGCGGCCGCACGGGTGCAGCTTGAACATCTCGTAGAACGAGCAGGTGCCGAGCACCTCGGCCGACGTCACGCCGACGAGCTCGGCGATGTGGGCCATGGCGTCGTCGGTGACGTAGCCGTCCTGCTCCTGAGCCAGGTGCAGCAGCGGGATGAGCGCGCTCTTCGGCCGCGGGTACCGGCCGATGATCTCCCGCGCCAGGATCTCGTTCTCCGGGGTCAGCCGCGCCATCAGCCCTCCCCTCCCGGGAACCCCTTGGGTGCGCAAGGGCGCGCATAGCGCACCCTTGCGCACCCAAGGAACCGTGCGGGGGTCATCGGTCGACCTCGCCCATGATCGGGTCGACGGAGGAGATCACGGCGACGGCGTCGGCGATGAACCCGCCGTGCATCATGTGCGGGAGCGACTGGAGGTTCACGAAGCTGGGGCCCCGCACGTGCATCCGGTAGGGCTTGGACGAGCCATCCGACACGATGTAGCAGCCGAGCTCGCCGCGAGGCGATTCCACCGGGACGTAGGCCTCGCCCTCGGGCACCTTGAAGCCCTCGGTGAAGATCTTGAAGTGGTGGATCAGCGCTTCCATCGACTCGTCGATGCGGGCGCGCGGCGGCGGGGTGACCTTCTTGTCCTGGATCCGGTACGGACCCTTGGGCATCTGTTCGAGGCACTGCCGGACGATGCGCATCGACTCGCGGATCTCGTTGAGGCGGATGGCGAAGCGGTCGAAGCAGTCGCCGTAGCTCCCGACGACGACGTCGAAGTCGACCTGGTCGTAGGCCAGGTAGGGCTCGTTCCGGCGGAGGTCCCAGGCGTAGCCGGTGGAGCGGAGGATCGGGCCGGTCACCCCCAGGGCCAGGCACTCCTCGGCCGTGATCATGCCCACACCCTGCAGCCGGTCGCGCCAGATGGGCTGGCCGGTCATGAGGATGTCGTACTCCTCGAGCCGGGGCGGGAGCAGATCGAGCAGCCGCAACACATCGTCGCGCCACCCGGGCGGCAGGTCGGCGGCCACCCCACCCACGCGGATGTAGTTGTGGTTCATCCGCAGACCGGTGACCTTCTCGAAGAAGCGCAGGACCTCTTCCCGTTCCCGCCAGCCGTAGATCATCATCGACACGGCGCCGATGTCCATCCCGTTCGTGGCGAGGAAGAGCAGGTGCGAGGAGATCCGGTTGAGCTCGGTCATGAGCATCCGGATCCACGTGGCCCGCTCGGGGATGTCGATGCCGAGCAGCTGCTCCACGGTGAGCGAGAACGCCAGCTCGTTGAACAGCGGCGAGGCGTAGTCCATGCGGGTGACGTTGGTGCACCCCTGCAGGTAGCTCAGGTCCTCGGCCGTGCGCTCCATGCCGGTGTGCAGGTAGCCGATCACCGGCTTGGTGCGCAGCACGGTCTCGCCGTCGAGCTCGAGCATGAGGCGCAGCACCCCGTGGGTGGACGGGTGCTGCGGCCCCATGTTGATGATCATGGTCTGGTCCTCGTCGGCCGCCGCCTCCTCGGCGGGGGCCTCGGCCTCCGCCTCGGACATGCGCAGGACGGCCCCCCGCTCCCGCAGCGCCTCGGCCGCACCGAGGACGGCGGCGGAGGTCATGCCCTGGCCGCCCTCGTCGGTGCGGTGCTCCAGGTCGTGGGCGTCGGCGGTGCCCGGGTCGGTGATCGCGGCGTCGCTGCTCATCGGGCGTCCGTCGTGGCCTTGAACTGCACGGGGATCCGACCGCTGGCGTAGTCCTTGCGCAGCGGGTGGCCGGCCCAGTCCTCGGGCATGAGGATCCGGTTCGGGTCCGGATGGCCGGTGAAGGTGATGCCGACCATGTCGAAGGCTTCCCGCTCCATGGCCTCGGTGCCGGGGTAGAGGGAGAACAGGGTGGGCAGGGTGGGGTCGTCGGCCGGCACCTGCACCCGCACGCGGAGGCGGCGCACGCCGTGGCCGCCCATGCCGTGGTCGATCAGGTGGAGGACCACCTCGAACCGGGCGGGTTCGACGCCGGGCGGGAGGCCGCGATCGGCCTCGTAGGTGAGGTAGTCGACGGCGCACAGGTCGATGCAGGTGTGGAACCCTTCGGCCTGCAGGGCCCCGAGGACCTTGGCGTAGTCGGCGCCGCCGACGTGGAGCACCTTCTGGCCCCGCGACCACGTGACGGGGCACCCGTGCATCGTCTCGGGCTCGGGGACGGCGGGCGTGGTGTCGTCGGGGGCGTCGGCCTCGGTGGGGGCGGCGGCGTCGGTCACGATCAGCGCCTCCCGAGTGCGATGGGCACCTCGAGGGTCTGGCCGTCTCGCTGGTCGACCACGATCCCGGCGCCCTGGCCGCCGGACCGGCGTTGCGTGAGCTCCCCGGTGCGGATCTTCTCGTGGAGCGTCAGGATGGCGTGCATGAGGGTCTGGGGCCCGGGCGGGCAGCCGGGGGCGTAGACGTCGACGGGCACGACCTGGTCGACGCCCTGCACGATGGCGTAGTTGTTGAACATCCCGCCGCTCGACGCGCACACCCCCATCGAGATGACCCACTTCGGTTCGGCCATCTGGTCGTAGATCTGGCGCAGCACCGGGGCCATCTTCTGGCTGACCCGGCCGGCGACGATCATGAGGTCGGCCTGGCGGGGCGACGCCCGGAAGACCTCCATGCCGAAGCGGGAGAGGTCGTAGTGGGCAGCGCCGGCGCCCATCATCTCGATGGCGCAGCAGGCGAGGCCGAACGTGGCCGGGAAGCAGCTCTGGTAGCGGGCCCACTTCACCATGCCCTCGAGCGCGCCGGTCAGGATGTTGTGGTTGAGGGCCTCGAGGCCCACGTCCATCACGCCGGGGTGATCGCCGCCGCCGGCCATCAGGCCGCTGCTCCGTGATCGCCGTGCCCGTGATCGCCGTGCCCGGGGGCGTGGTGGGCGGCCGGGGCCAGGGCGGCCGGCTCGAGGGCGGCGGGCCGGCCCTCGGCTCCGACCCGGCGGATGGTCGACGTCAGGGTGCGGTCCGGTGAGACGATCTCGGCCCGGCGCTGGCGCTGCCGGGGGCCCCACTCGAGGGCGCCGTTGCCGATGAGGTACACGAACGACTCGAACACCAGGGCGGCGAAGATCCCGATCACGGCGAGGCCGTAGCCGCCCAGTTCCCGGAACACGACCGCCCACGGGAAGAAGAAGATGATCTCGATGTCGAAGACGATGAAGATCATCGCCACCAGGAAGAACTTCACCGGGAACCGCTCGGGCGCCTCCCGCCCGGGCACGATGCCGCACTCGTAGGGTGCCTCCTTCGCCTGGCTGCGGGCCTTGGGCGAGAGGGTGATGCTGACGAGCAGGCTGAGCAGACCGAAGGCCACTGCCAGCACGAACAGCACGAGCACCGGGAGGTACGACGACACGGCGGTGGGTCCTGTTACGCCTTCACCGGGGCGGTGGAGGCCCGGTTCTTCCAGGCGTTCTTGTCTCGGAAGTGCAGCATCAGGGTGAAGAACACGAAGAGGCTGGCGCAGATGAAGAAGAAGGCCGCCGGCTTCACCCGGACGTTGCCCTGGTCGCGGAGCATGACGACCGAGATGATCGGCTTGCTGGTGTCGGCCACCGGCGTGGGAGGCGCCTCCCCGGCTTTGGCCTCCTGCTTGATGACCGGCTGCACCTGCACGATCGTGTAGTGCGGCGGGTGCCACAGCCGGAAGGTCTTCTTGATGCGGGAGATGAGCCGGCAGCCGGCGTCGTCGGGCACGAGGTTCTTGGCCCCGGTGCCGACGCCTTCGGGGCAGTCGTCCTCGAGCGTCGGGTTGCCGCCGAAGTCGAACACGTCGAGCTTCTTGTACTCCGTGGCGTCCTTGAAGTAGCCCTGCTCGGCCAGGGCGAGATCGGCCGAGGTCTGGGCCTCGCCGGCCTCGGAGGTGGGGATCAGCTTCCACTGGCCGAGGTCGGCCCGCTGGGGGACCACCTTCTTGCCCTCGGTGGTGCCACCGCTGCTGTTGGGGGCGGTGGCGGCGGCGAGGTCGGAGAGGTTGGGGGTCTTCGGGACCTGGCTGGCGAGCTCGGGGTACTGGGCCAGCACGTCGGCGGCGGTGCGGATCTTGCCGGAGGCGGGCAGCGACTGGGCCACCGGCGTGCGGGGGGCCTCCTGGCCCTCGGCGTAGATCTCGACCGGCACCCAGTGGGGCTCGACACCGCCACGGGGGCCGATGCCGGGCGGCTGGATCCACCAGGTGAGGGTGAGGATGGTGAGCCACCCGAAGAGGCCGGCGAGGGAGATCAAGAGACCCAACCGGGCGCCGGTGTTGGTGCCGATGATCAGGTAGACCGAGCCCATCAGGATCGACACGCCGAGCGTGACGACGAGGATGCCGCGGATGGCGGGATCGAACCCGAGGCCGGCGATGAGTGAGAGCAGGTGCATGGCGGTGTGCGGTCCCCGGGTCTACAGCGTGCGCTCGTAGGTGACGATGGCGCGGATCTCCGCGTCGGAGTACATGACCTGCTGCGCGGACATCGAGAGTCCGGGCAGCCAGTCGGGATTGGTCTCGGCGTTCGGGTTCAGGCCGAAGCCGGGCATCTGCCCGGCGCTGGAGAGACCGCCCTTGCCGTACTTCTTGCCGGTCTCCCCGCCCTTCTTCACGAAGTCGATCTGGGACTCGATGGTCTCGAACTGGCGCAGCGTCTGGCCGCCGGTGAGGTTCCAGCCGAAGAAGCCACCACCGGGCACCTCGGCCTTGCCGTAGCTCCAGCCCTTGGTGTGGCAGCGACCGCACGAGTACGAGCCGGCCGAGAAGAAGTCGTAGTAGCCGAGGTTGAACAGCGCCTCACCGAGGGTGTTCCAGCTGTGGTTGCCGCCGGGCGACTTGGGGTCGGTGACGGTGCACTTGGGGTTGTCGCCCTTGTAGGAGCCGTCGCTGTTGCGCTCGGGCTTGCACACCGTCTCGATCTCGGCGTCGAGCAGCTTGCGGGCGTCCTTGTCGGGCGCGGCGCCGTTGCCCACGGGCAGCTGCACCGACTGGAGGTAGTCGATGACGTTCTGGAGCTGCTGGTCGGTGAGGGCGCCGCCGCCCTTGGTGCCCCACGCCGGCATCGGGGTGTTGCCCCGGCCGTAGGTGAGGATGTAGAGCACCTCGTCACGGGAGTACCGGTACAGCACGTTGTTGAGGGCCGGCGCCTGCCAGTTGACCGTGGTGACGTAGTCGCCGGTGTCGTTGAGGATGGTGAAGGACTTGGCCCCGCCGGCGCCGTCCGGGCCGTGGCAGGCCACGCACTGGGCCTTGTTCTCGTAGACGTCCTTGCCCCGGGTGACGAACACCTTCTCCCAGTCCTCGACCCGACCCTCCTGCCGTGCCGGCTCGTAGAGCCAGTACAGGGGGAGCGACACGGCGACGACGACGAGACCGGCCAGGCCGAGCAGGAGGGTGCGATCGAGCTTGGTGGTCTCGAGCTCTTCGTCCGACAGGTAGGGCTTGCGGTTCGGCGCCAGCTCGATCTCGGACCCGAGCTCGGGCCGGGCCTGGCGCATGTTGATGAACGCAGCGACGGCGAACCCGATGAAGATGAGGATGGCGATCGTCCAACCGATGTTGGACTCGGTGGTGGCGAGTAGCAACGCGCTGTGCTCCATCAGTGGTGGCCTCCGTCGCCCACGCAGTGGGGACCCTCGGCCTCCTGGCCGGTGGTGTTCACGCCGATGGGCGGACCCTGGAGCACGTTGCCGGTGTCGACGAAGAGCGCACCGCCCTCGACCGTCATGGCGAAGCGGTCCATGCCGCGAGGGGCGGGACCGCCCTTCTTCTCGCCCACGTTGTTGTACTGCGAGCCGTGGCAGGGGCATTCGAACCACTGCGAGGTGGGGCAGGACGGGACGCGGCAGCCGAGGTGCGGGCACTTCTGGTAGAGGGCGAGGACGCCGGCCTCCATGCCGTTGAGCTCGGGCTGCTTGTAGACCTTCTTGGCCTTGTCGAGGGCGCTGGTGGGGTACTTGACCACCCACATGCGCCCCTCGGGCACGTAGTAGAAGCCCTTGTTGGCCTCGATCGAGGCGACCACGTCGGGGATCTTCCCGACGCGGATCTTGGACCCGAAGCCGCCCTTGGGCTGCGGCCAGAGGAAGCCGATCACGGCGGCGCCGAAGCCGGACAGGCCCAGCCCGAAGAAGGCGATGATGCTGCGGTTGAGGTACTGCCGGCGGCTGACGCCGACGGTGTCGGGGTCCATCGGGACGTAGACCTCGGGCACGCCGCTGCCCACGGCGACGAGCTCGCCGCGCCGCTCGGCGGTGGCGATGCGCTCGATCTCCTTGCCCTTGGGGCGGCCGGTGTCCTCGAAGACCTCGGTGGGGAGGCCGGCATCACGCTTGACGGTCTCACGGGTGAGACGGCCGGTGACGTCGTGGACCTCGCGGCTCTTGCCCACCACGACGATCCCGATGACGCCGAGCACGGCGAGCAGGGGAAGGCCGATGACGATGGGGCTGATGTCGGCGAGGAGGGAGGGGGTCATCACGTCACCTCTCACAGCTCGAAGAAGAGGCCCTTGTCCCAGGGCGCTACGAAGTTGAAGCCCGGGCCCCGGAAGAAGGACCCGATCACGACCAGCACGGCCCAGTACATGAGCTGCACGGTGAACACCGAGATGGCGAACTTGCGGTCTTCGGGCTTGTTGGACGGGTTGCGGTCGATGTAGGGGGCGAGGATCAGGAGGAAGATGCCCATACCCGGGATGGTCACGCCGGCGACCATCGGGTGGAACATGGTGAGCAGCTCCTGGAGGCCGAGGAAGTACCAGGGGGCCTTGGACGGGTTGGGGGTCTGGTTGACGTTGGCCAGCTCGAGGAGCGGGGCGTCGTAGAAGATCGAGAAGATCGTGGTGAAGCCGAGGCAGAGCAGGGCGGCGACGAACTCGACGGCGAGCAGGTGGGGCCAGACGTGGACCTTGTCCTGCGGCGCCGCCTTCACGTCCTGGATCGAGCCGGCCCGGACCACGGTGAGGAGGCGCTGGGTGTGCCCGGCGGGGCCGGTCGCCGCCGGCGGCGGGGCCGCGGTGGCGACGGCGGTGGCGGCCGCAGTGGCGACGGCGGTGCCGCCACCGCCGGCGGAGGCCTCGGCCTCACCACCGGCCTTCTTGGACTTGGCCGCCTTGCTGCGCTCGAGCAGGTGGGCCGGGATCTTGCTGTCGGATGCGGCCGCCGGCGCGGCCGCATCGGCAGCGGGGGCCGCCTCGGCCGCGGGCGCGGCATCGCCTTCAGGGGCCTGCTCGGCCGCCTTCTGGCGAGCGGCCTCGGCCCGCTTGCGCAGATGCTCGGGAAGTTCGGTCATGCGGGGTGCCTCGCCGATCTAGAGCGGACCGGAGATGCCACCGTCCTTGCGCACCCGCCAGAAGTGGATGGCCAGGAAGATGACGGTGACGAAGGGGACGAAGAGGACGTGCAGCACGTACCAGCGCAGGAGGGTGTCGGTACCGATCTCCTTGCCGGACAGGAGCACGAAGCGCACCTGGTCACCGAAGACGGGGGTGTACCCCATCATGTTGGTGCCCACGGTGACGGCCCACAGCGCCAGCTGGTCCCACGGGAGCAGGTAGCCGGTGAAGCTGAGGAGCAGGGTGAGGGTGAGGAGGATGACCCCGACCACCCAGTTGAACTCACGGGGCGGCTTGTAGGCGCCGTGGTAGAAGACGCGGGCCATGTGCAGGAACACCGACAGCACCATGAGGTGGGCACCCCACCGGTGCATGTTCCGGATGAGCAGGCCGAAGGTGATCGAGGTCTGCAGCGTGTAGATGTCGTTCCACGCCTGCGCCGCCGTGGGGCGGTAGTAGAACATCAGGAAGATGCCCGTGATGGTGAGCAGGATGAACAGGAAGAAGCTCAGCCCGCCGAGGCAGAGGGTGTAGCTGACCTTCACCGCGTGGCGCTTCACCTTCACCGGGTGGAGGTGGTACAGCACGCTGTTCATGATCACGTAGGAGCGGTTCCGGGGGCTGTCGGAGTAGCCCTTCCGGAAGATCGACCCGGGTCGGAAGATGGAGTTCCAGGCCTGGCTGCCCTGCACCTTCTCGGTGAGCTCCGCCATCCGCTCCGATGTCTTGCTCTTCGGCTCCATGGTCTTGGCCATGGCTCAGGCCCTCCTGCTGGGGGTGGGGCGACGGCGGGTGGTGCGACCGCTCATCCGAGGCGCATCCCGTAGCCGTACCCATGGGTGTTGGTGCGCTGGTGGGGATCACCGTGCGCCGGGGCGGCGCCCACCTTGCCGAGGATGATCACGCCGGTGGGGCAGCGGTCGACGCAGAGGGCGCACCGGGTGCACACGTCGTCGTCGATGATGAAGATGGAGGCGTCGCCCGGGTCGATCCCGGGGCGCTCGGTGCCGACGGCCTCGGCCACGGCTTCGGTCTTGATGAGGTGGATGCACTTCCACGGGCAGATGTCGACGCAGCCCTCGCAGGTGATGCACTCGCTCTGGTCGATGTGGATGAACTGCTTGGGCTTGACCGCCTTGGCCAGCCAGTCGGCATCGACCTGCTGGAGGACGTAGTCGTCTCGCCACTCGGGGAAGGGCGGGTTGGCGTCGATCTTGACCATCGCCGGCTCAGCCCTTCTTCACCAGCGGACGGCCGAAGTCGGACGTGGCGACCTCGGTGCTGACCTTCGAGCCCCGCTTCTGCCAGAAGGCCCACAGCCACATCTGCCCGCCCAGGAACACGACGTAGAGGAGCACGACGAGGATGTCGCGCACCGTCTGCATGGTGATGGTCATCGGGAACCAGCCGCTGATGGCCTGGGGCTCGAGGAAGCCGAACGGGGTCTTGCCCCACATCTCGTAGTTGTAGAGCAGCACGTCGGGGCGCCAGTTCAGCTCGTTGGAGGTCCACGTGAGCCACAGGTGGGGCACCGTGCCGTAGGCCCAGAACATGAGGAAGAAGGCGTAGGTGGCCGATGCCATGGCCTCGCCCCAGGTGAGCGGCGTGCCCACCGGCCGGCGCTTGGCGTAGGGGAACACCGGCAGCACGAAGAGCGTCAGGATCAACAGGGAAGCGAGAAACGCAACCACGTGGCCAGCAACCTCTCTCGTGAAACTGCTCACAATCGTACCGGGACCCCATGGGCGCCAGGGGGGACCGGTTGGGTACGGGTCAGGTTTAGCACCACGCCGACAGCCGACGCACATTCACGGGTGCCCGGTGCCCCCTCCATCCCGGAGCGATGGGCTCGCCCCGCTTCATCGCGCGAACAGTTGGCCGGCGCACTTGGCCCCGGCGGCGTCCCCTTGTCTATGGTGAGGAGCGATTTCCGTTCTCGCGGGTCCCGTGCGTGTCAGGCTTGCCGGCACACCGTGACTCGTCGCTCCCGCCGGAGGCCCCGTGTCCGAGGTTCCCGACCACCTGCTGCAACGCTCCCAGGCCCGCCGGGCTGCGCTCGGCCTCGGCGGCGACGCCCCCGCGCCCGCCGGCGCGCCGGCGGAGGCGGCCGACACCGGCGCGGCAGTGGAGAAGGCGGCCAGCGCCGCCCCCGCTCCCGCTGCGGCCGCCGCTGTGGAGGTCGCCCCCAAGCCCCCCGAACCGCTCCCCCACTACGTCGAGGCCGCGGTGCGGCGGCGGCGGGTGCCGGTGTGGGCCATGCCGGTGGTGGCCTTCCTCCCGGTCTGGGGCGTGCTCTACGCCCAGACGCTGAGCAAGCCCCCGAGCACCGAGCCCACCCAGCTCGAAGCGGGCAAGGAGATCTACGCCAAGTGCTCCCAGTGCCACGGCGGCACCGGCGGTGGCGGGTCCGGTCGCAAGCTGGCCGAGTGCGAGGTCGTCAAGACCTTCCCGGACATCAAGGGCCAGCTCGAGTTCGTGAGTGCCGGCACCAAGGGCTTCACCGGCGTCTACGGCGACCCCAAGCGGGACGGCGGCGCCCGCCAGGCCGGCAGCCTGGGCAACATGCCGGCGTGGCACGGGGTGCTCAAGGACAAGGAGATCCTCGAGGTCGTGCGCTACGAGCGTGAGGTGCTCGGCGGCGAGAAGGTCGACGCGAAGCTCATCGACGCCAAGGGTGCCCGTTACTGGGAGGCCGGCAAGCCGATGGTCAACACCGCCGGCGACCTCATCGGCCCCGACGGGAAGAAGCTCCTCGGCAGCGACGGCAAGCTGGCGGGCGACGCGCCCGACTACGAGAAGGCCGCGGCCACCACCAAGTGCGGCGCGTAGGCGTCCGCACCTGATGCCCTCCCCCGCCACCACCGAGACCCACGACGTGCTGGTGATCGGCGGCGGGCCGGCCGGCTCGTCGACGGGCTACTGGCTGGCCCGGGCGGGGCACGACGTCGCCGTGATCGAGCGCAAGACGTTCCCCCGCGAGAAGACCTGCGGTGACGGGCTCACCCCCCGGGCCGTGCACCAGCTCACCGAGATGGGGCTGGCCGGCACGCTCGAGCGCTACCACCGCTACACCGGCCTGCGGGCCTGCGCCCACGGGATCGCCCTCGAGCTGCAGTGGCCGGAGCACCCCGTGTTCCCGAGCCACGGGTACGTGGTGCGCCGCCGGGAGCTGGACACCTTCGTGGCCGAGAACGCGGTGGCCGCCGGTGCCGTGCTCCACCAGGGCACCGAAGCGGTCGGGCCGATCGTGGAGCGGGGCCTCGTGGCCGGGGCCACGGTCAAGGACAAGGACTCGGGCGAGACCCGGGAGATCCGGGCCCGCTACGTGGTGGTGGCCGACGGGGCCAACTCGCGCTTCGGCCGCGCTCTCGGCACGGCCCGCCGGCGCAACTACCCCCAGGGCATGGCCATCCGCGGCTACTTCGAGAGCCCGCTCCACGCCGAGCCGTGGATCGAGAGCGCGCTCGACGTGCGCGACCGGCACGGCAACTCCCTGCCCGGGTACGGCTGGATCTTCCCGCTGGGCGACGGGCAGATCAACGTGGGGATCGGGCTGCTGTCGACGTTCCGCGACTTCAAGAGCGTCAACACCACCCACATCATGAACGAGTTCGCGGCGACGGCCCCCGAGTACTGGGGCATCTCGCCCGACACGGCCACATCGGTCCCCACCGGCGGCCGCCTCCCCATGGGCGGCTCGATCCACCCCAAGGTGGGACCCACCTGGATCGTCGTCGGTGATGCCGCCGGGTCGATCAACCCCTTCAACGGCGAGGGCATCGACTACGCCTACGAGACGGGACGGATGGCCGCCTCGCTGCTCGACGAGGCCCTGCAGACGGGCGACGGCATGGCCCTCCAGCGCTACCCCGCGTTGCTCGAGGCCGAGTACGGGCTGTACTTCAAGGTGGCCCGCCTCTTCGCCCAGGTGATCGGGCGGCCGGCCCTCATGCGCGAGCTCACCCGCGTGGGCATGCAGTCGCGCACCCTCATGGACTGGGTGCTGCGCATCATGGCCAACCTGCTCCGCCCCGACGAGCTCGGCGCCGCCGAAGCGGTGTACAAGGCCGCCGCGGCCCTGGCCCGCGTGCTGCCCGAGCCGACCCTGGCCTGACCGGCCCGGCCGCTACGGTCGACGGCGCCATGCTCCGCTCGGGCGCAGGACGAACCACCCCAGACCAGGACCGGCCGGGCGGCGAGTCGGGACGGCGCGACCTGCTCCGGGGCCGGTGGCCGTGGGCCCTCGGCACGATGGCCTTCAGCCTGGCCGCCGTGATCCAGGTGCAGGTCGGGAGCTGGACGGGCGGGCTGTTCCTCGACGAGCAGTGGCGGGCCGACATGGCCCGGTCGGCCCAACCGTGGGACCGCATGCTCACCCACGACACCCCGATCCCGATCGGGTGGCTCTACCTCACCAAGGTCGTGGCCGCCGTGACCGGGGGATCGCCGGTGGCCCTGCGGGTCTGGACGGCGGCGTGCTACGTGCTGGCCGCCGGGGTGCTGACTCTGTTCGCCCTGCGCCTGGCCGAGCGGGGACCGACCCCTCCCCCGGGCCGGAGGCTGGTCGAGTGGCGGGTGGTCCCCAGCGCAGCCGTGGCCCTCATGGCGTGCGTGCCCGCCATCGCCCACTGGTACCACTACTTCAACAACTACACCTTTGAGGTCCTCTACACCGCCGCCCTCCTCCTCGCCGCCGGCGAGGTCGGCCGCACCCGGCGGGCGGCGACCTGGTGCGCCGGGCTCGTGGCCGCCGCCCCGCTGTTCGTCCTCGGCGGGCTGTTCCTCCTGCCGGGCATCGTCGTCACCGCCGCGGTCGCGGCGGGGCGGTCGGGCCGCCGCGCCGTCGCCGCCGGGGCCACCGGCGGGGTGGTGATCGCCGCCGTGTCGTGGTGGACGCTCTATCGCCCCATCGGGTCGAAGCCGTCGATCTCGGCCTTCTGGATCAACGAGCGCGCCTCGCTGGGGGGCGACGATTCGTTGCCGACGCTCCTGGGCGCGTCGGCCCACCAGCTGGCCGAAGGGGTGGCCAGCTTCGGCCTCGAGCAGGCCGGGGGCGTGGTGTGGGACCTGGCCCGGATGGGCGTCGCGGCCGCCGCCGTCGCCGGTGTGGTCGCCGTCGCCCGGCGCTGGCCGTGGCTCCTCCTCGTCCAGGGCGTGGCCTACGCCGCCACCGTCGCGGCATCGGCCGCCGTCCACTGGCCCATGACGGTCGAGCGGGTCAACCTGGCCCTCACCTCCACCGTCGTGTTCCTGATCCTCTTCGGCGCCGGCCGGGCCATCGCCGTCCTCAGCCGCGGCAACGTGGCCATTGCCGGGCTGGCTGTCGTCGCCCTCGTCGAGCTGGTGTGGCCCGCACCGTGGGGCATCGAGGACAACGCCTATTCGAGGACGGCCGTCGCCGACCTGCAGGTCGTGGCCGACAGCCCGGCGTCGCGCAACGTGGTCATCACGTACCACCACCTCCTCCACTGGTACACCCACGACGTGCTGGTCAACACCAGCCACGGCGACCGCACCTTCGAGCTCGACTGGGAGACCCTCGACCGACCCGACCACCTCTACACCGACCTCGACGCCGTGCTGGCGGCCAAGGACCTGCGGCCCGGCGACATGGTGTGGTGCGTGTTCAGCTACTGGAACGGCGCCCGCAACCACGACGCCTGCCAGTTCCGCTCGGTGCCCGTGACCAAGGTCGTCGACCGCGGCGGCGAGCAGGTGATCGTGCAAGGGTACCGGGTGGTTGGAGCAGCAGGTCCCGGCACCTAAGATCGTTCCCGCTGCTCGCCCTCGAACTGGAGCCACGATGCCCTCACGCCGCCTGCTCGCCGTCGCCGCCGCCCTCGCTGGGTCGTTCACGGCCGGACTCCTGCCGGCCGGCGCCGGCGGGCTCTCCTACCAGATGAACGGGAACCCGCTCGCCGTGCCGCCGGGCGGCAACGTGACGCTCACCGCCGTGACCGGATGCGCCGGTAGCGAGGTCCGTTTCACCTTCGATGGCGGCAACGCACCGATCGACTTCATCCAACTCGACCCCGACACGGGGGCCGACGATCTGTGGCAGGCCCAGGTGAGCATCCCCGGCAACGCGACCTCGGGCCAGCACACCCTCGACGCCTTCTGCGACGCCGTCACCGGATCCGGCTTCTACAACACGGTGACCATCACCGTGTTCATCACGGGCACCACCGTCGGCACCGTGACCAGCACCACCCTCGCCACCTCCACGTCGACGTCCCGGGCCACCACCACGACGGCTCCACCCGCGGTCGTCCCGTCGTTCACCGGCTGACGGCCCGCGCCGGCCGGCCCGGCTCACTCCCGCTTGGGGTCGTGCCAGCCGCCGTAGAGCTGACCCATCTCGATCGCCGCCTGCGGTCCCCAGGTGCCCTGCTCGTAGAGCTGCACCGGTGACGGGTGGTCGACGACCTGCTGCACGATGCGCCACTGCTCGTCCGTGGCATCGGCCCGGCCGAAGCGCCGCATGTCGCCCTCCATGGCGTCCTCCAGCAGGCGCTCGTACGGCTCCTCGGAGTCGCCGAAGAGGGCGTCCTGGGTGACCTCGAGGTCGACGGGATGGGTGGCGAGCCGGTCGCCGGACGTCTTGGCCGACAGCTGGAGGTTGATGCCCGGATCGGCGCCGAGCCGGAACCGGAGGTGGTTCGACGGCGACGTGCCGGTGGTGTCACCGGCGAAGAAGATCCGGGGCGGGCGGTTGAACTCCACGACGGCCTCCGTGGCCGACACCGGCATGTTCTTGCCGGTGCGGACCAGCCACGGCACGCCGGACCAGCGCCACGAGTCGATCTCGAACTGGAGGGCGACGAAGGTCTCGGTGTCGGAGCCGTACTCCACGCCCGGCTCGTCGATGTAGCCGCGGTACTGACCCCGCACCACCCGGTTGGGGTCGAAGGTGCGGATCTGGCGGTACACCTTCACCTTCTCGTCGCGCAGCGCGTCGCCGGTCGACGAGACGGGGGGCTCCATGGCCAGGAGCGCCACGATCTCGAGCATGTGGTTCTGCATGATGTCGCGCAACGCGCCGGCGGTGTCGTAGTACTTGGCCCGGCCGGCGGTGCCGAAGTCCTCGGCGATGGTGACCTCGATCTTGGCGATGAAGTTGCGGTTCCACACCGGCTCGAGGAGGGTGTTGGCGAAGCGGAACACGAGGATGTTCTCGATGGCGTCCTTCCCGAGGTAGTGGTCGATGCGGAAGATCGACTGCTCGGGGAAGTGGCGGTGGAGGACGTCGTTGAGCTCACGCGCCGACTTGCGGTCGCGGCCGAACGGCTTCTCCACCACGACCTTGGCGCCCTCCACGAGGTTGTGGCGGGCGAGCCCTTCCACCACCTCCTCGAAGAGCACCGGCGGGATGGCCAGGTAGAAGAGCGGGTGCTCCCGGCCCTGGAGGTGATCGGCGAGCTGGCCGTAGATGTCGTCCTGGCGGTAGTCGCCCGAGCAGTAGGTCAGGCGGGGCTCGAGCGCCGACCACACGGCCGGGTCGGTCGGGTGCTTGGCCTCGATGGACTCCTTGACGTAGCTGCGCATGGTGGGGTCGTCCCACGGCGAGGAGGCGACGCCCACGATGGGCATGCCGTTGAGGCGCTGCCGTTCTTCGAGCCGGTAGATCGACGGGAAGATCTTCTTCTTGGCGAGGTCGCCGCTGGCCCCGAAGAGGACGAGCGCATCGGTGTCGATCGGAGCGTCGGGCACGGCGCGGAGGCTACAGGCCGGCCGAGCCCCCGTGGGTGCGCAATGTCACGGCGTCCGGTGCATTGCGCACCCACGGGGAGATCGGGGTCAGAGGGAGGCAGCGGCGTCGGCGGCGACGTCGACGATGCGGTCGAGGACGTCGTCGGTGTGGGTGGTGCCGGCGAAGAGCACCTCGTAGGCGCCGGGGGCGATGGCCACGCCACGGTCGAGCAGGGCGTGGAACAGCCGGGCGTAGAGCGCCTCGTCGGTGCGCTTGGCCGACTCGTAGTCGGTGGGGAGCTCGTCGCCGAGGAACAACCCGCACAACGTGCCCACCACCGGGACGTGGGCCGGCAGTCCGGCCCCGCGGAGGGCGGCCTCGAGGGCGGCGGCGAAGCGGGCCACCCGGCCGGCGAGGGCGTCGTAGGTGGCGTCGGTCAAGAGGCCGAAGGCGGCGAGGCCGGCGGCGGTGGCCAGCGGGTTCCCCGACAGCGTGCCGGCCTGGTACACGGGGCCGAGCGGGGCGAGGCAGGTCATGATGTCGCGCCGGCCGCCGAAGGCGCCGATGGGGAGCCCGGCCCCGATCACCTTCCCGAAGCAGGTGAGATCGGGCGTGACGCCGTATCGGCCCTGGGCCCCGTCGAGCCCGAGCCGGAACCCGGTGATCACCTCGTCGAACACCAGCAGCGCGCCCACCCGGTCGCACTCGGCCCGCAAGCCTTCGAGGAACCCCGGGGCCGGTGGCACGAGGCCCATGTTGGCGGCCACCGGCTCGACGATCACGCAGGCGGTCTGGTCGTCGAGGGTGGGGACCTGGTTGTAGGGCGCGACCACCGTGTCGGCGACCTGGTTGGCGGTGACGCCGGCCGACCCGGGCAGGCCCAGGGTGGCGACCCCGCTGCCACCGGCCACGAGCAGGCCGTCGGAGTGGCCGTGGTAGCAGCCGGCGAACTTCACGATCCGGTCCCGGCCGGTGAACCCGCGGGCCAGGCGGATCGCCGTCATCGTGGCTTCGGTGCCGCTGCTCACGAGTCGCACCATCTCCACCGACGGCACCCGGGCCACGATGGCTTCGGCCAGCTCCACCTCGCGGGTGGTGGGCGCGCCGTAGGAGGTGCCGTCGGCGGCGGCGGTGAGCACGGCGTCGATGACCGTGGGGTTGGCATGGCCGAGGAGGATGGCGCCGTAGCTCTGGACGAGGTCGACGTAGCGGCGGCCCGCGGTGTCCCACACGTGCGGACCCTCGGCCCGGGCCACGAAGTAGGGGGTGCCGCCGACGGAGCCGAAGGCCCGGACCGGCGAGTTGACCCCGCCCGGGATCACGGCTTGGGCCCGGGCGAACCAGCCGGCGTTCTCGTCGAGCGGTGTGGTCATCGCCCGACCAGCCCCTGCTCGACGAGCTCGCGGGCCCCGTAGGTGAGCACGAAGTCGGCACCGGCCCGCTTGATGGCGATGAGCTGCTCGAGGAGGACGGCGTCGCCGTCGATCCAGCCGTTGGCCGCCGCCGCCTTGATCATGGCGTACTCGCCGGACACGTGGTAGGCGGCGATCGGGACGTCGATCTCGGCCCGGGCGCGGGTGATGATGTCGAGGTAGCTGAGGGCGGGCTTGACCATCACCATGTCGGCCCCCTCGCCCACGTCGAGGCGGATCTCCTCGAGCCCCTCGCGGGCGTTGCGGATGTCCTGCTGGTAGGCCTTGCGGTCGCCGCCGCCCTCGATGCTCACGTCGACGGCGTCGCGGAAGGGCCCGTAGAGCCCGCTGGCGTACTTGGCCGAGTAGGCGAGGATGGCGACCTCGGGGAACTCGGCCTCGTCGAGGGCGTCGCGGATGGCGAGGACCTGGCCGTCCATCATCCCGCTCGGCGCGATCACGTCGGCCCCGGCCTCGGCCTGGGCCACGGCGATCTGGGCGTAGAGCTCCAGCGTGGCGTCGTTGTCGGGCTGGCCGTCGTCGCCGAGCACGCCGCAGTGGCCGTGGCTCGTGTACTCGTCGACGCAGAGGTCGGCCATCAGCACCATCTCCTCGCCCACCGCCTCGCGGAGCTCCCGGAGCGCGACCTGGACGATGCCGTCGGGATCCCACGCCCCGCTCCCCTCCGGGTCCTTGGTGGCGGGGATGCCGAAGAGGATCACGCCGGGCACGCCGAGCGACGCCAGATCGAGCACCTCCTGGGTGAGCGAGTCGAGGGTGTGCTGCATCTGCCCGGGCAGCGACCGGATCGGTTGGGGCTCGTCGATGCCTTCCCGGACGAACAGCGGGGCGACGAGGTCGTCGGCGCGCAGGTGGGTCTCGGCCACGAGACGCCGGAGCGCCGGTGTGCGGCGAAGGCGGCGCATGCGCCGTTGGGGGAAGGTCATCGGCGCCGATCCTACGGAGGGCGCGGCCGGCGGGGAAAGGCGCAGGGCCGCCGCAGGGTCCGATCAGTCGGGCAGGCCGGGGCACTGCAAGGGCGGCGCCGGCCACCCTTCGGCCGTCGACAGCGCCCGGGCCAACGCCCGCCCGTACGTGCCGGCCCCGTCGGCGGTGAAGTGCACCCCGCCGTCCCACTCGTAGGAGCGGATCTCGTACGTCGAACCGCAGATGGCCTTGGAACGGAGCCACCCGCCCGACGGCGTGGCCACCGACGCCCGGGCCGACAGCATCCGGACGTCGGAGAACGCCACCGGAAGCTCGGCCTTCCAACGGGCGTAGATGATCTCGCCCAGCGATGGCGAAGCGAACGACGGCGGCAGCGGCGGTGGCTCCACCCAGTACACCCGCACCCCGGCGATCTGGAACAGGCCGGTCAGCGACTTGCCGGCGCTCACGTAGCGGTCGACCCAGTCCTTCGAGCCCATCTGGGCGACGATCCACTGCTCGTACTCGGGCGAGCCCGGGACGCCCGGGGGCGCGTAGGGCGCCCAGTAGGGCGCGGTGAAGTTGCCCAGGAAGTGGATCAGGACGATCGTGGGGTGGAACGACGCGATGAGCTCGGCCGCCCGCTCCTGCCAGTGCGTCGGCCCGGAGATCAGGCCCGAGGTGTTCACGGCCTCGATGAGCGTCTCGACGCCGCCGTTCATCGTCGAGAACGCCACCGACAGGCTGGGCTGGCGGATCAACGAGTCGCCGATGATCAGCACCCGCGCCCCGCTCGGGTTGTCGGGCTGGAGCCAGTAGCCCCCGTCGGGCAGCTGCACGAACTGGCAGGCCGTGCTGACCACTGCCACGGTGACCAGCACCACCAGACTCGACCGGCGACGACCGGCCCGCGGGCGCGCCCGACCCCGGATCCATCGGCGACGCTGCCTGGCTCCCCTGGTTCCGGCCACGGCGGGCAACGCTACAGACCCGGTTCGTCGCGCCACAATGACCCTCTTGCCGCCGCCCGCCGCCCACCCCCCGACCGTGCCCCGGTTCTCCTACCAGCCCGCCCTCGACGGCTGGCGGGGCATCGGCATCCTGATGGTGATGGCGTACCACGCCGGGGGCCGCTCGATCGTGCCGGGCGCGTTCCTCTGGATCGACGGGTTCTTCACCGTGTCGGCCTTCCTGATCGCCACGCTGCTGCTCGAGGAGTGGCACGGCTCGGGTCGGATCTCGCTCACCGCCTTCTGGAGCCGGCGCATCCGCCGGCTCGGCCCGGCCCTCGTGCTGACCCTGGCGGCCATGCCCGTGTTCGGCGCGTTCGCCGCCAGCCGGGCCCAGCGGGCCGAGCTGCCCCACGACGTGCTGGCCACGCTGTTCTACGTCGCCAACTGGCGGAGCATCGCCATGGGGTCGGACTACTTCGCCGCCTTCGCCGACGACTCCCCCCTCAAGCACACGTGGAGCCTCGCCATCGAGGAGCAGTTCTACGTGCTGTTCCCGTTGCTGCTGGTGGGCCTCCTGGCCCTGGCCCGACGGGTCCGGCGGGGCGGCCCCGCCGTGCTCGGCGTGGTGGCTGTGGGCGGGGCGCTGGCGTCGGCCGCGTGGATGGCTTGGCTCCACGCCGGCGGGGCGACCACCTCCCGCCTGTACTACGGCACCGACACGCGGGCGCAGTCGCTCCTCGTGGGCGTGGCCCTGGCCGTGTGGCACCGTCGGGCCGCCCACCGCGTGGCCGAGGGCACCGCCACACCTCGACCCGCCCTCGCCACCGTCGCCCCCGGGGTCGTGGCCTTCGTCGCGCTGGTGGCGGCCCAGTTCGTGGTCCACGAGACGAGCCCCGCGCTCTACCAGGGCGGGTTCCTCGCCGCCGCCGCCGGCCAAGCGCTCGTCTTCCGCGCCCTCCTCACCCCGGGGTGGTTCCAGCGGGCGCTGGCCTGGCGTCCGCTGGTGTGGGTCGGGGGGCTCGCCTACGGCCTCTACCTCTTCCACTTCCCGCTGTTCCTCGCCCTCTCCCCCGCCCGGGTCGGACTCGACGGGGTGGCGCTCTTCGCCGTCCGCTTCGCCGCCGCCTTCGCCCTCGCCGTGCCGGTGATGCGCCTGGTGGAGCAGCCCATCCGGTCGCGCCGCTGGCCGGCGCCGGGCAGCGCGCTGGCCCGGGTGGCCTGGCCGGCGGCCGTGGCGGCCATCGCCGTCGCCGCCCTGGTCGTGACCCCGCCGCCGCCCGAGCCGACGCGGACCGACCTGCAGGCGCTCGTGGTGCCGGCGCCCGACCCCGGCCCCCCGGCCGCCGGCCCGGCCGGCACCGGTCCCGCCGACGACACCGGCACCGGCCCCACCGGCACCGGCCCCACCGGGACGGGCCCCACCGGCACCGGCCCCACCGGGACGGGCCCGACCGGGACGGGCCCCACCGGGACGGGCGGGAGCATCGGCACGGCACCGGCGCCGACGTCCCCCCGGCGGGCGCCCCGCGTGGCCGTGGTGGGCGACTCGACCGGCACCCGCCTCTCGCCCGGCATCGACGCCTGGGCGTCGGTCACCCACCAGCTCGTGTTCGTCGGCGACGGCGCCCGGGTCGGGTGCCCCCTCGGACGCGGAGGCGAGATGCACACCGCCGCCGACGTCACCGGTCCGGTGAACTCGTCGTGCAACTGGGCCACCGCCCCCGCCGCCGGCTTCGACGGCGTCACCCGGCAACCGTGGCCGGCGATGCTGGCGGCGTGGGACCCCCAACTGGTGGTCGTGTCGTTCGGCCCCTGGGACGTCACCGACCGGCGGCTCCCCGGCGACCCGACCTGGCGCTCCCCCGGCGACCCGGTCTACGACCGGTGGCTCCTCGGGGAGATGGCCGCCGCCATCGACACCCTCACCGCCCGGGGCGCCCACGTGGTGTGGCTCACCCAACCACCGTGGGAGGGCCTGACCCGCCACCCGCCCGAGCGCGCCTACCCGCCGGCCGGCGACCCGGCTCGGATGGCCCGGTTCAACGAGCTCGTCCGCCAGGCCGCAGCGGCGGCCGGGCGCCGGGTCACGGTGGTGGAGTTCGGGGCGTGGATCACCGGTACCGGTGAGGACGCCCGCCTGCGGCCCGACGGGGCCCACCTCGAGCCCGAGACGGCGGTGGAGGTGATGAACCGCTTCCTCGGCCCCGAGCTCGTCCGGATCTGGCGCACCCTCCCGGCCCCCACCTGACCGACCCCGCCGGCGGCCGGCCCCACGCGGCCGGCCCGAAATACCGGCGGGGAGGCGGGGGTTGCGACCGGCACACGACAGAAGGAGCCCTTCCATGCGCATCGCCATCATCGGAGCCGGCCGCGTCGGCACCGCGCTCGGAGCGCGCTGGCAGGCCGGCGGTCACGACGTGGTGTACGGGGTGCGCGACCCGGCCGACCCGAAGCACGGCGACCTCCCGGTGCAGGCCGTGCCCGACGCCGTGGCCGGCGCCGAGGTCGTGCTCGTGGCCCTGCCGTGGGCCGCGACCGAGGCCACGCTCACCGGCCTCGGCACCGGCGACGCCGTGGTCGTCGACGCCACCAACCCGCTGGCCGCCAACGCCCGGGAGCTGATCGCCCACCCCGAACTGAGCGGGGCCGAGCTGATCGCCGGCTGGACCGGCAGCAGCCGGGTCGTGAAGGCGTTCAACACGACCGGATCGGGGAACATGCACGAGCCCCGCTACGACGGCGCGTCGCCCCTGATGCCGGTGGCCGGCGACGACGCCGCCGCCAAGGAGGTGGTGTTGGGCCTGGCTCGCGAGCTCGGCTTCGACGCCGTCGACGCTGGCCCCCTGTCGGCCGCCCGTGACCTCGAGCACCTCGCCGCCCTGTGGATCCGGCTGGCCTACCCGCTCGGCCACGGGCCCGACATCGCCTTCGCCCTCCTCCGTCGCTGACCCCCGGACCGGCCTAGGATCCCGGCCGTGCGCTACGGGATCATCGGGGCGGGGATGATGGGCATCGAGCACATGTGGAACATCGCCGCCATCGAGGGCAGCGATGTCGTCGCCATCGCCGACCCCCACGAACCGAGCCGGCAGATCGCCGTCGACCACGGTCGGGCGCCGGCCGGGCTGGCGGTGTTCGACTCGTACCACGACCTCCTCGCCGCCGGCGGGTGCGACGCCGTGGTCATCGCCACGCCGAACCACACCCATCACGACGTGCTGCTCGACGTGCTGGCCCGGGCGCCCGACCTCCACATCCTCGTCGAGAAGCCGTTGTGCACCACGGTGGCCGACTGCCGTGCGGTGATGGCCGCGGCCGCCGCCCACCGGGGCGTCATCTGGATGGGTCTCGAGTACCGGTACATGCCCCCGGTGCAGCGGCTCATCCGCGCCGTGCACGACGGCGCGGCGGGCCGACCCCGCATGATGACGATCCGCGAGCACCGGTTCCCGTTCCTCGTGAAGGTCGACAACTGGAACCGCTTCTCCCGCAACACCGGCGGCACGCTGGTGGAGAAGTGCTGCCACTTCTTCGATCTGATGGCCCACGTGCTGCAGGCCGAACCGGTGCGGGTGCTGGCCTCGGGCGGCCAGGACGTGAACCACCTCGACGAGGTCTACGACGGCGAGGTGCCCGACATCCTCGACAACGCCTTCGTGATCGTCGACTTCGACTCCGGCGCCCGGGCGCTCCTCGACCTCTGCATGTTCGCCGAGGGGAGCCTCGAGCAGGAGGAGCTCTCCGTGGTGGGCGACGAGGGCAAGGTCGAGGCCTTCCTCCCGTCGGCCGAGCTGCGCCAGGGGCGGCGCACCGCCGGCCGGCTCGGGGTGCAGCGCGAGACCGTCGAGGATCCCGGCGTGGCCTTCGAGGGGTTCCACCACGGGTCGAGCTACCTCGAGCACCTCGACTTCATCGCCGCCGCCACGTCGGGCGGCGCCCCCGGGGTGACCCTGGCCGACGGTCTGCGCTCGGTGGCCGTGGGCGTGGCCGCCCACCGGTCGATCGACGAGGGGCGGCCGGTCACCCTCGCCGAGGTGCTCGCCCCCACCGGGGCCTGACTCCGGCCCCTGGCGCCGGGCCTGGCGTCGGTCCGGCCGACCGGGGTCACTCCACCGCCACCCCGGTGAGGCGTCGGAGCTCGAGGCAGGCGTCGGGCCACGTCGGGACGGCGACGGCGGTGAGCCGGCCGCCCCACAAGGCGGCGCCGGGCTCGCCGGCACCCGAAACCAGGTGGCGCACATCGACGGCACCGCCGTCGTCCCGGGCCCAGGCGTCGGTCACGGCCTCGGGGCGCCACAGACGCGCCCCTCGCCGGCGGGGCAGGCCGGAGTGCTCGACCGAGATGGCGCAGAAGGCGTGCACGTCGGACCGGTCGAGCTCGGGGGCGAAGAGGCGGAAGTGGAGCCGTCGGGACCAGCGAGGGTTGGCCAGCCAGTAGCGCCAACGGCCGCCCCCGGCCGGGTCGCCGTCGGACCGGTAGGTCCACACCCCGAGGTGCTCGTGCTCGACCTCGTCGTCGCCCGGCCCGGGCACGAGGGCGGCGAAGTACGGGTCGCACAACCAGCGCCGCCCCGGCTCCTCGAGCAGCACGGCGCCGTGGAAGTCGATGCCCACCGCGCCCTCGTTGCGGGTGGCCACCACCGTGGGGCGGGCGACGTCGAGGGTGCGGGCCAGCGCCGCCGTGAGCGTCACGAAGGCCCAGCAGGTGTAGCTCGGCAGGGGCCGGCCGGCGGCGACCCGGCCGGCGATGGCGGCAGCCAGCCCGGCGGGATCGGCGCCGGGGGGCACCTCGCCGGCGGCCACGGCCGCCAGCTTGGCCGTGGAGCCCTGCGGGACCGACGCCACCAGTGCGGCGACCAGGCCCGGCACCCCGCTCGACGGGGCCCACCCGATGGCGGCGGCGAGGTCGAAGGCCAGCCCCCGGTCGATGCGCCACTCGTCGTGTCCGGCCATGGCCGCATCGTGGCAGATGGGCGGGGTCCCCCCGCCGCCGATTCCGGGCCGGCCCGTCCCGGGTAGCGTGACGGCCGGTTCGAGCGCCGTGGTGTCGCTCACCGCGGGAGATCGACATGCAGCTGGGAATGATCGGGCTCGGACGGATGGGCGCCAACATCGTGCGCCGGCTGGTGCGGGCCGGGCACTCGTGCGTGGTGTTCGACGTCGACGCCGGGGTCACCGCGGCTCTGGCCGCGGAGCACGACGCCATCACCGGGGTGAGCAGCCTGGCCGACCTCGCCGCCGCCCTCGACGCCCCCCGCAACGTGTGGCTGATGGTGCCCGCCGCCCTCACCGACCGGGTGGCCGGCGACGTGGCCGCCGTGCTCTCGCCGGGCGACACGATCATCGACGGCGGCAACAGCCACTACCACGACGACCTGCGCCGCGGCGCCGAGCTCGACGCCCGGGGCATCCACTACGTCGACTGCGGCACCAGCGGCGGGGTGTGGGGTCTCGACCGCGGCTACTGCCTCATGATCGGGGGCGACGACGAAGCGGTCGACCGGCTCCGCCCGATCTGGGAGGCGTTGGCCCCGGGCCTCGACGCCGCCCCCGAGCGCACCCGGGGCCGGTCGGGCGATCCGGCCCCCGAGGAGCAGGGGTGGCTGCACTGCGGCCCGGTGGGGGCCGGGCACTTCGTGAAGATGGTGCACAACGGCATCGAGTACGGCCTGATGGCGGCCTACGCCGAGGGGCTCGACATCATCCGCCACGCCGGGATCGGCCTGGCCGCCCACCAGCGGGCGACCGACGCCGAGACGTCGCCGCTCGAGCACCCCGAGCACTACCGGTACGAGATCGACGTGTCGCGGGTGGCCGAGGTGTGGCGCCGGGGCTCAGTGGTGGCCTCGTGGCTGCTGGACCTCACCGCCGCCGCCCTCCACGACGACCCGGATCTGGCCGGGTTCGGCGGGAGCGTCAGCGACTCCGGCGAGGGGCGCTGGACGGTGGCTGCCGCGGTCGACGAAGGGGTGCCCGCCCCGGTGATCACCGCCGCGCTGTACCAGCGGTTCGCCTCCCGCAACAACGGCGAGTTCACGGGGCAGGTGCTGTCGGCCATGCGGAAGGAGTTCGGCGGGCACGCCGAGCGCCCCAAGGGCTCGGGATGAGCGCAGCCGCGGCGACGACCGTCGCCCTGCTGGCCCAGGCCGCCGTCCCGATCCAGACCGAGCCGGGCCCGGGCTGGGTGGCCATCGCCATGACGGTGGCGGTCCTGGCCGCGGCGGCCGTCGCCGTGGTCCGTTGGGTGCAGGCGGCCGAGCCGCCGGCCCCGACCGACGACGGCAACCCGAGGGTGGCCACAGCCGGCGGCGGCGACGGGGACGGCCATCCCGACGCCTGAGGGCGGAGGTCGGTGAAGACGCGCCCCGGCCGCAGGCCCACCCGGGAGGGGCGGGGCCTGCGGCCGGGACCGTGCGGGGCGAGAACTACTTGCCGGCGGCGGCGGCCGCGCCCGCGGTGCAGGACGTGGTGAGCCAGGTGGTCACGGCCTGGTAGGCCTTCTGCCCGTCGCCCTGGCCGATGAACATGGCGGCATCGACGGTGCTCTTGCCCTTGATGCCGTTCTCCACGGTCTCGATGTTCTTGGCCACGTCGGAGGGGACGGCCGCCTTGATGTCGGCGATCTTCTTCTGGGTGGCGTCGTCGAGGGGGCCGGTGGCGATCGAGGCGGTCAGCGTGCCCCAGGTCTGGGCGTAGTCGCCGCACTTGGCCGGATCGAGCTTCGTGGCGCCACCGCCACCGCCACCGCCGGAGGCCGCGGCCGTGGTGGAGGAGTTGTTGTTGCCGCTGGCCGTCGAGCCGCTGTCGGTCTTCGAGCAGCCGGCGCTGAGCAGCGCGGCGAAGGCCAGGGCCGACGCGGAGAGGGCGAGACGCTTCATGGTTGGGTTCTCCTTGGTGGGGGGTCGAGGGTCACTAGACCACGGACCCCTCCCGGGGAGATGAGTAGCGACTACTCAATTCGGGCCGGGGGCCCGGGTGGCCCTCCACTCAGCCGAACAGGCCCTGGAGCTGCTCCTCGAAGGACCGCATGTCGAAGAAGTCGCGCCAGAGCGAGATCTTGCCGCCCGTCACCTCGAACACCCCCGCCACCGGCAGCTCGAGCCAGCGCTCCCCGGCCCGGAACCGGTCGACCCGCTCGTTCATCACCAGCGGCCCGACGGCCACCTGCCGGAGCACCTCGAAGCGCACCTCCTCGATGGGACCGAGCATGGGGCCGAGCACGGCCTTGATCCCGTCGGGCCCGAAGCTCTTGCCGATGGGCACGTTGTCGTACTCGACGTCGTCGGTGACGAGGGCGCAGGCACCGTCCAGATCGAGCGCCTCGATCCGCTCGATGAAGGCGCCGAACAGGGCTTCGGGGGTGGGCTCGCTCATGGCGCCGGAGCGTACCGCCGGCGCGGCGACGGCGTTCCGTGCCGGTGTGCCGGTGTGCCGGGCCGCCGGTCGTGGGCCGCCAGCGGTGCCGGGCCGCCGGTCAGGCGACCAGCAGGCCGCGCCGGCGGAGCACCGACCGCTCGGCCACGCCGAAGGCGGCGTCGACGACGACACCGATCAGGAGGATGACCACCATCGTGGCCAGGAGGGCAGGGGCGTCGGCCAGCTCGCGGGCGGTCTGGAGCTGCACCCCGAGCGAGGCCTGCTTCTCGATGATCACGATCAGCTCACCGGCCAGCAGGCTCCGCCAGGCGAAGGCCCAGCCCTGCTTGAGGCCGCCCAGGTAGGCCGGGAGCGACGCCGGGAGCACCACGTGCCGGTACAGCCCGAACCCGCGGGCGCCGAGCACGTGGCCGGCCCGCACCAGGATCGGCGGGACGTGGTCGGTGCCGTTGATGAGCCCGTTGGCGATGGCCGGGGCCGCCCCGAGCACGACGACGAAGAGGATTGCGGCCTCGGAGATCTTGAACAGGAGGATGGCCAGCGGGAACCAGGCGATCGAGGGCATGGTCTGGAGCCCCGTGAGCAGCGAGCCGACCGCCACCCGGAGGGGGCCGAAGCGGGACACGGCGATCCCGATCACGGTGCCGATGACCAGGGCGAGGGCGAACCCAGGGATGGCGCGTCCCATGGTGATGCGCACGGCGCCGAGGGCCGAGCCGTCCTCCAGCGAGGCCCGCAGCTGGCCGGCGACCGCACCGGGACCGGGCAGCACCCACGCCGGCTTCAGCTCGAGCCACACCACGACCTGCCAGATCCCGACCGCCAGCGCCACGGCCAGCAGCTTGGGCCAGGTCGCCGACCAGGCCCGGGCCCCCCACTCCCGGGACGGCCCCGGGGCGGTGTCGAGGGCGTCGAGTCCGGCCAGCTCCGCCTCGAGATCGGTGGGGGCCCGCGCGTCGAGGTCGACGGTGGGTGCGTCAGCCATGGCGACGGACCTCCGATCGCAGCCGGGCGGTGATCTCCCCGGCCAGCGCCGACACCTCGGGCGACTCGATCCGGCGCGGCCGCTCGACGTCGATGTCGAACTCGGCGGCGACGCGGCCGGGCCGGCTCGACAGCAGCACCACCCGGTCGCCCAGGCGGACCGCTTCGCGCACGTTGTGGGTGACGAACACCACGGCCAGGCTCCGATCGCTCCAGATCCGTTCCAGCTCGTGGTGGAGCAGGTCACGGGTCATGGCGTCGAGCGCACCGAACGGCTCGTCCATCAGCAGCACGTCGGCCTCCTGGGCCAGGGCGCGGGCCAGGGCCACGCGCTGGCGCATGCCGCCCGACAGCTCGTGGGGGCGGCGGCGGGCGAAGCCGTCGAGCTGCACCAGGGCGAGGAGCTCGTGCACGCGTTCCGGGCGGGCCGCTCGGGGCACCCCCCGCAACCGCAGCGCCAGGGCCACGTTGGCCTCCACCGTGAGCCACGGGAACAGCGCCGCCTCCTGGAAGAGCAGCGCCGTGCGGCCGTCGACCTGCACGCTGCCCGAGGTCGGCCGGTCGAGCCCGGCCACGAGGTTGAGCATGGTGCTCTTGCCGCAGCCCGAGGCGCCGACCACGCACACGAACTCCCCCGGTGCCACCGCGAGGTCGACGCCGTCGAGCGCGGTGACCGCACCCTTCCCCTTCCCGAACGTGCGGGTGACGGCCCGCAGGTGCACCGCCGGGATCGGGACCCCCGTCACCTCGGGCGCCACCGTGGCCTGGGCCGACGCGCTCATCCGAGCCCCTTCACCGCAGGCTTGCCCCGGGCCTGGAGCACGGCGTTCAGCAACGTCAGGTCGTAGATGTCGCGGACGTCGCTGCTCTTCAGCTGGCCGAGGTTCTTGGCCGCGTCGGCCGACCGTTGCAGCGTGGCCGCCAGCGGGTCGGCGGTGAAGGTGAGGTTCTTCCACGCCGCGCCGATCACCGCCTCCGGCAGCGCCTTCTGGGTCACGGCGCGGATCTCGTCGTTGGCCGCCTTCTGCGCACCGGCCGGATCGCGTTCGATCAGGTCGATGGCGTCGAGGTGGCCTTCGAGCACGGCTTTGACCTGGTCGGGGTGGGCGTCGAGGAACTGCTTGCGCACGAGGATGTCGGTGGTGACGAACTTGCCGTCCGGCCACAGCGTGCGCTCGTCGACGAGGACCTTGCCGCCGCCCTCCTGGACGAGGCGGGTGACCCACGGCTCGGGCACCCAGGCGCCGGCGATGTCGCCGCTCTTGAACGCGGTGAGCGTGTCGGCGTTCTCCTGGGGCTTGACGCTCACGTCGCCACCCCCGGAGGTGTCGGTCTTGAGGCCCTGGCCCTGCAACCACGTCCGGAGCGCGACGTCCTGGGTGTTGCCGAGCTGGGGTGACGCCACGGTCTTGCCCCGGAGGTCACCGGCGGCACCGATCTCGGGCCGGACGACGAGGGCGGCGCCGCCGGAGGTCGAGCCCGCCACGATCCGAACGGCGCTGCCGTTGGACTTCTGGTAGGCGTTGATCGAGGGGTTCGGCCCGATGTAGGTGATGTCGAGGGCGTCGGCGAAGATGGCCTCGACGGCGGCCGGCCCGGCATTGAACGACTTGTACTCCACCGTGGCCGAGCCGAGCCGCGCCTCGAAGAGCCGCTTCTGCTTGGCCACGAGGGCGGGGCTGTGGGTGATGTTCGGGAAGTAGCCGAGCCGGATGGTCACGCCAGATGCCCCGCCGGCCGCAGAGCTCCCCGGCGCCGCGGTGCCGGCCGTGCCGCTGCAGCCCGCCACGACGACCAGGAGCCCGACCACCAGCGAGAGGTGGCCGCCACGAAGGGCGCGGCGCCGTTTCGGGGCGCGCGAGGTCGAACGGGTGACGGGCATGGGTTCCTCCGGGGTGGGTGACCGGCGATGACATCCGCGGTCACGGGCTGACGGCATGACCATACCGATCGCTCCGTCCTAATTCAAGCTTTTTCTATCTGTTTAGTTGGAAATCTCGGAGGCCCGGCGCCGCCTAGGCTCGCCGCATGCCCGGACGGCCTGCCACTGCCCCGCCCCACCGCGCCACGGCCGACCGTACCCGGACCGCCCCGTGAGCCCGGCCCGCCGCGTCGCACCCCGACCGACCCACCGGGCCTGGGCCGTGTGCAGCCCCGGGCTCGAGGGGCTGCTGGCGGCCGAGCTGCGCTCCCTCGGCGCCAAGCCCATCCAGGTCGGGTCCGGTGGCGTGGCGTTCGGGGCCACCACCCGCCAGCTCTACGCCGCCAACCTCTGGCTGCGGGTGGCCAACCGGGTCGTGCTGCGACTGCCCCCGTTCACCGCGACGACCTTCGACCAGTTGGAGCGGCACGCGTCGGAGCTCCCCTGGGCCGACTTCCTCGCCCCCGGCACCGTTCCGACCTTCCGCGTCACGTCGTCCGCGTCGCGGCTCTACCACACCGACGCCATCGCCGAGCGCCTCGGCAACGGCGTGGACCGCGCCGTCGGCTGGCCCCGGACGGCCGAGCGCGAACAGCTCGTCGTGGTGCGGGCCCAGCGCGACTCCTTCACCGTGTCGATCGACGCGTCGGGCGAGCCGCTGCACAAGCGCGGCTACCGGCAGGCCGTGGCCAAGGCGCCGCTGCGCGAGACGCTGGCCGCGGCCATGGTCCTCGCCTCCGGGTACGACGGCACCGCGCCGCTCCTCGACCCGTTCTGCGGCTCGGGGACGATCCTCATCGAGGCGGCGATGCTGGCCCGGTCGATGGCCCCGGGGGCGGGGCGGACGTTCGCCTTCGGGGACTGGCCCTGCTTCGAGGGCGGCACCTGGGGCAGCGTGCTCGGGGAGGCGGCCGAGCGCGAGCGCCTCGACCTGGCCATCCCCCCGATCATCGGATCGGACCGCGACGCCGGGGCCGTCGCCGCGGCCACGGCCAACGCCGAACGGGCCGGCGTCGACGACGCGGTGGCGTTCACGGTGCGGAGCGTGTCCGACCTCGAGCCCCCGGTGGGATCGATCACGGGCTGGGTGATCACCAACCCGCCCTACGGCCGGCGGGTCGGCCACGATCAGGGTACCGCCGGTCGGGCCGCCGATCCGGCCGGAACGGCGGCGGCCAAGGCCCACGACCGCGATCTCCGCGACCTCTACGCCCGCTTCGGCGCCGTGTGCCGGGACCTGCTCCCGGGCTGGACCGTCGGCCTGCTCTCGGCCGACCGGAAGCTCACGGGCCACGCCCGCCTCGCCGGTCTGGCCGAGCGCTTCGCCACCGACAACGGCGGCATCCCCGTGCGCTTCCTCACCGGCCCCTCCGCCGGACGGCCCCCGTCTGTGTCGGCATCTCTCCGTGGGTGCGAATTGTTCGCGAACGCGAACAATTCGCA
>JAKOVR010000126.1 GCA_029782025.1 Actinomycetes bacterium | reverse complement strand
GGGTGGGACCCAGGATCATCCCGGCGCCGACGGTGTTGTTGGTGGCCTCGTCGATGAGCACGAACGATCCGGTGTCGCGGTTGCGCCGGTAGTCGTCGTAGAAGAGGGGCTCGGTGGTGCGCAAGGACACCCGGCCGATCTCGTTGAGGGCGAGGCCGGTGGCGTCGTGGTCGCGGTGGAGCGTGTTGACGTCGAGTCGGTAGTGGAGGTCCTTCACCAGCGCCCGGGCCGTGTGGGTGGTGTGCTTGATGACGTACTTGGCCCGGGCGGTGAGGGAGGCCTGCTCCCCCATCCAGCAGATCATGGCGTCGACGTCCTGTCCGACGTGGGGCTGGTTGTGGGGCCGGCAGATCATGTTGCCGCGGCTCACGTCGACGTCGTCGGCCAGCCGGATGGTGACCGACATCGGTGCGAACGCCTCGTCCACGGGCCCGTCGGCGGTGTCGATGGCCTCGATCGTGGTGGTGAAGCCCGAGGGCAGGACGATGACCTCGTCGCCGGGCTTGAGCACGCCGCCGGCCACGGTGCCGGCGTAGCCGCGGTAGTCGTGATGGGCGTCGCTCATCGGGCGGATCACGTACTGGACCGGGAACCGGGCGTCGATGAGGTTGCGGTCCGAGGCGATGAACACCTCTTCGAGGTGGTGGAGGAGCGAGGTGCCCTCGTACCACCCCATGCTGTCGGACCGATGCACGACGTTGTCGCCGTGGAGGGCCGAGATCGGGATGAAGGTCAGGTCGGTGATGTCGAGCTTGGTGGCGAAGTGCTTGAACTCGTCCTTGATCCGCTCGAAGACGTCCTGGTCGTAGCCCACGAGGTCCATCTTGTTGATGCACACGACGAGGTGGGGGACGCGCAGCAGCGAGGCGATGAAGGCGTGGCGGCGGCTCTGCTCGACGATGCCGTTGCGGGCGTCGACCAGCACCAGGGCGAGGTCGGCGGTGGAGCAGCCGGTCACCATGTTGCGCGTGTACTGGATGTGGCCCGGGGTGTCGGCGATGATGAACTTGCGACGGGGGGTGGCGAAGTAGCGGTAGGCCACGTCGATGGTGATGCCCTGCTCCCGTTCGGCCCGGAGCCCGTCGGTGAGCAGCGCCAGGTTCGTGTACTCGTCGCCCCGGGCGGCGCTGGTGCGCTCGATCGACTCGAGCTGGTCCTCGAAGATCGACTTCGAGTCGTAGAGCAGGCGACCGATCAGGGTCGACTTGCCGTCGTCGACCGAGCCGGCGGTGGCGAAACGGAGGAGCTCGCTCATCAGAAGTACCCCTCCCGCTTCCGGTCTTCCATACCGGCCTCGCTGATGCGGTCGTCGGCCCGGGTGGCGCCGCGCTCGGTGATGCGGGTGGCCGCCGTCTCCTCGATCACCTGGGTGACGGTCGACGCCGTGGACTCGACGGCCCCGGTGCAGGTGGCGTCGCCCACCGTGCGGAACCGGACCGTGATCTCGATGGGCTCCTCCCCCTCGCCCAGGGTGATGAAGGGGGTGATGGCGAGGAGCATCCCGTCGCGCCGGAACACCTCGCGTCGGTGGGCGTAGTAGATCGACGGCAGCTCGATCTCCTCCTCGGCGATGTACTGCCAGATGTCGAGCTCGGTCCAGTTGCTCAGCGGGAACACCCGGATGTGCTCGCCCTTGCGGTGGCGGCCGTTGTAGAGGCTCCACAGCTCCGGGCGCTGGTTCTTCGGGTCCCACTGACCGAACTCGTCCCGGAAGCTGTAGACCCGCTCCTTGGCCCGGGCCTTCTCCTCATCGCGGCGGGCGCCGCCGAACACGGCGTCGAACTCGTTGTCCTCGATGGCGTCGAGCAGGGTCACGGTCTGGAGGCGGTTGCGGCTGGCCCGGGGCCCCGTCTCCTCGACCACCCGGCCGGCGTCGATGGAGTCCTGGACGGAGGCCACCACGAGCCGGAGCCCGTAGCGCTCGACGGTGGCGTCGCGGAAGGCGATCACCTCGTCGAAGTTGTGGCCGGTGTCGACGTGCATCACCGGGAAGGGCGGCTTGGCCGGGGCGAAGGCCTTGATGGCCAGGTGGAGCATGACGACGGAGTCCTTGCCGCCAGAGAACAGCAGGACCGGTCGCTCGAACTCGGCCGCGACCTCACGGATGATGTGGATCGATTCGGCCTCGAGGGTCTTGAGGTGGGAGAGCTCGTAATCCATGGGAGAGGGAGAGCGTAGGCTCCTCGTTCGACTGGGTGGAAATCCCGACCGAACTGGTCAGGATTATCGGCCCAACCCTTCGACCTCCCTCGAGATTCCCACATGCCCGTCACCCCCGATGACCACGCCCTCGCCGCCCGCCTCGCCCGCGCCGCCGGTGACCTCCTCGTCGACCTCCGGTCCCGGCGCACCGCCGAGGGAGCCGACCCCGGCGCGATGAAGGACGAGGGCGACCGGTCGAGCCACGACCTGCTCATGGCCGGCCTGGCCGAGCGGATCGACGCCGGCGACGCCGTGCTGTCCGAGGAGGGCAAGGACGACCCGGTCCGGCTGGACCGGTCCCGGGTCTGGATCGTCGACCCCCTCGACGGCACGCGGGAATTCGGCGAGCCACCCCGATCGGACTGGGCCGTCCACGTCGCCCTCACGATCGACGGAACGCCGGTGGCCGGCGCCGTGGCCCTGCCCGCCCTCGACGTCGTGCTGTGCACCTCGCCCGCTCCCGCGCCGCCGCCACCGGCGCCGACCCGGCCCCGGGTCGTCGTGTCCCGCACCCGCCCCCCGGCCGCGGCCGTCCACGTGGCCGGTGCCCTCGACGCCGAGCTGGTGGAGATGGGGTCGGCCGGTGCCAAGGCCATGGCCGTGCTCCGAGGCGAGGTCGACGTCTACGTGCACTCGGGCGGCCAGTACGAGTGGGACTCCTGCGCGCCCGTGGCCGTGGCCGTCGCCGCCGGCATGCACTGCAGCCGCATCGACGGCAGCCCGCTCCGCTACAACAACGCCGACCCGTACCTCCCCGACCTGCTGATCTGCCGCCCCGAGCTGGCCGGGCCCACGCTCGACGCCCTCGCCTCGTTCAGCGGCTGATCCCTCCGATGGACCTGCGCACCATCCGCTACGGCGTGGCCGAGCGCATCGCCACCATCACCCTCGACCGCCCCGACCGGCTCAACGCCTGGACGGGACGGATGCACACCGAGTACCGCTGGGCCATCCAGGAAGCCGAGCGCGACCCCGGCGTCCGCGCCATCGTGGTCACGGGCAACGGGCGCGGGTTCTGCGCCGGGGCCGACGCCGCCGCCCTGGACGGCCACGTGCGCCGAGGCGGCTACGACCCCGGGATCGACCCCGACACGATCCCCACGCCGGGCTACGGGCGCCACCCGTCCTTCGATCACGACTTCGCCTTCCACTTCGGGCTCACCAAGCCGGTCGTGGCCGCCATCAACGGTCCCGCCGCCGGCGTCGGGTTGGTGCTGGCCTGCTACTGCGACCTGCGCTTCGCCGCCGCCGGGGCCAAGCTCACCACCGCCCACGGCAAGCTGAACCTCCCGGCCGAGTTCGGGCTGTCGTGGCTCCTCCCCCGCCTGATCGGTCTGGCCCGGAGCAACGAGATGCTCTTCAGCAGCCGCATCGTGCTGGCCGAGGAGGCCGAGCGCTGGGGCCTCGTGAACCGGGTGCTGCCCTCAGACGAGCTCTTGCCGGCCACCCACGACTACGTCCGCGACCTGATCTCGACGGTGAGCGCCCGCTCCCTGGCCGAGACAAAGCGCCAGACCTACCTCGACCTCTTCCGCGACCTGGGCACGTCGATCGAGGAGTCCAAGCGACTCCTCGACGAGATGATGGGCGAGCCCGACTTCGCCGAGGGCGTGGCGGCGCTGAACGAGCGGCGCCCACCCCGGTTCTGAGCCCGACCCGCCCGGCATCCATCGCGTCCGAGCGTGGGGGGGAAGGCGGCACCCGTCCCACGCTCGGACGCAACGTGGATTCACGCGGCACGGGAGGTTTGTGCACCGCGGTTCGCACACCATATCGTGCCACGATATGAATGGCAAGGCGCACGACGGCACGACGAGCGCCCATGAACGCTGACACCGCCACGGCCACCGCCAGCCGCCTCGACCGCGTCGCCATCCGCGTCCGGTCCCGGATGTTGGTGCCGGTGGCGCTCACCGCGGGCGCCGGCGCCGTGGGCGGGTCCGCCTTCGCCCTCGTCCTCCGATGGGCGGTGGCCTGGTGGGCGCCCACCGGTCGGTCCGGCGGTGCGCTGCTCGTTGGTTTGGTGCTCGCCGCGGTGGCCGTGATCGCGGTCGAGCGGTGGTGGGGCGAGACGGGAACGGTGGAGCTGCTGGTCGACAACATCCACGTGGAAGGCGGTGCCGGCGACCCGCTCCCCACGATCAGACTGCTCCCACTCGCCCTGCTGTGCATCGTGGCCGGCGGGCCCCTCGGGCCCGAAGCGCCGCTCGTCCAAGCCTGCGGCACCATCGGCTCCACCGTCGCCCGCCGGCTGCGCCTTCGCCCGGAAGACACCCGCACGTGCACCATCACCGGCATGGCCGCAGCGTTCGCCGTGCTCCTCGGGGCGCCGCTCGGCGGCGCGTTCTTCGCCATCGAGATCCTCCACCGCCGCGGGATCCGCTACGAGACCGCTCTCCTGCCCGCCGCCGTCGGCGGATTGGCCGGCCATCTCGTGAACGGGGCTGTCGGCGGGAGCTGGGCGCCGCTGGTGTCGATGCAGCCCGCCAGTGCCCTCGTGGCCGTCGACTGGCTGTGGGCCCTCGCCGCCGGCACGGTGGGCGTGGCGGTGGCGCTCTGCTTCCGGGCCACCGCGGCGTCGGTGGGGCGGGTGCTCTCCCGTATCCCCGTCGGGGGGCGGCCGATCGCCGGCGCCGTGGCGATCTTCGGTCTCAGCCGGTGGCAGCCGGCCGCTCTGACCCCGGGGGATGAGCAGCTCGGCGGCGTCCTCGCGCCCTCGGCCACCGTCTCGACCCTGTTGGCGGCGGCCGCCACGAAGCTGCTCGCCGTCGCCATCGCCCTCGGCGCCCGGTGGAAGGGCGGGGTGATCGTGCCCGCGCTGTTCGCCGGCGTGGCCCTCGGCCATGCCCTGCACCTGCTGGTGCCCGGCGCCGACGCCGCCGTGCTCAGCGCAGCGATGATGGCGGCGCTCCTCGTCGGGGTCATGCGCACACCGATCGCCGCCACCGTCGTGGTCGCCGAGATGACCGGCACCGCGCTGCTGCCCACCACCCTCGTCGCCGCCGTCGCCGGCACGGTGCTGCTGGGTCTGGCCGACCGTCGCACCGATCACGCGACAGACTGGGCCGGTGGCCGCAAGGGAACCGAGCGATGAGGACTACCAGCGGTTGGCCCGCTTCCGGCACGAGTTGCGGGCCTTCCTCGCCGTGTCCGACGACGCGGCCGCGGCCGCGGGCGTGACCCTCCAGCAGTTCCAGCTCCTGCTTGCCATCCGGGGCCGGGCCGAGCCCGACCCGCCGTCGATCGCCGACCTCGCCGACACGCTCCGGCTCCGTCACCACTCCGCGGTGGAGCTGGTGCAGCGGGCCCACCGCGCCGGTCTGGTCGACGTCGGATCCGACCCCGCCGATGGCCGGCGCCAGCTCGTGACCATCACCGCGGCCGGCGCCGGGGCCTTGCGCGCCGTGTACACCGAACACGGGCTCGAGCTCGGCACCTATCGGGCGCAGATGCGCGAGGTCCTCCGTCAGCTCGACGACTGAGGGAACGGCGTTCCGGCGGCGTCAGGCCGGGGGCTCGAGCTCGGCCAGCACCTCCGCCGTGTGCTCGCCGACGGCGGGCGCCGGACGCGGCGGGGGGACCGGGGCCCCGTGGAACGTGACGGGGCTGGCCACCGCCCGGTGGGCGCGGCCCCAGGTGCCTTCCGGGACGTCGATGAAGGCACCGGCCGCCTCGGCCTGCGAATCGGCCAGCACCTCGGCCGGCTCGAACACCGGCGCCCACCACACGTCGTGCTCGTCGAAGCGGGCCGTGAGCGTGTCGCGCGTGGCCTTTGCGAACTCGGCGTCGAGCGTGGCCACGACGAGCTCGGCGTGCTTGCGCCGCCCGCGAGCGGTGGCGAACCGTTCGTCCTCCAAGAGGTCGAGCCGGTCGAGCGCGGCGCACAGCTTCGGGAAGTGGCGGTCGCTCTCCACACCGAGCAACCAGAACCAGTGGCCGTCGCCCGCCCGGTAGGAGTTGACCATCGGGTTCATCTCCTCGGTGCGGGGCACGGCGGGGATGAGCTTCCCGAAGCGGGACTGGATGCCGAGGTCCCAGCCGAGGCAGTAGACCCCGGTGCGCAAGAGCGAGGTCTCCACCAGCTGGCCCTTGCCGGTGCGCCCGCGCTCGAGCAGGGCGCCGAGGATGCCGGCCAGCGTGGTGATCCCCGTGACGTGGTCGCCGAACCCGCCGCGGATGGCCGGCGGTGGCTCCCCGGGTGGAGCGAGGGTGGCGGCCACACCGGTGCGGGCCCAGAACCCTCCGACGTCGTAGCCGGCCCGGCCGGCGTCGGGCCCCTCGAGGCCGTACCCGGTGACCGAGGCGTACACCAGCCGGGGATGCCGGGCCAGCAGCGCGTCGGGACCCAGACCGAGCCGCTCCACCGCGTCGGGCCGGAGGTTGGTGAGGAAGACGTCCGCCGTATCGATGAGGCGGAGGGCCGTGGCCAGCCCCTCCTCGGTGGCGAGGTCGAGGGCGACGCTGCGCTTCCCCCGGTTGTCGAGGTCGAAGGGCGGCGACTCCGGTTGCTGGTTGCCGGTGATGAGGTTGAACACCCGCCGCATCGGGTCGCCGTCGGGCGACTCGATCTTGATCACGTCGGCCCCCCAGTCGGCCAGGATGCCGCTGGCCGCCGGCCCTGCCACCCAGATCCCCAGTTCGACCACGCGATAGCCCTCGAGCACGCCGGCAGGCTACCGCCCCACCCCGCTGCGCTGACACAGATGTCAGCCACACGGGAGGGGTCCTACACTCACCGCCGTGACCACCGACATCGCGCCCACCGACGCCGGGACCGCAGCGGGGTTGCCGGCGGACCTGGCCATCGGCTCGTTCACCGCCGACGCCCCGTGGATCGTCGACCCCGACACGATGCCGTGGCGCCGCACCGTGGACGCCGTCCGCTGGGCCACCGCCCGGTCGGTGCCCGAGCTCATCCGCCCCCGTCGCTTCCCGTCGGGCACCCGCGTGTTCGTGGTGGGGCGCCGCCTGGGCACCGGGCTGGCGCTCTGGGCCGTCCGCGGTCGACCGAAGGGCGGTCACGAGAGCAAGGCGGACATCAGCCGGCGGATCCGCATCGCGGCCGAGCACCTGGGCCCGACCTACATCAAGTTGGCCCAGATCATCTCCTCGGGCGAGGGGCTCTTCCCGGAGGAGCTCGTCGACGAGTGCAAGAAGTGCCGCGACCAGGTGCCACCGGAGCCCTTCCACATCGTCCGCCGGACGATCGAGGAGGACCTCGGCCGGCACCTGGAGGACGTCTTCGCCAGCTTCGAACGCACCCCGCTGGCCTCGGCCTCGATCGCCCAGGTCCACCGGGCCCGGCTCCATTCCGGCGAGCCGGTGGTGGTCAAGGTCCAGCGCTCGGCCGTCCAGTCACGGGTCCGGGCCGACCTGAGGGTCATGGCCTGGCTGGCCCCGTTCCTCGTGGGCCGCATCCCCATCGCCGCCCTCGCCAACCCCCCGGCCCTCGTGGAGCTCTTCGCCGAGACCATCAGCGAGGAGCTCGACTTCCGGCTCGAAGCCCAGAACATGCTCGACATCGCCCGATCGTTCGCCATGCTCGACCAGCGGGGCTATGCCGTTCCCCGCCCCCACCCGGAGCTCGTCACCCCGCGCGTGCTGGTGATGGAGGAGCTCGAGGGCTTCGCCTTCTACGACGTGGCCGGGATGCGCGATGCCGGGGTCGACACCCAGGCCATCGTGCGCACGGGCATGGTCGGCTTCATGGAAGGCGCCATGATCCATGGGATCTTCCATGGCGACCTGCACGGCGGCAACCTGCTGGTCCTACACGACGGGCGGGTCGGCCTCCTCGACTTCGGCATCACCGGCCGCATGAACGAGTTCAAGCGCCGGGCCTTCCTGCGGATGCTCGTCGGGGCGTCGATGAACGACGTCCGGTCCCAGGTCGAGGCCTTCCGCGACCTCGGGGCCCTGCCGCCGGACACCGACGTCGACGCCATGATCCGCGACCTCAACCTCGACGGTCCCCCCATCGATCCCACCCTGCTCACCCAGGAGGAGATGCTGGCCGAGATCCAGAAGGCGGTGAAGGGGCTCCTGGCCTACGGGGCGCGGCTCCCGAAGGAGCTCATGCTCTTCATCAAGAACATGGTGTTCCTCGACGGCGCGATCGCGTCGCTCGCCCCCGACCTCGACCTGTTCGCCGAGATCGCCACCATCTCGATGTACTTCGCCGAGACCCACGGCGAGCGCATCGCCCAGGAGCTCGGCATGGAAGCCACCGACTGGCAGATCGACCTCAGCGGCGTCAAGGGGGCCTTCGGCGTCGATCCCGACAGCGTCGACTCCATGACCTACCGCGACATCCAGGAGCGGCGGAAGATCATCAACGAGCGGTGGGAAGAGGGTCGGGCCCGACGCTCCCGCCGCAACCGGCGCCGTCATCGCGGCGGCGACGGCACCGAGGGCGGGTAGCGGTTCAGGCGGCGGCGGTCGGCGCGTAGACCACCGACGCCATCATCGGCTGGGTCAGGGCGAGGACGATCGGCCCGTTGAAGGCCTCACCGCCGAAGCCCCGGTTCCAGTCGAGCTGCACCTGGGACCCGTCGTCGAAGTGGAAGCGCACGCGTGCGGCCAGCGTGCCGGGCATGTCCACCGCGGTCACGAACCGGGTCCGCTCCCACACGGCCACCGGCGCCTTGACCTTGAGCTTGCCCCCCCACCCCGGCCGGTAGGCGAAGAGGTAGAGCCGGGTGGCGGTCAGCGCCACGACCACGTTGTGGGGCAGGCCACCCGCCGCCTTCTTGGCCTGGTGGTTCCGGACGAGGTAGGCCGCGCCCGACACCTGGCTCACCAACGCGTTGCCCATGGCTCCCGGGCGGCTGAAGACACCGACGGCGAGGATGGGTTCGGGGACGTGGGGCTGGAGCGAGGCGGTGGTGCGGTCGAGGTAGTCGTGCATCGTCTTCATGCCCCACCTGATCGGCGGGCTCGTGATCGCTTACGCTCCAACGCCGATGCGCCTCGTGATCGCCCGCTGTTCCGTCGACTACGCCGGCCGCTTGTCGGCCCACCTGCCGATGGCCGTGCGGTTGCTGATGGTCAAGGCCGACGGCTGTGTGGCCGTCCACGCCGACGGCGGCGCCTACAAGCCCTTGAACTGGATGAACGCCCCCAACACCCTCACCGAGCGGGACGGCGAGTGGGTGGTCCGCAACCCCAAGGGCGAGACGCTCACCATCACGATCGAGGAGATCCTGAGCGATTCGGCCTGGGAGCTGGGTCCCGACCCCGGGCTCCAGAAGGACGGCGTCGAGGCCCACCTCCAGGAGCTCCTGGCCGCCAACCCGCACACCATCGAGACCGGGCTGGTGCTGGTCCGCCGCGAGCACGCCACCGACATCGGGCCGGTGGACCTCCTCTGCCGCGACGCCGGGGGTGTGGCCGTGGCCATCGAGGTGAAGCGGCGGGGAGAGATCGACGGGGTGGAGCAGCTGACCCGGTACCTCGAACGCATGGACCTCGACCCGCTCCTGCGGCCGGTGCGGGGCGTGTTCGTGGCCCAGCAGATCAAGCCCCAGGCCCGGGTGTTGGCCGAGAGCCGGGGGATCATCTGCGTCGAGATCGACTACGACGAGCTGCGCGGCATCGAGTCCGCCGAGCTGCGCCTGTTCTGAACCATGCGACCGATCCCGAAGATGCCCCGGTCCTACCTCGGTGCCTGCGCCGCCGTGGCGGTCGTCGTCGCCCTGGGCGCCTTGTGGATCGGTGCCAACGGTGTCTGGGGATGGGCGCCACCGCGCTACACCACGGACTTCCACGACGAGCAGGCCCGGGCGCTGCTGGCGGGGCACATCGACGTCTCGCCCGACGTCGCCGGTCCGGAGGGCTGGGACATGCCCAACGGGACGCAGTTCTACCCGGGCGTGCTCCCCGCGCTGGTCCGCCTGCCCCTCTTCGCCCTCATGCCGATCCGCGAAGGCGTCGCCGGCCGTTACATCGTCGCCGGGGCCGCGTTGCTGACGATGATGGGAGCGGCACGGCTGCTCTGGACCGCCCGGGCCATCCGGGTGGGCCCCGATCCACCGGACCGGGCGGCGCTCGTGGTGGGGGCGCTGTGGGTGCTGTCGGTCGGCGCCGGCTCGGTGCTGCTCCCGCTCACCATCAACCCGCTGTCCTGGCACGAATCGGCGCTGTGGGGGGTGGCGTTCGCCGTCCTGGCCAGCGACTCGCTCATCCGCTTCCTCTGGCAGCCCGCGGTTCGGCCGTTGGTCGCCACCGCCGCCTTCGCCGGCGCCGCGACCATGAGCCGGGCCAACGTCGGCGCGGGCTTCGTGGTCGGCCTCACCGTGGTGGCGGCGTCGTCGCTGTACCTCGTGCTGATCGGGACGAGGACGCCCGTCGGACCGGTGCCATGGCTCCTCGGCCGACCGGCGACGGCATGGGTGCAGCATCGGAGACGGATGCTGCTGTGCCTCGCCCTCGTGCCGTTGGCGGTCGCCGGCTACTGCTCGGTCAACCAGGCCCGGTTCGGCCACCCGGTCCGCATCCCCTGGGAGAAGCAGCACGCCTACGCCGAAGATGCCGGGAGCCGGGCCCTGCTCGAGCAGAACGGCAACTCGTACTTCCAGGCCGCCACGCTCCCGAGCAACGTGTTGAGCTTCTTCCGGCCCGACGGAGTCAGGTTCCGGTCGTCCTTCCCCTATGTGACCTACCTGGAGACGCCTCAGATCATCGAGTTCCCCGGCACGACCTACGAGATCGCGCTGGAAACATCGTCGCTCACCACCACCTCTCCCCTGCTCCTCCTGCTCGCCGCGGCCGGCGTCGTGGCGTTGCGCCGAAGCGCCGGAGCGATCGCCGCGCCGTTCCGCCTCCCGCTCCTCTGCACCGTCCTCACCGCCGGGACGGTCCTGATCTTCACCTGCCTGAGCTACCGGTACGTCGCCGACCTGCTTCCGACCACGATCCTCCTGGGTGCGATCGCGCTCGCGTCGCCGAGAGCCCAACGACCCAACCGGCTGCAGTGGATCGGCGCAGCGGTGATGATCACGTGGGCGGCCTGGGTGAACGTCTCGTTCGGACTGATCACCCAACGCGTCGCACTGCCCCGAGACGCCACGGACGCCGCGGCGTGGAACCGCCAGAGCGCCTCGATCGACGTGCGGCTCGGTACCGGCCCTGCCATCATCGAGGCCACCGCCCCGCCGCCTGATTCGGTCACGACGCGTTGGGCGACGCCCGGATGCCGTCGGCTGTACCTGTCGAGCGGCGCCTTCTGGGTGGCGGTGGAGCGCCGGCCCGGGCCCGACGTGGTGGAGGTCCGGGCGACGCCCAGCCAGGACCTCGCCGCGAGGAGTCTCGTCCTGCGGTCTCGGGACGGGCAGGAGCAGTACGCGCTCCGGCGGTCCGCATGGGGCGTCACCCTGGACCGGAGCGTCGACGGTGGCGCCTCGTGGTCCTCCGCGGGCCTGGGCAAGGGCGTACCGGGCCTCCGCGACGAGCCGGTCGACGTGCTCGTCGACGAGGATCAGGACCTCGGGCGCACGACGGTGCTGATCGGTGGTCGCCTCGTGTACGTGATCGGGCCGAGGACGCCGCGGTTCTTCGAGCCGGCCGGCGGCGCCGCACCGGTCGACCCGCCGACGGACCCGACCCCGGTCTGCGACGCGTGGCGGGCCCGCTCCGGCCGGTGAGCCGGACCTCGGGCGCTGCCGCCCCTCAGGAGAAGGTGACCCGCCCGCTGTCGAGCACGGTGCGCTCGGGATCGGAGGCGCTGGTCTGGAAGACGGCCTCGTCGTCGCCGGTGCGCCAGATGCGGACCGTGAGCGCCTCGCCCGGGAACACCGGGGAGGAGAAGCGTCCCTCCATCGACCGGAAGCGGGCCGGATCACCGTCGCAGAGCCGGGCGAGCAGGGCCCGGCCGGTGAACCCGTAAGTGCACAGCCCGTGCAGGATGGGCCGGTCGAACCCGCCCATCGCCGCGAAGGCCGGATCGGAATGGAGTGGGTTCCGGTCGCCCGAGAGGCGATAGAGGAGGGCCTGGTCACGGCTCGTGACATAGGTGACCTCGTGGTCCGGCGAGCGATCGGCGGGGGGCTCGTTGCGAGGCCCGCTCGGGCCGCGATCGCCCCCGAAGCCGCCCTCGCCCCGGATGAAGGCCGTGGTGGTGGAGGTGAACAACGGTTGGCCGGAGGCGTCGTCGACCGACGTCCCCTTGAGCACCACCACTGCGCCCTTGCCCTTGTCGTAGATGGCGGCGATCTCGCCGGTGGTGGTCACGCTGCCCTCCACCGGGATCTCACCGAACAGCTCGATGGCCTGCTCCCCGTGGACCAGCATGGCCGGGTTGAAGGTGCCGACCTGGCCGATCACGCCGAAGGCCCCGCCGGACAGCACCACGGCTTGGGTGGGGAGCACCCGCTGGGCCACGTCCATCGTGTTCTCGGTGGTGAAGGCCAGGTCGTCGACGCCGGCCCCCACACCGAGGGCGTAGAGGATCGAGTCCTTCGAGGTCCAGCTGGTCTGCTTCGGCTCGCCTTTGGCACCGACGGCGTCAGGGTTGATGGGCACGCTTCTCCTCCGCTACTTCGCCACGCCGTTCATGGCGGCGTTGGGCCGGGCCTTGGCGACCAGCTCCTCCACGAGGGGCCCCATCGCCGTGGGGTCGAGGGTCGGCTCCACGGTCGGCCCGATGTGCCAGCCCTCCGCGATCCCGAGGCGCATGCCGGTGACGTCGAAGACCCGGCCGGTGACCCCGGCACTCTCCTCGGACGCGAGCCACGTGATGATCGGGGCGATCCACTGCGGGCTCATCTTCTCCTTGATCTCCTCGGGGGCCTGGCCCATGCCGAGGTTCTCCGTCATGCGGGTGAGCGCGGCGGGGGCGATGGCGTTGACCGTGACGCCGTAGCCGGCCAGCTCCATGGAGGCGATGACGGTGAAGGCGGCGATGCCGGCCTTGGCTGCGCCGTAGTTGGTCTGGCCGAAGTTGCCGTAGATCCCGCTCGGCGAGGACGTGTTGATGATCCGGCCGTGGACCTCGTCACCGGCCTTCGAGCGCTCGCGCCAGTGGACGGCAGCGAAGTGCGACGGCCCGGCCGTGCCCTTCAGGTGCACCTTGATCACCGCGTCCCACTCCGCCTCGGTCATCTTCACCAGCGTCTTGTCGCGGAGGATGCCGGCGTTGTTGACCAGGACGTCGAGCCGCCCGAAGGCGTCGATGGCCTGCTGCACGAGGCGTTCGGCCCCTTCCCAGGTGGAGATGTCGTCGGTGTTGGCCACCGCCTCGCCGCCGGCGGCGACGATCTCGTCGACCACCTCCTGGGCCGGGCCGGTGGAGCCACCCTCGCCGCTCATGGAGCCGCCGAGGTCGTTGACCACCACCTTGGCGCCGTGGGCGGCCAGCATGAGCGCGTGCTCACGGCCGATCCCCCGGCCCGCGCCGGTGACGATGCAGATGCGTCCTTCGCAGAGTCGTGCCATGGGCGGCACCGTACCTGAACAGGGGTGCCGCCCGCGCCCCGGCGCCGTGCCCGATAATCGGCGCCGTGCCCTCCGACCCCCAGCCCCGACGCGGCGCCGATCCGTCTCGCTCCGAGCGGGTCGCGCCCCGCCGACCGGCCCCTCGGGCGATGGTCGGCGCCGCCCTCACCGTCGCCGTTCTGGCCCTGCTCATCGGGGCCTGGGCCGTCGACACCGGGTCCGCGCCCGATCGGGTGCGCCGCAACGTCACGATCGATGCCCGGGGGGTGGGATCCCTCAGCCCGGCGGAGCTCGATGCGGCCGTGGCCGAGGTCGCCCGGGGCTGGGACTCGGTGCCGGTCGCCGTTCGCACCCCCGGCGGGTCGCTCGACACCACCCTCGGCGCCGTCGGGGTGCACCTCGACGAGGCGACCGTTGCGGCCGCCGCACGGGCCGTGGGGCGCAGCGAGGGCTTCCCCGCATCGCTCCTCACCTGGCTCGGCTCCCTCGTCCGGTCCCGGGAGGTCCCCCTGTCGTTCCGGGACGATCCCGACCGGGGCCGCGCCACGCTGGCGCCGCTGGAGCAGCAGAACCACAAGGACCCGGTCGAGGCCTCGCTCCGGTCCTCCCGCGAGCGCATCGAGCTCGTCGCAGCCACACCGGGTGCCACGATCGACGTCGACGCCATCCGGGCCCGCGCCCTCGAGCTGGCCCGCGCCGGCCAGCGTCGCATCACGATCGAGGTCGGCACCGTCAGCCTCGCCCCCCGCTTCGCCGCCAGCACGGCTCAGGAGCTGCGCGACCACGCCGAGCGCCTGGCCGACCAGCGGCTGGCGATCACGGTGGGCGACAAGACCGTCACCACCGACGCTCGCATCATCCGGCCGTGGATCACGTCGGCCGTGTCCGCCGATGGCCGCAGCCTCGAGCCCCGTCTCGACCAGACCCGCATCGAGACCGACCTCCCCTCCCTCCTCGGCGCCGTGGGCGCGCCGCCCGTGCAGCTCGCCTTCGCCGTCGACGCCGAGAAGAAGGTGACGATCCTCGAAGGGCGCGACGGCACGCGGTGCTGCGCCCCCGGGTCGGCCGCCCGCGTGCAGGACGCCCTCGAGCAGCGGATCCCCACGGTCACGCTCGATCTCACACCGGTGCCCCCGGACCACGACCGCGCCTGGGCCGAGAAGCTCGGCATCGCGATGCCGGTCGGCTCGTTCACCACCCCCCACCTCTGCTGCCAGCCTCGGGTGACCAACATCCACCTGTTCGCCGACACCATGCGGGGCAGGGTCATCGAACCCGGCCAGACGCTCTCGCTCAACGCCGCGGTCGGTCAGCGCACGCCGGAGAAGGGGTTCGTGGTCGACCACGCCATCGTCGACGGGAAGTACGAGGACAACGTCGGGGGTGGCGTGAGCCAGTTCGCCGCCACCACCTTCAACGCCGCCTTCTTCGCCGGGCTCGACATCCCCGAGTACCAGATGCACTCGATCTTCATCGATCGCTACCCGTACGGGCGCGAGGCCACCATCTCGTGGGAGAAGCCCGACCTGAAGATCCGCAACAACTCCCCGTTCGGGATCCTGGTCTGGCCCACCTACACCGACACGTCGCTCACGGTCACCCTCTACTCGAGCCCCTGGGCCAAGGGGGAGCAGACCAACCAGACCAAGAGCGAGATCAAGCCCTCGGTGAAGGACGCCGACTGGGTCTGCACGAAGGTGGTCACCGAGCGCACCCGCACCTTCCTCGGTGACAACCACACCGAGCGTGACACGTTCGTGGCGGTCTACCAGCCCGAGGAGGGCAAGAAGTGCTGAGGCCGCCCGGGCGCACCGCGCCGGGCGGGGCCTAACCTGATGGGCATGGACGACCTGGAGTTCCCACCCCGGATGAGCGCGGCCGATGCCCTGATGTGGGACATCGAGAAGGACCCGCTCCTGCGGTCGACCATCACCTTCGTCACGTTGCTCGACCGGTCGCCCGAGCGGGGGCGCGTGGTGGCCACGATGGACCGCGCCAGCCGGCTGGTCCCCCGGCTGCGCCAGCGGGTGCTCGGCCATCCCTACTCGATCGCGCCGCCGCGCTGGGAACCCGACCCCAACCTCGACCTCGACTACCACGTGCGCTTCGTCCGGGCGCCCCACGCCGACGGGGTCGACGCGCTCCGCCAGGTCTTCGACCTCGCCCAACCCATCGCCATGCAGGGCTTCGACCGGGCCCGTCCCCTCTGGGAGATGACGATCGTCGACGGCCTGCCCGACGGCCGGGCCGCCGTGATCGGCAAGGTGCACCACGCCATCTCCGACGGCGTCGGGGGCATGAAGCTCCAGATGGCGATGCTCACGCTCGACCCCGACGAGCACCCCGAGCTGCCCGAGCTCGGCGATCCCGAGGCGCCGCTCACGGAGCTCCAGCGGATGCTCGACGCCCTGGCCCACGAGGCCCGGGCCCAGGTCAGCGGCCTCACCGGCACGGCCACCACCGCCCTCGGCCTGCTGGACCGGCTCCGGCGCGACCCGGTCGGCGTGGGCACCGAGGCCCTGCGCACCACGGGGTCCCTGGCCCGCCTCCTCAGCCCAGCCACGCGGCCCCTCAGCCCGCTCATGACCGAGCGCTCCCTGAGCGTGTCGTTCCACAGCGTCCAGATCCCGCTCGGCGACCTCAAGGGGGCGTCGAAGATCGTCAGCGGCCGGCTCAACGACGCCTTCGTGGCCGCCGTGGCCGGCGGCCTGCGCCGGTACCACCGCCACCACGGCCACGACGAGGCCGAGCTCCTCCGGATGACCATGCCCATCAACGTGCGGTCGGAGGGCACCTCGGGGCGGGCCGGCAACCAGTTCGTCCCGGCCCGGTTCCCCGTGCCCATCGCCATCGACGACCCCGT
>JAKOVR010000119.1 GCA_029782025.1 Actinomycetes bacterium | reverse complement strand
TCGACGCCGCATCCCCCTGCTCGATCGACACCTCGACCGTCACGGGAAACACGTCGTCGTCGAGTACGGGCGGGGTCACGTCGGCCGGGGTCGTCACGGTGCTGGGCTCGACGGTGGCCGACAACGCCGGCACCACCGCCAACGAGCTGGCCGCCACCGGCGCGGCCACGATCGGCCGCTCGGTCATCGGGCGGGCGGCGCCGAACGGCGTCCCCGAGTGCGCCCTCGCCGGTGGCACCAGCAGCACCGGCTACTCCGTGGGGTCCGACGCGTCCTGCGGGCTGACCGGCGGCGGCGACGTCGCCGGCGCCGGCGACCCGATGCTCGGGCCCCTCGCCGCCAACGGCGGACCGACCCGCACCCGCGTCCCGGGGGCCGGGTCGCCGGCCATCGATCGCATGCCCGTCGCCACCCCGGGATGCGGCGGGAGCGACCAGCGGGGCGAGTACCGGCCCCAGGGTGGAGGCTGCGATGCCGGCGCCGTCGAGGTCACCCAGCACCTGCTCGGGGTCGACCGGGTCGCCTCGGCCTTCGGTCGCGCCGTGGCCGCCCGCCCCGGCGGCGGGACCGTCACCGTCGGGTCGACCGATGCCGGCTCCGGGTACACGGCCGGGCTCGTCCGCGCCGTCGCCGCCGACGGTGCGCCCGTCTACGTCGACCCCTGGTCCGTGCCCGGGGGCGGGGTCTACCCCACCGGCGTGGCTTGCGACACCGATGGCTGCGTCGTGGCCGGCAGCTTCACCGGCACGCTGGTGGCCGGGCCGGTGCAGCTCACCTCGGCCGGCGACGCCGACGGGTTCGCCATCGCCGTCGACCCGGCCGGCCAGCCCGTGTGGGGCCTGCGCCTCGGCGGGACCGGGAGCGACCAGGCGGTCGGCGTGGCGCTCGGCGGCGGTCGGGTCGCCGTGGCCGGCACCATCGCCGGGCCCGGCGGCGACATCGGTGGCGCTCCGGTGTCCACCTCGATCGCCGCGGCCGTGCTGGCGGTACGGCAACGTGACGGCTCCCCCGCGTGGTCCGAGACCGTCACCGGGTGGGTCTCGATGGGGTTGGGCACCGCCGTCGCCTCGAACGGCGACGTGCTCTTCACCGGCACGGGCTACGGCTCCCTCGGCATCGGGGGCACGACCGTGCCCGGGCAGTACGTCGACGGCTTCGCGGCCCGGTTCGCCGGGACGGGCGGTCCGGCCACCTGGGTTCGCCGGCTCGGGGGGCCGAGCGGCGGCACCACCATCGCCTGGCCCTACGGGGTGGCAGAGGTCCCGGCCACCGGGCGGGTGCTGGTGAGCGGCGGCTACGAGGGCGGCGACCTGCAGGCGGGTCAGGCCGGCCCGGTGCTCACCAACGCCGGCTCCATGGACGGCTTCGCCGCAGTGTTCGATCCGGCCGACGCGAGCGGTCAAGCGGCCGAGCTCCACTCCCTCGCCGGCCCGGGCGCCGACCTGCTCATGGCCGCCGCAGCCACCGACGGCTCGTGGTGGAGCGTGGGCTTCTCCACCGGCGCGGTCAGCTTCGACGGGTCGCCGATCGGAACCGGCGGCGCCGTGGCCATCACCCACCCGGCGGGCGGCAGCACCCAAGGCCTGATCCTGGCCACGAGCACCACGGGCGCGCTCGGGTTCGGTGTGGCCGCCGGGAGCGATCGGTGGTGGTGGACGGGGGTGTACGTCGGCGATGTGGATGTCGCTCCGGATGAGCCCGGCGGGTCGTTGACCAGCCCCGGCGTGGAGCTGGTCACCGTCGAGCGCCACAACCCCGCCGGCCGGGTCGCCCAATCGGTCTCGTTCACGTCGTCCCCACCGGCCCCTGCGCCCGCCGGCGGCACCTACACCCCCGCGGCCACGGCCACCAGTGGGCTCCCGGTCACCATCACCGTCGCCCCGACCAGCGCCGGGGTGTGCGCCCTGGCCGGCGGGGTCGTGTCGTTCCTCCGCACCGGCCCCTGCACACTGCGGGCCGACCAGCCCGGCAACGGCGGGTACCTCCCCGCCCCCACCGTCCAGCAGACGGTGACGGTGACGCCCCCGGCCCGGTGCCCGGCCGGCGCCGTCCCGGGCGGCAACCTCGCCGGCGCCGACCTCCACGGCCAGAACCTGTCCTACTGCGACTTCACCTCCGTCGATCTGCACGGGGCCAACCTGTCCGGGGCCGACCTCCACGCCGCGCTGTTCATCGGGGCCAACCTGAACGGGGCCAACCTCGACGGCTCCCAGCCCCTCGCCGACTTCTCGTTTGCCCAACTCGACGGCACCAAGCTGCGCAACGCCAACTTCGGCGGGAACGGCGCTCGCTTCGCCTACACCTACCTGGCCCGGGCCGACTTCTCGGGGAGCAGCGGCCTCGACGGCGACGGCCTGGCCGACGCCCAGCACGACTGGACCGGCATCAACCTGGCCCTTGTCGGAGGGTTCAATACCGTCACCGCCGACAACCGCCTCCACTTCTCGGCCACGCCGACCTACAAGCTCGCTGGGGCCAACCTGACCAACGCCAACCTGCACGGGCAGGATCTCACCGGGCTCGATCTCCACGGCGCCGTCCTCACCGGGGCCGACCTCGGCACGGCCACGATCACCGCGGCGTCGCTGCTCGACGCCACCGGCCTCACCACGGCCCAGCTCACCGCCACCAACCACAACTGGACGGGCACGATCCTCAAGGGCACCGGGGTCTCGTTGCAGCTGACCAACTTCGTCGCCGGTGGCTACACCCTCGCCGGGGCCGACCTCAGCGGCCTCGACCTCCGCCAGGCCACCGTCACGGGCTTGAGCCTCGCCGGCACGAAGATCACCGGCGCCAACCTCACCCAGACCGCCCTCACGGCCGCCCAGGTGGCGGGCACGGCGAGCGACTGGACCGGCACCAACCTCTACGCCACCGGCATCAACTTCACCGGGTTCGCCTTCGCCGGCCGCAACCTGACCGGCGCCCGGCTGACCGGGTTGAACCTCAGCGGCGCCGCCCTCTCCGGCGCCGTCATCACCGGCGCCTTCTTCAACACCGCCACCCTCACCAACGCCACGCTGGCCGCCTTCGACGCCGACTTCACCTCCGCCAAGCTGGGCGGGGTCGACTTCACCGGCAAATCGATCGCAGGCACCAAGATGGCCGGGGCGACGGGCCTGTCGGCGGCCGAGCTGCTCACGGCCCTCCCCAACTGGAACGGGGTCCGCCTCTACAGCACCGGGCTCGACTTCTCAGGCCTCGACTTCACCACCACGGCGGGTCGGAGCTTCGCCGGGGCCGACCTGACCGGCCTCACCTTCACCGGCGCCAACCTCGCCGGTGTCGACCTCACCAGCCTGTGGGCACCCAACGCCAACTTCACCAACGCCGACCTCCACGGCGCGGTGCTGACCAAGGCGACGCTCACGACCACCAACCTCACCGGCGCCACCCTCGCCACGGCGACGCTCGGCCAGGCCAACTTCCTCAACGCCACCGGGGGCCCGATCGGCGGGAGCACCGCCACCTACAGCGCCACCCGGTGCCCGGACGGCACGTTCACCAACACCACCACGCAACCCACGTGCGTGGGCCACGGCTTCGCCGCCTGAACGGGTTCGCCCGGGGCGGCCGCACTGCTACACGGCGGCGCCCGACACGATGCGGAAGCTGAAGGGGTACTTGTACCACTCGCCCCGGCTGGCGGCGAGGGCCGCCATGACGCTGAGCACGATCCCCCCGATCCAGAACAGGAAGAAGGTGATGATGCCGATGCCCACGCAGATGAGCACGGCGCTCACCATCAGCCCGATGGCCACGGTGATGTGGAAGTTGAGGGCCTCGGCCGAGTGGTGGCGCACGAAGGGATCCTGGTTGCCCGACGTGACGTAGATGACCAGCGGGCCGATGAAGCCGAGGAGGCCGAGCCAGTGGGCCAGCGCCGCGGTGGAGCGCGGGTTGGGCACGCCGGGCATGGGCTGGCCGTACCCACCGGCCGGAACGGGGGCACCCATCGGCGCACCGGACGCCGCCGGCCCGGGCGCGGCCGCGGGCGGGGTCTCGGCGTAGGGGCCCCACTGCGAGCCGTCCCACCAGCGCAGCCGGCCCGACGGGTCCGGGTACCAGCCCGGCGCCGTGGACGCGGCGTTCGGGTTGACGGCGTCGTGGGAGGGCTGGCCTCCGTTGTTCCAGTCGGTCACGCCGTCGATTGTGCCACCTGGACCACCGTCAGGCGGGGCGGGGCACCTCCACCACCATCGCCGCGCCCATGCCCCCGCCGGCACAGAGCGACGCCACGCCGAACCCCCCACCCCGCCGGGCCAGCTCGTGCAGGAGGGTGACCACGATGCGGGCCCCGGAGCAGCCGACCGGGTGGCCGAGGGCCACGGCCCCGCCGTTGACGTTGACGATGGAGGGATCGAGGTCGAGCACCTTGATCGTGCCCACCGTCATCGAGGCGAAGGCCTCGTTGATCTCGATGAGCGAGATGTCGTCCATGGTCAGGCCCGCCCGCTGCACCGCCCGGGGGATGGCCAGCGTGGGTGCGAGTCCGGTGTCGGCCGGCGGCACCCCGACCGAGCACCAGGACCGGACAACGCCGAGCACCGGGAGGTCGTGGGCGTCGGCGTAGTCGCCGTCGGCCACCACCAGCGCCGCCGACCCGTCGTTCAGCGGCGAGGAGTTGCCGGCCGTGATCGTGCCGTCGGGGACGCCGGACAGCACCCGCAGCGATCCCAGCTTCTCGAGCGTGCTGTCCCGCCGCGGGTGCTCGTCGGTGTCGAACATCGTCGTCCCCGACCAGGACCGGACCTCCATCGGCACGATCTCGGCCGCGAACCGTCCGCCGTCGATGGCGGCGACGGCCTTCTGGTGGGAGCCGAGCGCCCACTCGTCCATCTCCTCGCGGCTGATCCCCACCGACCGAGCCGTGTTCTCCCCCACCGTGACCATCATGTTCATGTTCGGCGCCTCGGCGCTGTCGGGGTGCGACGGCGACAGCCACTGCTCCGGGATCCCGTACGGCACCGGCGACTTCCGGTACGTGATCGGGGCCTGGGTCATCGACTCGACGCCGCCGGCCACCACCACCCGGTCCATCCCGGCGCGGATGGTGGCTGCCGCGATCGACAGCGCGGCCATGCCGGTGGCGCACTGGCGGTTCACGGCCAGACCCGGCGTGTCGGGCGGGAGGCCGATCTCGTTGGCAAGGTAGCGGGCGATGTCCCCGCCGCCCTGGAGGCACTCGCCGAGCACCAGGTCGTCGATCTCTTCCGCCGGCACGCCGCTGCGCCGGATGGCCTCCACGATCGACGCCGTGCCGATCTGGTAGATCGACGTGGAGGCCAGCGCCCCCTTGTAGGCGTCGGCGATTGCCGTGCGCACGGCCGCCACGATCACTGCATCCCCCATCGTCGTTCCCCCTGTGGCGCGGCCCTGCGGCCCGACCCTCGCGGTGCTGATCGGGCCATTGTCGTTCCTGACGTCGGTGTCAGCAAACGACGGGGCGGGCACTAAGATCCCGCCCCCATGGGAGCACTCGACGGGAAGACGGCGGTCGTCACCGGTGCCGGCCGGGGCATCGGGCGGGAGGAAGCGCTGGCGCTGGCCGCCGAGGGCGCGCTGGTGGTGGTCAACGACGTCGACGCCGCCGAGGCCGCGGCGGTCGTGGCCGCCATCGAGGGCGCCGGCGGGCGGGCGCGGGCCCACACCGACGATGTCGCCACCTGGGCCGGCGCCGAATCGGTGGTGGCCGCCGCCGTCGATGCCGGGGGGCAGCTCGACATCCTCGTCAACAACGCCGGCATCCTGCGTGACGCCATGAGCTTCTCGATGGACGAGGCCCAGTGGGACGCCGTCATCCAGGTCCACCTCAAGGGCCACTTCGCCTGCAGCCACTTCGCCGGCATGCACTGGCGGGAGCGGGCCAAGGCCGGGGAGGAGGGGATCACCGGCCGCATCATCAACACGGCATCGGAGTCGGGCCTCTACGGGCTGGCCGGCCAGATCAACTACGCCGCCGCCAAGGCCGGCATCGCCTCGATGACCGTCGTGCTCGGGCGAGAGCTGAAGAAGTACGGCGTGACCGTCAACGCCATCGCGCCGCGGGCCCGCACCCGCATGACCGAGACCGTCCTCTCCGGCATCGGCCCCAACCCCGACGGGTTCGACGAGTGGGATCCCGCCAACATCGCGCCGATCGTGGCGTGGCTCGCCTCCCCCGACAGCCAGGACATCAACGGCCAGGTCTTCGTGGTGTTCGCCAACCGCGTGCACCTCATGCACGGGTGGGACCTCCACAACACGATCGAGACCGACGGCCGCTGGACCCTCGACGCCCTGACCGCCCGCAAGGACGAGCTCTTCGGCGACCGCAAGCACGGCCTCCCCCCGATGGGGTTCGGCTCGTGACCGACCTGCAGGTGGGTCAGCTGGCCATCATGGCCCGGCTGTACCCCGACGGGCTCGGCTACGCCGACCTCGACGGCGGCGGGGAGCTCACCTTCGGCGAGTGGAACCAGCGGGCCAACCGCCTGGCCCGCGGCCTGGCCGCCCTCGGGGTCGAGCCCGGCGACCGGGTGGCCATCTACCTGCCCAACGAGGAGTTCCTCGACTGGATCGTGGCCTACCCGGCGATCCACAAGGCCGGCGCCGTGGCGGTCCCGGTCAACACGCGGCTCACCGACCGGGAGCTGGCCACGATCCTCGGCCACGCCGGCGTCCGGGTGGCCATCACCGACGCCACCTTCGCCGCCCACCTCGAGGGGGTGCGGGCCGAGGTGCCGTCGCTCACCACGGTGATCCAGGTGCCGCTCGACGCCAGCGGCGTGCTCGACCCCGACGGCTCGGACGTGCAGGTGCCCGTGGACGAGGGCGACCTGGCCGACATCATGTACACGAGCGGCACCACCGGCACCCCCAAGGGCGTGGCCGTGCGTCACCGCAGCCTCGCCCTCCTGCCCAACGGCGAGGTGCCGTTCTCGGGCAAGGGCTGGCTGCACTCGTCGCCGCCGTTCACCTTCGCCGGCATCGCCTTCGTCTACAACCCGATGAAGCTCGGGATGTCCGGGCTCTACCAGGCCCGCTTCGACGCCGGCCGGTGGCTCGAGTACGTCGAACGCTGGCGCCCCCAGGCCGCGTTCATCGTGCCGTCGTTCGCCCAGCTGCTGGTCACCCATCCCCGCTGGGACGACGCCGACCTGTCGTCGCTCGAGCTGGTCAGCTGCGGCTCGGCCCCGCTGGCCCCCGACACCCTCGTGAAGCTGTGCACCCGGCTCGACCACGCCACCGTCACCAACGGCTACGGCATGACCGAGGCCGGCCCGGCCTTCTGCGCCATCGGCAAGGAGGACGTGCTCCGCCGGATCGGGTCGGTGGGCAAGCCGATGCCGCCGATGGAGGTGCGCGTCGTCCCGACCGAGCTGGGCGGGGGCGGGGCGTCCGACGGCGCCGACGACCTCCCGGCCGGCGAGCACGGCGAGATCCTCGTCCGGGCCCGGGGCCGGGAGCGGGAGTACTACCGCGACCCCGAGGCCACGGCCCGCACCTGGACGCCGGACGGCTGGCTGCACACCGGCGACATCGGCTACCTCGACGACGACGGCTTCCTCTACATCGTGGGTCGCATGAAGGACGTCATCATCCGGGGCGGCAACAACATCCACGCCACCGACGTCGAATCGGTCCTCATGGAGCACCCCGGGATCCTCGAGGCCGCTGTGGTCGGCGTGCCTCACGAGGTCCTGGGCGAGGACGTCGCCGCCTTCGTGGTGGCCGTGCCCGGCGCCGAGCTCGACCCCGAGGAGGTCGAGGCCTTCTGCCGCGCCCGCCTCACCGACTACAAGTGCCCCCGGCGCATCACCGTCGTCGACCATCTCCCCCGCAATCCCACCGGCAAGGTGCTCAAGCACGAGCTGCCGGTGGAGACCCCTGCCGCGGCAGCGAACCCGAAAGGACCCAGCAATGGCACTCGATGAGCTCAAGGGACAGGACCTCGGCGAGCAGACCGTGGTGGTGGAACGGGCACCCGTGCCCGTGTTCGCCAAGGCCGTGGGCGAGGACCCCGACACCTTCCGGGCCGACGGTGGGCCCGTGCCGCCCACCTACCCCTTCGTGTGGGCCTACTGGGGCACCGAAGGCGGCGAGCTCAAGGGCCTGCCCATCGGCCAGCTCCGGCCCCGGGGGATGATCCTGCACGGCGAGCAGGAGTTCGTGTACCACGACCAGCCCCGGATCGGGCAGCGCCTGATCGGGCACCGCACCATCTCCGACGTCTACGAGAAGGACTCGGGCAGCGCCGTCATGGAGTTCTACGTGATGGAGACGGCCTGGCGCGACGCCGAATCCGGCGCCCCCGTCGTCGACGACAAGTTCACCCTGATCGTCCGGGCCAAGAAGTAGCGCCCCCGTCGCATTCCTTGGGTGCGTAAGGGTGCGCTATGCGCGCCCTTACGCACCCAAGGAATCTTGCCTGTCGCACCCCGTCGCTTGACTGACGGGCATGGATCTCATCGCCCTCGTCGAAGCCCACGGCCGGCGCCAGCACGGCCTCGTCGCCCGCACCCAACTCCAAGAGCTCGGTGCCTCCCGCGACCAGGTGTTCCGGTTGCGGTCCCGCGGCGTCCTGCAGGACACACCCTGGCGCGGGGTCTACCGGTGCGTCGGCGCACCCGAGACCCGCCACCAGCACCTGATGGCGGCCTGCCTCGTCAACGGGCGGGCGACCGTGGTGTCGCACCGCAGCGCCCTGGCGTTCCATGGCCTGCACCTGCCGGGGGTCGAGGAGATCATCGAGGTGACGGCCCCCCGGCCGGCGTCGGCCCGCACCGACGGCGTGATCGTGCACCGCGCGTGGCGCCTCGACCCGTTCTTCGTCCACGAACGTGACGGGTTCCTCGTCACCCGGATCGACCGGACCCTCATCGACTGCGGCGCCGTCCTCGCTCCCGCGGAGCTCGCCGAGGTGATCGAGCAGAGCTTCGTCCGGAAGCGCACCACGCCCAGCCGCCTCATGCACTGGGCCTGCACCCTCGATGCGCCCCGCCGGCTCGGCCCTCCCGCCGTTCGGGCCTATCTCGAGACCCGGGCGATGCAGACCACGCTCCCCGACTCGATCCTCGAAGTCCGGGCGGCCGACCTCTGCCGCGAGGCGGGGATCCCCGAGCCGGTCTTCCAGTTCGAGGTGACCATCGGCGACCGCACCTACCGGATCGACATGAGCTGGCCGGAGATCATGTTCGCGGTCGAGGTCGAAGGGTGGGAGTTCCACACCGACCTCTGGCAATGGGAGTACGACCGGATCCGGCGCAGCGACCTCGAGCTCCTCGGATGGCGCGTCATCCAGGTCACCTACCGCCAGGTGGTGGACCACCCGCGGGAGACCGCCGCCACCATCCGCCGCCACGTCGAGCGCCGCCAGACCGAATGGGCCGCCCTCGCTGCAATGCATTCCTTGGGTGCGTAAGGGTGCGCTATGCGCGCCCTTACGCACCCAAGGGGGTGACCTCGGCGAGGAAGGACAGGACCAGGTTGGTCGTCGAGTGGGGGTTGTCGCCGGCGGCGAGGTGGCCGGCCTTCTCCACCACCTCGAGGCGGGCGCCGGGGATGACCGACGCCACCTCCTCGGCTCCCTCGTCCGAGAGCACGTCGCTCTGCTGGCCCCGCAGCACCAGCACCGGGCAACGGATCGTGCGGGCCGCCTCCTCGATCCCGTCGAGGAAGGTGTCGAGGTTGTCGGCGGGGTGCACGGTCTGCTCGCCCATCTGGCGGAACCGCCGGCCGAACCCGTGCTTCCAGACCCAGCGCCCGTCGGGCCGCTGGCGCAGGTTGCGGGTGAGGCTCTCGGGCCGCACCGCCTTGCGCTGGGGCAGGTACTGGCTGATCTCGGCCGCCGCCTCCTCGAGCGAGGCGAACGACTCATGGGCCCGCATGAAGTCCACGATCTTGCGCACCCCCTCGCTCTCGAGCCGGTGCCCCACGTCGATGAGCACGATCGACCCCACCCGGTCCGGCGCCCGCTCGGCCAACCGGATCGACGTGAGCCCCCCGAGCGACGCGCCGACGAGGGCGGCCCGGTCGAAGCCGAACGCATCCATCAGCGGCGGCATGGTGGCGCTGATGTTGAGCGGCCCGAGCCCTTCCACCAGTGCCGACGGGAGCGGATCGGAATCGCCGTGGCTGGGCAGGTCGGGCGCCACGATGTGGAAGCGGTCGGCGGCGGCGGCGCCGAGCTCCTCGTACATGTACGCGGTCTGCCCGCCACCGTGCAGGCACAGCACGGGCGGGAGCCCGCGGTGGCCCCACTCGAGGTAGTGGACCTGCCGGTCCTCGATCACGACGAAGCCGCTCCGGCCGGCCTTGGGCACGTCGTGGCGCGGGGCGTAGTCCTCGTCGAACGCGTCGGCGGTCATGGCCATCGGGGACCTCCTGCTTCGGGCCGCTCGTCGGGACCCGTCGGGTTCCCGCGCCGGCAACTGCACCATGATGGCGCGGCCCGGGCCACCGACCCAACCACGGGCCTGACGCCGATGGCAGCGTCGGCAAGAATCCCGGGCATGGACGCCCTGCACGCCCTCACCGTCGGCGACGTGCTGCGCGAGCACCGGCGCAGCTACCCGGGGCGCACGGCCGTGGTCGACGGCGACGTCCGCCTGACCTGGCCTGAGCTCGACGACCGGGTCAACCGCCTGGCCAACGCCCTCGACCGGGTGCTGGGGTGCGGCGCGGGCGACCGGATCCTGTGGCTCGGGCAGAACTCCTTCCGGGTGCTCGAGTGCCTCGGCGCCGCGGCCAAGCTCGGCGCCATGCTGTGCCCGGCCAACTGGCGCAGCTCGGCCGAGGAGTTGGCCTTCGTCATCGAGGACCTCGACCCCGCCCTGGTCGTGTGGCAGGAGGCCGAGATCGGCGACACCGTGCGGGCGGCCCGCGCCCTCCTCCCGGCCGGCGTCGGGCCGGGCCCGGCCGGCTGGCGCCAGCACGACGCCGGCGGCGACCCGACCGACGCCGGCGACCCGACCGGCCGCGGCGCCCCGCCGCCCGACTCCTACGAGGCGCTGCTGGCCGATCCCGTCACCGACGCCACCGACGCGCTCCCCCACCCGTGCACCGACCCCGACACGCCGCTGCTCCTCCTCTACACCGCCGCCTTCGCCGGCCGTCCCAGCGCAGCCATGCTGAGCCACCGCGCCATCCTGGCCCAGGACATGGTCATGGGGATGATGCAGGAGATCTCCAACCAGTACGTGTACCTGAACAGCGGTCCGCTGTTCCACGTCGCCACGTTCATGACCACCCTCGCCACGTTCCACTTCGGGGGCACCAACGTCTTCACCCCGCGGGTGCAGGCCGAGGAGCTGTGCCGGCTCATCGAAACGGAACGGTGCACCGGCGCCTTCCTCCAGGGCCCCACCATCAAGGAGATGACCCTCCTGGCCGAGGAGCATCCCTACGACCTGTCGAGCCTGCGGGCCTTCCCGGGCCACCCCCGGTGGAACGCGCTGGTCACGCCCGACACCAGCCCCTGGGCCCGCAACCCCACCGGGTTCGGCCAGACCGAGTGCATGGGCATGCTCACGCTCGACGCCTGGGGCCTCGGCAGCATCGGCAGCGCCGGCCGGCCCCACCCGCTCACCCGCGTGCGCATCGTCGACCCCGAGGGCGCCGAGGTGCCCGACGGCGAGACGGGCGAGATCGTGGCCAGTGGCCCCACCATCCACAGCGGCTACTGGAACCGGCCGGACCTCACGGCCGAGCGCCTGCGCGACGGGTGGCACCACACCAACGACCTCGGCCGCCGGGAGGCCGACGGCTCGATCACCTTCGTCGGCCCCCGGACCCGCATCATCAAGTCGGCGGCCGAGAACATCTATCCGGCCGAGGTCGAGGCCTGCATCCGTCTCCACCCCGGCGTGGCCGACGTCGCCGTCATCGGCGTGCCCGACCCCACCTGGACCCAGAGCGTCAAAGCCATCGTGGTCCGCCGCCCCACCGACCCGGGCGACGAGCCCGTCACGGCCGAGGCCATCGTCGAGCACTGCCGCACGTCGATCGCGTCCTACAAGAAGCCCCGGCTGGTGGAGTTCGTCGACGAGCTGCCCCGCCAGGGCTGGGCCGTCGACTACGACGCCCTCGACGCCGCGTTCGGCGGCGGCGGCTACCCCGGCTCGGGCTGACCGGCCGACGCCACCGGCGGCAGCTGGTCGAGGTCGATCACCTCGTCGTCGACCAGCTCGTCGAACAGGCCGTCGTGGTCGACGCCCATCACCATGGCCTCGATCCCCGCCGCCGTGACGGGGCGGGAGAACAGGTAGCCCTGGGCCAGCGGGCAACCGAGCGCCTTCAGGTGACGGACCTGGATCTCGGTCTCGACCCCCTCGGCGATCACGTCGAGCTGCATGGTCCGGGCCAGGTTCACCACCATCTCCACGATGCTGGCGTCGGGGGTGGCGGTGCCGAGCTGGCTCACGAAGCTGCGGTCGATCTTCAGCACGTCGATCGGGAACCGGCACAGGTAGCTGAGCGACGAGTAGCCGGTGCCGAAGTCGTCGAGGGCGAGGCGGACGCCGATCTGCTTCAGCTCGTGGAGCGTGGCCCCAGCGGTCTCGACGTCGTGGAGGATCATCGTCTCGGTGATCTCGCAGGCGATCGAGCGGGGGTCGGCCCCGGTGCGGGCGATGGCGGCCCGCAGCAGCTCGGCCAGGCCGGGCTGGACGAGCTGGCGACCGCTCAGGTTGATCGACATGAGCAGCGGGGTCTCGGGGAACTGCCGGGCCCACATGGCCTGCTGCCGGCACGCCTCCTCGAAGATCCACTCGCCGAGGCGCAGGATGAGGCCGCTGTCCTCGGCCACCGAGATGAACTCGCCCGGGGGGAGGAAGCCGAGGCGCGGGTGGTTCCAGCGCACGAGGGCCTCGACGCCGCGCACCTCGCCGGTGTGGAGCCAGACGACGGGCTGGTAGTGCAGCTCGAACTCGTGGCGGTCGAGTCCGTGCCGCATGGCGATCTCCAACCGTCGGATCGAGTCGACCTTGGCCCGCATCTCGGCGTCGAACACCTCGTACCGGGTGACGCTGTGCTCCTTGGCCCTGCTCATGGCCACCCCGGCGTTGTTGACCAGGGTCTCGGCCGTCCCCATGCCGTTCGATGCGAAGGCGATGCCCACCGTCGCACCCACGAAGGCCTCGTCGCCGGCGACCTCGAAGGGCTCGTTGATGGCTTCGACGATGGTGGAGGCCACGTCGACGGCCTCGCTGATCGTGCTGAGATCCTCCACGTAGATCACGAACTGGTCGGAGGAGAACCGGGTGATGGCGGCGTCCTCGGGCACCGCGCCCTCGAGCCGCCGCGCCACCTGCACCACGAGCTCGTCGCCGGCCCGGTGGCCGAGCGATTCGGTGACGAGCTTGAAGCGATCGATGTCGACGAACAGCACCGCCACCGAGGTGTCGTGCCGGTTGGCTCGGGCCAGCGCCATCTCGAGCTGGCCGTACAGCAGGACCCGGTTGGGGAGCCCGGTGAGGTCGTCGTAGGTGCTGCGACGCTCGAGCTCCCGTTCGAGGATCTGGCGTTCGGTGAGATCGCGCATGATGGCGGTGAACAGGCGCTGGCCGCCCGCCCGCACCTCGGTGAGCGCCGCCTCCATCGGGACGTGCGAGCCGTCCTTGCGCACACCCTGCAGCTCGGCCGAGCGATCGAGCCCGACGGATTCCCGGTGGCCGTCGACATAGGCGCGTACCCGGGTCTCGAAGTAGCCCCGGTGCGGCTGGGCCAGCAGGTCGGTCCACACCATGCGACCGATGACCTCGTCGGAGTCGTACCCGAACATGCGCTCCGCCGCAGCGTTGAACTCGAAGATCACGCCGGCCTCGCCGAAGCTGACGATGGCCTCGCCTGCGTTCTCGAGGATGGCCCGGGTGCGCTCCTCCCGCTCCCGCAGCCGCTCGTCGGCGGCCACGAACTCGGTGATGTCGGCCACGCTCCCGACCATGCCCACGCGCTCGCCGTCGTCGTCGGTGAGGGTGACGAGCCGGATCCGCACCTTGACGGTGTCGTCGTCGGGTCGGCGCACCCGGCACTGGAAGATGCCCGACTCCCCCGAGCGGGTGTGGCGGTCGAGCGCCACCACCGCTTCGGGCAGGTCGTCGGGGTGGATGAGCGAGTGGAAGCTCTCCACCTCGGCCAGCCCGGCGTCGGACCGCCCGAGGATGCGCAGCAGCTCGGGGTTGGCGTAGGTGACGTGCCCATCGGTGTCGGTGAGGAACACCCCGATGGGCACGTTCTGCGACACCGTCTCGAAGCGCTCCTCGCTCCCGCGCAGCGCGGCGAGCGTGGCCTGGTGCCGCGTGCTCTGCTCCGCGGCCGCCCACTCGGCCAGGGCCTGGTCGGTGACGTCGATGGCCACGGCCAGGTACCCGGTGCCGTCATCGAGCGGGGCGGCGAAGGACTGGAACCGGAACGGCCCGAGCGCCCCGTCGCCCTCGATGAGGGCCGACGCCGGCTCCCCGCCGAGCACCCGCTCGGTCAGCGCCGCGGCCGGCTCGCCGAAGGCCTCGGTCGGCACCCCCACCAGCTCGTCGTCATCGAGGCCCAACCGGGCCAGCCCGCCGCCGAAGCAGGCCGTCATCACGCCGTGCTCGTCGACGCCGTACACCACGATCGGGAGGTGCGCGAACAACGCCCGGAGCCCGAGCTCCACCGAGCCGCCGAGGCTGGCCCCGTGCAGGACGAGTTGGCGAAGGGTCTCGGCGAACGCCGGGGTCGGGTGGGCCAGCCCGCCGGGGTCGGCCAGGGGCTCGACGGCGCGCGTGACCGGGATCCGCCCGCCGGACTCGACTCCGTCGCCCTTGCTCGCCACTGCGGCCCCCTCAGCTCGGGACGTCACCCACGAACCGCGAGGACCATCCTACTCAGGTCGCGTAGGTGCCGTCGGGCTGACGGCGCCACCCGCCGGCGGCCAGGTTGCCCCCGTCGACGTGGATGGTGGTGCCGGTGACGAACCGGCTGGCCGGGGCGGCGAGGAACAGCACGGCGTGGGCCACGTCCACCGGATCGGCCCGGACGGCCAGCGGCGTCGACACGGGGAGCGGGTGGGCCGGATCGGGCTCGATGCCCGGCGTGGGGATCATGTCGGGAGCCACGCAGTTGACCCGGATGCCGTCGGCCGCCAGCTCGAGGGCGAGGCTGGCGGTGAGGTTGGCCAGGGCCGCCTTCATCGCCGCGTAGGTTGCGAAGCCGGGAGCGGCGCGGTGGGCCTCGATCGACGTGATGTTGACGATGCTGCCGCCGCCCGCGCCGCGGAGGTGGGGGACGGTGGCCCGGATGAGGTGGGTGGCGCTGGTGAAGTTCTCGGCGATCAGCGCCGCCTCGCCCTTGGGGCGGACGTCGAGGAACGGGGCCAGGAACCCGCCCCCGGCGTTGTTCACCAGCACGTGGACACCGCGGAGCTCGGCGGCCGCCTCGCCGACGAAGGTCGACGCCGCATCGGTGTCCCGCACGTCGAGCACGCCGCAGTGGGCCTGCCCACCGGCGGCGGCGATGCGGCCGGCGACGGCGTCGAGCCCGGCGGCGTCGCGGTCGCAGAGCGCGACGGCCGCGCCGGCCGCGGCCAGCACCTCGGCCACCGCCGCGCCGATCCCTTGCGCCGCCCCGGTGACCAGGGCTCCCCTGCCGTCGAGCCGGAACGCCTCCATCGCTCGACCCTACCGGCCCCCGAAGCTGACACGGGTGTCAGCTAGGCTCCCCCACCATGCCCGGTGCCCCCGACGGCCACACCCCCGAGGTGTGGCGCTACCTCGACCTCGACCGCCAGGGCCCGTTCGAGAACGCGGCCACGATGCCGGTGCTGCTGCGCTCGGTGATGGAGCACGGCACGCCGATCGCGCAGACCAGCGTGTGGGGCCAGACCCACCTCAACGTCGGGTGGTTCGACGACGTCGACGCCACCCTCGACCTCGCCGAGTGCGCGGCGCGGGGCGTGCAGGTCATCCGCCGCCACAGCTACGGCGGCGGTACCGCCTACTACGCGGCCGAATGCGCCTGCATGTGGGGGTTCTTCTTCCCCAAGGGCGAGGCCTACCCCCAGTTCGCCGACCTCGACGCCCTGCTGGCCCGGTTCCATCCCGTGATGCGGGCCACCCTCGACACCCTCGGCCTGCACGAGGTCGAGATCGAGAAGGCGTCGGACCTGCGCTGGCACGGCCGCAAGCTCGGCGCCATCACCGCCCAGGACGTGATGGTGGCCCAGACCGTGGGCGGGTTCTTCAACCTCGCCCCGCCCGACCTCGACCTGTACCTCGCCGTCGCCCGCGTCCCCGACGACAAGTTCAAGGACAAGATCGTCAAGGATCTGCGCGAGTACGTGTGCACGGCCGAGGAGGTGGTCGGGCACCCGGTCACCTACGAGGCCTTCCGTGACGCGCTGGTGGCCGCCCTCGAGTCCGAGGCCGGCGTCGTGCTGGACCGCAGCGAGCTCACCGACGGCGAGCGCAAGGGCATCGCCAAGGGATCGGGCCGGGTCGGGGGCGACGAGATGATCAGACGCATCTCCTCGGAGCGGTTCCGGGCCGAGGCGCCCGCCGGCCATCGCGTCGGCTTCGCCAACCACAAGGGCCGCAAGCTCTGCCGGGCCGGGGTGGCGATCGATCCCGACGGCACCATCAGCGCAGCCATGCTGGCCGGCGACATGCACGTGAGCCCGGCCGACGCCATCGACCGCACGGCCGAGGCGCTGGTCGGGGCCGCGGCCGGCGATCCGGCCGAGCTGCGGCGCCGGCTCTCGACCGTGTTCGAGGCCGACGACGTCCGGCAGGCCGACGCCTCCCTCGGTGTCACCACCGACGACCTGCTCGCCGCCGTCGAGGGCGCCATCGCCGCCGCGTCCTGACGCGGAGAAAGGGGACGACCATGGCCCAGACCCCCATCGAGGTCGCGGGCAGCGCGGTGCTCGTCACCGGTGCGTCATCGGGGATCGGCGCCACCCTGGCCGTGCGCCTGGCCGAGGCCGGGGCCACCGTCGGCCTGGTCGCCCGCCGGGCCGACCGCCTGGCCGAGGTGCTGGAACGCTGCCGCGTCCACGCCCCCGAGTCGCGCTCGTGGTCGGTCGACCTCGGTGACCTCGACGCCGCCGAAGCCGTGGCCCTGGAGGCGTGGGACGCGTTCGGCCGGCTCGACGTGCTCGTCAACAACGCCGCCATCCCGTCGCGCCACCACGTGCGGGCGCTCGACGACGAGCTGGTCCGGCAGGCCATGGACGTCAACTTCCACTCCCCCGTGCGAATGACCCTTGCCGTCCTCCCCCGCATGCTCACCCGCGACCGGGGCGTGATCGTGAACGTCTCGAGCTTCGGGGGCCGGGCCGGCATCCCCGGCGAGGCCGCCTACTGCGCCTCGAAGTTCGCCCTGTGCGGCTGGTCGGAATCCCTCGCCCTCGACCTGTGGCGCACCGGCGTCGGCGTGCGCCTGATCATCCCCGGCGCCATCGACACCGAGATCTGGCACGCCGACGGCAACGACCCGCCCGACTACGACGGCCCGCTCGAGCCGCCCGAGACGGTGGCCGACGGCATCATCGCCGCCCTCGGGTCCGACCGGTTCGAGCACTACCTTCCGGACATGCGCGACATCGCGGTGTTCAAGACCTCCGACATCGACGTCTACCTCGAAGGGGCCGAGGCCATGGTGAAGCACCCCGACGGCGGGCCGGCCTGATGCGGGCGCTGGTCTTCCTCACCGACCCCGACCCCGACGTCCCGGCCCCGCCCCCCGACGCGCCCCGGCTGGTGCAGCACCTCGCCACCACGCCGATGAAGATCGAGGACCGTCCCGACCCCGCGCTCCTCGGCGACGACTGGCTGGTGCTGCGCACCCGCCTCACCGGCATCTGCGGCTCCGACTCCAAGCAGATGCTCATGGATTTCGACGACGCCGACGACAACCCGATGACGGCGTTCATCTCCTTCCCCCAGGTCCTGGGGCACGAGGTCGTCGCCACGGTGGAGACCGCCGGGCCGGCCGTCGACGACCCCCGCCTCGAGCCGGGGCGCCGGGTGGTGCTCAACCCGTGGCTGTCGTGCGGCCCACGGGGGATATCGCCGCCCTGCCCGGCCTGCGAGCACGGCGACTACTCGGCCTGCTGGAACTTCACCGAGGGCCGCCTCGCCCCCGGCATCCACACCGGCAACTCCTCCGACGCCACCGGCGGGTTCGCCGACCTGCTCCCGGCCCACCAGCTGATGGCCATCCCCGTGCCCGACGACGTCCCCGACGAGGTGGCGGTCCTGGCCGATCCCTTCGCCGTGTCGCTCCACGCCATCGTGCGCAACCCGCCGCCGCCCGGCGGGCGGGCCGTGGTCTACGGCGCCGGCGCCCTCGGCACCACCGCCACCGCCATCCTCCGGGCCCTGTACCCCGACGTCGAGGTGGCCACCATCGCCCGGTTCCCGGCCCAGCGGGCCCTGGCCGAGCGGCTCGGCGCCGTGGTGTTCGAACCGGAGCCCCGCGAGGCGCTGATCGAGGCGCTGGCGGCGTGGAGCGGGGCGCCGCTGCGGGCCCCGTGGGCCGGGCTCCCCGTCGCCTACCCCGGGCACATCGACGTCGTGTACGACACGGTCGGCTACCCCTCCACCATCGAGGTGGCGCTGCGGGTGTTGGCCCACGGCGCCACCATGGTCCAGCTCGGCGTGGCCTCGCCCGCCCGCTTCGAGTGGACGCCGTGGTACTTCAAGGAGCTGCGGCTCGTCGGGTCCAACGCCTTCGGGGTGGAGGAGGTCGACGGGGTCCGCCAGCACGCCATCGCCCACTACCTCGACCTCGTCCGCGACGGGCGTATCGACCTCACCGGGATGCTCACCCACACCTTCCGTCTCGACCAGTGGCGCGACGCCCTCACCACCCTGATCGAGCAGGGCACCACCGGCGCCATCAAGGTGGCGTTCGACTTCCGGTGAGCACCGCCGCCGCACGCCGGGTGCACCCCACCCACCGGCCCGGTCCGGACCTGGTCCGGCGGTACCGGCGCCCGGGCGGACCCTGGCTCGCCCCCGACCTCCACCGGTTGCTCACGGGACGTCGGACGGGCACCGTCGTGGCGGGACCCGATGCGCTCCGCTCACCTGCCGTCGACGACCTGGCCGCCCGCGTGGCCACCGGCCTGCGGGCCGACGGGTACCGGCGGGGCGACGCCGTCGCGTGGCAGCTCCCCAACTCGGTCGAGGCGCTGTTGCTCTACCGGGCGGCGTGGCAGCTCGGGCTGGTGGCCGCCCCGATCCACCACCGGGCCTCGGCGGCCGAACGGGAGGCGCTGGCCGCGTCGCTCGGCGCGCCACGATGCGTCACCGACGCGGCCGAGGTGCGCCGCTGGTCCACGGCCGCCCCCCACCGAGCGGCCCACGCCCGCCCCACCGACCCGGCCGTCGTGCTGTTCACCGCCGGCTCCACCGGCGCGCCGAAGGGCGTGCTCCACACCCACCGCACGCTCGCGGCCAAGGCGGTCCAGATGGCGGGCGTGCACGGGTTGACCCCGCGGGATACCGTGCTCATGCCCGCCCCGCTGGCCCACGTGTCGGGGCTGCTCAACGGCGTCCTGCTCCCGGCCCTCGTCGGCATGTCCACGGTGCTCCAGGCCCGGTGGGACCCCGACGACGCCCTGGGCCTCATCGAGCACCACGAGGTCTCGTTCATGGTCGGCCCCCCGACCTTCTTCGTGGCCATGGCCGGCGCGTCGACCTTCTCGGCGGCGAAGGTGCGGTCGCTGCGACTGGTCTCGAGCGGCGGGGCCGGGGTCACCCCGGCCTTCATCGAGGACGCCACCGCCCGGTTCGGCGCCGTGTTCAAGCGGTCCTACGGCTCCACCGAGGCCCCGACCGTGACCACCTCGTCGGCCGGCGACCCGCCCTGGCCCGCGGCCCACACCGACGGGCGACCCACCGGCGACACCGAGGTGCGCATCGCCGCCGACGGCGAGGTGCTGGTGCGCGGGCCCGAGCTCTTCGCCGGCTACGTCGATCCGGCCCACAACGAGGGCGCGTTCGCCCGGGGCGGGTGGTTCCGCACCGGCGACCTCGGCACCGTCGACCCCGACGGGGGATGGTGCACGATCACCGGCCGCAAGAAGGACGTGATCATCCGGGGCGGGGAGAACATCAGCGCCGGCGCGGTCGAAGCCGTCCTCGAAGCCCACCCCCGGGTGCGGCAGGCCGCCGTGATCGGCGAGCCCCACGACGTGCTCGGCGAGCGGGTCGTGGCCTTCGTGGTGGCCGATGGCCGGTTCGACCTGGCCGAGTGCCGCCGCTGGTTCGAAGCGCAGGGGGCGGCCCGCTTCACCACCCCCGAGCGCATCGTGCGCCGGCGGTCGCTCCCCGTGCTGCCCGCCGGCAAGGTCGACAAGGCCGCGCTCCGGGCGTCGCTCGGGGGCTGACGCGTGGAGCCGGTGGATCAGATCACCGAGTGGCCGGCCAGGAGCCGATGGCGCAGGAGGTCGCCGAGGCGGGCGCGGTGGAAGGCGGCGTCGCCGAAGCTGATGGCGTCGAGCTGGGAGCGCTTCAGGTACAGGTGGACGTCGCACTCCCACGTGAAGCCGATCCCCCCGTGGACCTGGAGCGCCGACTTGGCCACCCGCACCCCGGCGTCCGAGCACCAGGTCTTGGCCGTGGACGCCGCCACCGAGCGGTCGTCGTCGTCGGCGGCCAAGCACCACGCGGCGTAGAGGGCGGCCGACCGCATGCCCTCGACGTCGACGAGCATGTCGGCGCATCGGTGCTTGACCGCCTGGAACGCACCGATGGGTTGGCCGAACTGCTTGCGCTCCTTGGCGTAGGCCACGGCCAGGTCCATCACCGTGGACGCGCCCCCGAGCAGCTCGCAGGCGTGGGCCACCGCCCCGGCGTCGAGGAACGACGCCACGAGGTCGGCCCCGCCGAGGCCCACGGCCGGGGTCGAGTCGAACGTGAGCCAGCCGAGCTCCCGGGTGAGGTCCATCGCCGGTTCCCGTGGGGGCACGAGGCCGGCCGCCTCGAGGTCAACGAGGTACAGGCTCTCGTCACCGACGAGCACGCCGTCGCCGCTCGGGTCGGTGGCGTCGACGGCCCGCACCACGGCCCAGCGGGCCCGGGGCGCCCAGAGGGCCGGCTCGGTGCGCCCGGTCAGGGTCCAGCCCGGCCCCGAGGGGGTGGCGACCACGGTCCGCCAGGGCGCCACGGCGACCGCCGCGCCGGCGATCAGTGACGCCCGCGCCTCGGCCACGGCCCCACCCGGGTCGTCGGCCGCCGCGCCGGCCCGGACCAGCGCGTCGATGGCCACGACCTGGGTGGCAAAGGGGGCCGGGGCGACGTGGGCGCCGGTCTGCTCCAGCAGGACGGCCAGCTCGACCCAGCCCAGCCCCAGCCCGCCCATGGCCTCGGGCACGGCCACCCCCAGCCAGCCCTGCTCCACCATCGCCGCCCACAGCGCGGCGTCGAGGCCACCGCCGCCGTCGACCACGGCCCGCACCTGGCTCGGGGCGGCGTACCCGTCGAGGAGCTCGCGGGCCGCATCGCCCAGCGCCACCTGGTCGTCGCTCAGCTCGAAGTCCATAGCGGCCGCGACCCTACACCGCCGACCCGACAAACCTGACACGACTGTCAGATATGCTCGCCGACGCCATGGACCTCTCGCCCACCCCCGAGCAGGACGCCTTCCGGCTGGCCTGCCGCCGCTGGCTCGAGGCCAACCTGCCCTGGGCCTACGGCACCGGGTTCCCGCCCCACTTCGACGACCTGGCCGAGGAGGTGGCCTACCTGCGCGACTGGCAGGCCCAGCTGGCCGAGGGGCGCTGGGTGGGCGTCACGTGGCCCGAGCAGTACGGCGGCCGGGGGGCCGGGGCGCTGCTGCACTACATCGTGCAGGAGGAGCTGGCCCGGGCCCGGGCCCCCGAGCTGGTCGGGCGCATCGGCATCAACCTCGTGGGCCCCACCCTCCTTGCCCACGGCACCGAGGAGCAGAAGGCCCGCTGGCTGCCCGACATCCTCGGCGCCCGCACGCTGTGGTGCCAGCTCTTCAGCGAGCCCGACGCCGGGTCCGACCTCGCCGCCCTGAGCACCCGGGCCGAGCGCGACGAGGCCGCCGGCGGGTGGCGGATCACCGGGCAGAAGGTGTGGACCAGCTACGCCCAGTTCGCCGACTGGGGCCTGCTCCTCGCCCGCACCGACCCCACGGCGAAGAAGCAGGCCGGCATCACCGCCTTCGCCCTCGACATGCACGCGCCGGGCGTGGAGGTGCGGCCGCTGCGCCAGATCACCGACGAGCGCGACTTCAACGAGGTGTTCTTCGACGGGGCCTTCATCCCCGACGACCAGCGCATCGGGGCCGAGCACGACGGCTGGCGGGTGAGCCAGTCCACCCTCACCCACGAGCGGGGCACCAACCCCCGCCAGCTCGTCATCCACGCCCAGCTCCTCGAGGAGCTGCTCCGCCTGGCCCTCGAGCACGGCGCCTACGACGACCACCGGCTCCAGCAGCGCCTGGCCGAGGCCTACGTGGAGGTGCGGCTGTTCCAGCTCCACAACTGGCGCTCCCTGTCCCGCATCGAGAGCGGCAAGCCCCTCGGCCCGGAGGGCAGCGCCCTGAAGCTCTACTGGAGCGAGATGAGCAAGCGCCTGCACGACACGGCCATGGCCGTCCTCGGCGACGCCGCTCCCCTCTGGTGGGGGGCCGACGACAACCCCGGCGGCGGGCGGTGGCAGCGCAGCTGGCTCTACTACCAATCGGCCTCGGTGTTCGCCGGCACCAACGAGATCCAGCGCACGATCATCGGCGAGCGCGTCCTCGGGCTACCGCGACCAGCGAAGTAGCGATAGCTCCCTTCGATGAACGCAGCTATCCTTGGATCGATGCACAAGACCGCCATCCGGATCGACGACGAGCTGGCCGAAGAGGCCAAGGGCTATCTCGGCACCTCCACCCTCACCGACACGGTGAACGAGGCCATGCGCGAGTACGTCAACCTCCAGCGGCGCATGGCCTTCCTCGAGAGGATGCGCACGGGCAAGGACATGGACCTCCACCTCCTCGACGAGGCCCGACACGCGTGGCGCTGACCCGCTACCTCGCCGACACCAGCGTCCTCGCCCGGCTCGAGCGGCCTCGGGTCGCCGACGCCGTCACGCCGCTCCTCGCCGCCAACCAGATCGCGTGCTGCCCGCCGGTCCAGTTCGAGCTCCAGTACATGGCCCCGAACGCACGGGCCATCGACGGGGTGCGCCACGAACTCGGCGGCTTCCCGACCGTCGAGATGCGGCCGTGGTGCTTCGACCGCGCGCTGGAGGTCCAGGCGCTGGCCGCCCGCAAGGGGTTCCATCGGGCGTTGTCACTGGTCGACCTGCTGGTGGCTGCGGCCGCCGAGATGAGCGGGCTCACGGTGCTGCACTACGACGCCGACTTCGACAAGATCGCCAAGCTCACCGGCCAACCCACCGAGTGGGTGGTCAAGCGCGGCACGGCCGAGTGAAACCGGGGCACCCATGACCACGACCCACTTCGACACCATCACCTACGAGACGGACGGGCCCGTCGCCGTCGTCACGCTGAACCGGCCGGGCCAGGCCAACGCCCAGTCGATGCAGATGATCGACGAGCTCGACGCCGCCTTCGATCTCGCCGCCGCCGACGCCGAAGTGCGGGTCGTGGTGCTGGCGGCCGAAGGGAAGCACTTCTCCTCGGGCCACGACCTCAAGGAGCTCGTCGGACCGGAGGCGTCGGCCGAGCTGCAGGCCGAGCGGGCGACGGCCGAGGGCAAGTTCCGCCACGAGCGTCGCATGTACTTCGACCGGTGCGTGCGCATCTACGAGTTCCCCAAACCCACGATCGCCGCCGTCCAGGGCAAGTGCATCGCCGGGGGCCTCATGCTCGCCGCCATGTGCGACCTGATCGTGGCCGCCGACGACGCCGTGTTCCAGAACCCGGTGGCGCGGATGAGCGGCATGGGCGTCGAGCTCCTGGTGGAACCGTGGGAGCTCGGCATCCGCAAGGCCAAGGAGTTCCTCCTCACCGGCGACTCGATCGACGCCCAGGAGGCGTGGCGGCTCGGCATGGTCAACCGCGTGGTGCCCCGGGCCGCGCTCCTCGACGAGGCCAAGGCGATGGCGGCCAAGGTGGCCCTCGTCCCGCCAGTCACGGCCGAGCGCATCAAGGACTCGATCAACCAGACCTTCGAGCTCATGGGCAAGCGCAACAGCTGGAACTACCACTTCATGGCCCACCACTTCACCCACAACACGGCCACGGCCCTCGGCAAGCTGGCCGAGCGCGAGCAGATGGGCTCGATGCGCGAGGTGTTCGAGGCGCGCGACAAGGGCGACACCTGATGGCGGCGAGCGCCGGAGGCCCGCTGGCCGGGCTCCGCGTGATCGACGTCGGCACCCGCATCGCCGCCCCGTTCTGCGCCGGGCTGCTGGGCGAGATGGGGGCGGAGGTGATCAAGGTCGAGCAACCCGGCGAGGGCGACTTCATGCGGGAGATCGGCCCGTTCGTCCCCGATCCGGCCGACCCCGACGGGCGGGGCTACTCGCTGTTCTGGGCCGTGGAGGGCCGCGGCCGCAAGGGCGTCACCTGCAACCTGCGGGTCCCCGAGGGCCAGGAGCTGTTCCGCCGGCTGTGCGCCACCGCCGACGTCGTGTGCGAGAACTTCCGCCCCGGCACCATGGAGAAGTGGCACGTCGGGCCGGCCGACCTCGACCCCCGCCTCGTGATGGTGCGGATCTCGGTGTTCGGCCAGAGCGGCCCCAACTCGCCCCGCCCCGGGCTCGACCGGCTCGGCATCGGCTACGGCGGGCTCCTGCACCTCACCGGTTACCCCGACCGCCCGCCCGTCCGGGTGGGGGTCACCGTGTCGGACTACCTCACGGGCGTGTTCGCATCCCAGGCCGCCCTCGCCGCGCTGTACCGCCGCGACGCCGGGCCCCGGGCCACCGGCACCGGGGCCGTGGTCGACGCCTACCTGTACGGCTCGGTCCTGCGGATCCTCGAGTGGACCATCGCCGGCTACGACCGCCTCGGCATCGTGCGGGAGCGGGAGGGCAACCGCCTGGCCAACTCCGCCCCCCTCGACAACTACCCCACCGCCGACGGCCGGTTCGTGTGCATCGTGGCCGGCTCGGATGCCAACTACCGGCGCCTCTGCCGCGCCATGGGGCGGGAGGACCTGATCGACGATCCCCGCTTCGCCCGGCTGGCCGACCGCGCGTCCCGGTCCGACGAGATCAACGGGATCGTCGCCGCCTGGACCGGGTCGTTGCCCTCGGCCGAGATCGAGGCCCGCTGCATCGAGCACGACGTACCCGTGGCCACGGCGTACACCGCGGCCGACATCGCCGCCGACCCGCACATGGCCGAGCGGGGCGACCTGGTCACGGTGATGGACTCCACCATCGGGCCCGTGCGCCAGCAGGCCCCGTTCCCGCGGTTCGTGGGCGAGCCCCTTCCCGTCCCGGCCGGCCCGCCCAAGCTCGGTGAGCACAACGACGAGGTGTGGTGCGGCCTCGTCGGCCTCACCCCCGACGAGCTGGCCGCCCACCGCGCCGCCGGCGTCGTCTGACCGATTCAGGGATCTGTGGCTGTTTGGGTGGCCATGGGCCACCCAAACAGCCACAGATCCCGCAGCCCGCTACGCCGTGGCGAGGTAGAGCTCGGCCACCCGTTCACGGTGGATGCCGTGGTAGCCGAGGAGGAGGTCGTTCTGCTTGGCCCGCTTGTAGTGCAGGTGGGCGTCGCACTCCCACGTGAAGCCCACGCCGCCGTGGATCTGGATGCACTCGCCGGCCACGAAGTTGGCGGCCTCGGGCACGTAGGCCTTGGCCATGGCCGCCGCTTCGGCCCGGCGGGGGTCGTCCACGTCGGAGGCCCAGGCGGCCCAGTGGGTGCCCACCCGGGAGAGCTCGATGCGGTGGAGCATGTCGACGGTCTTGTGCTTGATGGCCTGGAAGGTGGCGATGGGTCGGTCGAAGACCTCGCGGACCTTGGCGTACTCCACGGCCAGATCGAGCGCGGCCTCCATCGAGCCGATCAGCTCGGCACACAGCGCGACCGAGGTGTCGTCGACCACCCGGCGCCAGATGGCGGTGTGGTCGCCCTCGGGCCCCACCGGCACCGCCGGCACCTGGTGCAGGTCGAGCCGGGCGACCTTGCGGGAGCCGTCCCAACTCGGCACGACCTCGGCCAGGCCGGCCTCCCCCGGCGCCTCCAGCAGGAAGGTGCCGAGCCCTTCCTGGGTGCGGGCCACCACGAGCACCCAGTCCGCGGTGTGGCCGTCGACCACCACCGGCTTCTTCCCGTCGAGCAGCCAGGCCCCGGTCTTGCGGGAGCCCCGGCAGCGCACCCGGTCGACCACGTCGCCGTGGCCGTCCTCGTCGATGGCCACCGCCCCCCGGCTGGTGCCGTCGGCCAGGCCGGCCAGCCGATCGTCGAGACCGAGGAGGGTGGCGGCCCGCGTGGCCATCACCGCCGAGGAGAGGAACGGCCCGGCGAAGGGCACCCGGCCCATCTCCTCGAGCACCGGCACGAGGTCGACGAGGCCGAGGCCGAGGCCCCCGGCCGCCTCCGGGACCAGCAACCCGGTCCACCCGAGCTCGGCCATGAGGCCCCACGTCTCGTCCCGGAACCCGCGATCGTCGTCCCAGAGCAGACGGGTCTCGTGCACCGGCGCGGTCCGGGCCATGAAGTCGCGCACCGCCTCGCGCAGCTGCTCCTGGTCGTCGTTGAACGTGAACTCCACGGGGCCCCCTGGTCGGCGTGCGGGTGCAGGCGCCGGACAAACCTGACGTGGGCGTCAGCTTAGCCAGCGGCGCGCGGCTAGTCTGCCGCCCGTGGACTTCTCCTACACCGAAGAGGACGAGGCCTTCCGGGCCGAGCTGAGCGGCTGGCTCGACGAGCACCTCCCCGCCTTCCTCGCCGAGTGGAACGCCAAGCACGGAGACGAGGCCGACCTCGACGATCTCGACGACACCACCGGCGCCGGCAGCGGCGGGATCATGGCCGCGATGGAGCGGCGCCGGGCCTGGCAGCGCATCCTCGCCGCCGGCCGGTGGGCCGCCATCACCTGGCCGGCCGAGTGGGGTGGACGCGACGCCACCGTCACCCAGAACGTCATCTACTCCGAAGTGATGTCGCGCTACCGCACGCCCGGCATCTACAACGCCAACGGGCTGTGGCAGATCGGCCCCATGATCATCCGCTGGGGCACCGACGAGCAGAAGCAGCGGTGGGTCCCCAACATCCTCAACGCCGACGAGCACTGGTGCCAGGGCTTCTCCGAGCCCCAGGCCGGCAGCGATCTGGCCAACCTGCGCACCATGGCCATCCTCGACGGCGACCACTACGTCCTCAACGGCCAGAAGACGTGGTGCAGCTCGGCCCACCTCGCCCGCTGGGGCCTGTTCCTCGTCCGGACCGACCCCACCTCCATCCCCGAGGGGCGCAAGCACGACGGCATCACCGCCCTCATCGTCGACCTCGACGTCCCCGGCGTCACCATCCGGCCGATCAAGGACATCGCCGGCGAGGAGATGATCTGCGACGTCTTCTTCGAGGACGTGCACGTGCCCGTCGACCACCGCCTCGGCGGCGAGGGCGAAGGGTGGCTGGTGGCCATGGGCACCCTCGGCTCCGAGCGGGTGGGCACCGCCAGCCTGGCCATCGGCATGCGGGCCGACCTCGACGCCATGGTCAACCTGGCCCGGTCGGTCAACCCCCAGGCCCTGGCCGACCCCGAGCTCCGGGCCCGCATCGCCCGGGCCCACACCGACATCGAGTACACCCGGCTGCTCACCTACCGGGCCATGTCCCGCATCCTCAAGAACCAGAAGCCCTGGCCCGAGGTGCCGATGGCCAAGCTCCAGTGGAGCCATCTCGCCCAGACCCTCGCCGAGCTGGCCGTCGACCTGCTGGGTCCGAGCGGGATGCTGGCCAAGGGCGGGCCCGACGCCGTCGATGGCGGCGCGTGGAACCGGCTCTACGTGTTCCAGCGCTACACCTCGATCGGGGCCGGCACCACCGAGGTGCAGAAGAACATCATCGCCGACCGGGCGATCAAGCTCCCCCGCAAGTAGCCCGCGTCAGGCCGGCACCCGCAGCGACGCCTGGAACCGCTCCCACGTCTTCGGGTCGAGCGTCGGCGCCTCGTAGAGCAGGACGTAGATGGCGCCGCTCACGAAGCGGACCGTCCCCTGCCGCGGCCCGCCCGGGCCGCTGACCTGGAAGTCGGCGCCCCTGTCGCCCTGGGAACGGGGCGTCGATCGGACCACGGAGCCCTTGGTGGTGGTGGCCAGGTCGGCGACCACCGCGCTAGCCGCCCGGGCCACGTCGAGACCGAACGCGTTGATGCGGTAGACGGCGACCGACACACGCATGGTGCCCGTCGACGCGGCGTACGTGGTGACGTCGGCCGGCCGGCCGTCGACCTGGCGACGATCGGTGGCGGTGGACGCCGGACCCGGGAACTCGACGGAGAAGGCGCCGTCCGGAGCGCTGAACCGGGTCCAGTCGGCGGCGGCCGCGGGCACCGGCGCCGACGAGGGCGGCGAGGTGGCCTTCGGGCCGACGGCGGCGGTCGCCGGAACGGTACCGGGCGCCGGCCGGGTCGGCTCCGAGCCGTTCGACGACTGGAACACGGCGACGCCGCCGACCACCAGCGCCACCAGGACGGCGGCGAGGGCGACCTCCCTCGTCCCCCAGCGTCGGCGGGTCCGGGCCATGGTCGGCGGACGAGCCGGCGGGGGCACCGGGGCCTTGCGGGCGTAGCGCGGCGGCCCGCCCCCCGGGGCGTCGGGTTCGAGCAACGCCCGGAGCCCCTCCGGGTCGAAGCCGCAGTGACGGCACCAGTGCCAGTCGCGCTCCACCAGAGCGCCGCACTGGGGGCAGGTCGGGCCGTCGAGCGGGGTCGGCAGCGCCGTGGGATCGGTCATCCAGGACTCAGTGGGCCGGCCGGAAGGAGTCCCGGAAGTAGTCCCAGTAGATCGGGATCGTGCGCGGGCTCCCGGCCAGGATGAGGTACACCTTCGAGCCGACGAGGATCGCCCGCCCGTTGTAGTGGGCGCCGCCACCGTCGACGCTGGCGTTCAGCGCCGGGTCGCCGAAGTGGTCGACCTCGTCGGCCCGGGCCCCACGGCCACCGGGGATCGTGCGGGCGAAGGCGGGAGCGATGTCGGCCAGCAGGTCGCGCTCCTTGCCGGCCGGCGCCGGGGCCACCAGGACCAGGTACTCGCGGGTCTCGGCGTCGGAGTACTCGAAGGCCACGGTGGTCAACGACCCGACCGCGGTGTCGAGCGCGAGCTCGGCCTTCTTGGTGGGCGGGCCGGGCAACATCACCGAGAACGACTGGTCGTCCGGCTGGAACGGCACCCAGGTGGCCACGCCCGCCGGTCGGTCGGTCGACGAGGTGGTGGACCGGGGCAGGGACGTGCCGGTCGCTTCGGTGGATCGGCGCAGCGTGATCTCGCCGAGCGGCGGGGCACTGGAGGAGGTCTGCACCTCGGGCCGGCCGCCCCGTCCGAAGAGGAGGAAGGCGACGATGAGGAGGCCGAACATCACCGCCCCGCCGATCAGCCCGGCACGGGTGATCCCGCCGCCGATCACCGGTTCCCCGGGGCTGACCCCCGGGAGGGGCGGCGGCATGGGCGGGCCCGACGGAGGGACCGGTGGCATCGGGGGGACCGGCGGCATCGCGGTGGGTGGGAGCGCAGGGTCGGCGCCTCCCATGGCCGGGAGCTCCGGGCCCCCCACGGCCGGGTACGCCGCACCTCCCATCGCCGGGTCGTCCGCGCCCCCCATGGCCGGGTACTCCGGCGTCGCCATGCCCGGGTACTCCGGCGTCGGCGCAGGTGGCGGGGCCGAGGGCTCGTTCTCCGGCTCGGTCGGCCCCGTGGCCGGGATGCCGGTCAGCCACTCGTCGCCGTCGGCCGAGCCACCACCGGCCTCGGCCAGGCCCGCGATGATCTCGTCGGCACTGAGTCCACACGTGTGGCAGTAGTCCCACTCGTACTGGATCGGCGTCATGCAGCGGGGGCAGCGGGGCAGGCTCATCTTCTCTCCGGACCGGGCCAGGCACGCCGACCGTGACGCACTGGTTGCCCACAGCGTGCGCTGGCCACCCGACCCGATGCTAGTGCGGCGCCACGGCCCGGGGTTCCCCGCCCCTCACCCCACCCGCTCGATCACGGTGGCGTTGGCCTGGCCACCCCCCTCGCACATGGTCTGGAAGCCGAGGCGACCACCGGTGGCCTCGAGGTGGTGCAGGAGCGTGGTCATGATGCGGATCCCGCTGGCCCCGAGCGGATGCCCGAGGGCGATGGCGCCCCCGCGGGGGTTGTAGCGCTCGGGGGCCGGCTCGAACTCGCGGGCCCACATGAGGGCGATGGCGGCGAACGCCTCGTTGCACTCCATGGCGTCGAAGTCGGCGATGGTGAGCCCAGTGCGGGCGAGGAGCTTGCGGGTGACCGGGTTCGGGGCGCTCAGCACCAACACGGCGTCGTCGGCGCCGACCACCATGTGGCGGATGACGGCCCGGACCGGGAGCCCGAGGCGCTCGGCCGTGGCCCGGTCGGCCAGCAGCATCGCGGCGGCGCCGTCGTTCATCTGCGAGGCGTTGCCGGCGGTGATGTCGGGGGCCAACGCGGGATCCCAGCCCGCGGCGCTGGGCAGGGCGGCCAGCGACTCGAGCGAGCAGTCGGGACGGATGCCCTCGTCGGTGGTCATCACCTCACCGGTGAGCGACCCGTCGAGGGCCTTCACGGGCGTGGGCAGGATCTCGCTGGCGAAGTGCCCGTTGGCGGTGTTCTCGGCGGCGCGGCGGTGGCTCTCCACGGCGAAGGCGTCCATCTCCTCCCGGGTGATGCCGTAGCGCCCCGCCAGGATCTGGGCCACCTCGAACTGGGTCATGAGCTGGTTGTCGCAGTGCTTCAGGAAGTCGGGGCTGAACGGCCCCGTGCCGCCCACCTTCGGGGCGTCGTCGCCCTTGCCGAGGGCCACGGGCTTGCTCATGGCGTTGCTGGCCATCGGCGCCCGGGTCATCGACTCCACCCCGCACGCCACCACGAGGTCGTAGCTGCCGGCGATGATCCCCTGCGCGGCGAAGTGCACGGCCTGCTGCGAGGACCCGCACTGGCGGTCGACGGTGGTGGCGCTCACCGACTGCGGGAGCCCGGCCGCCACCCACGCGTTGCGGATCACGTTGCACCCCTGCTCGCCCGACTGGGTGATGCACCCCCCGATCACGTCGTCGATGCGCTCGGGATCGACGCCGGTGCGGTCGAGCAGGCCGTTGAGGGCGTGGGCCAGGAGGTCGGTGGGGTGCCACGTGGCCAGCTTCCCCTTGCGCTTCCCGATCGGGGTGCGGAGGGTGTCGACGATCACGGCTTCCCGGACGGTGGTCATCGCGGGAGGATACCCCGCCGCCCGCCCTGACCTGACACGCGTGTCAGATAGGCTCCCGGGCCATGGCCGCCTCCCGCCCCTCCCCCGCCGGCACCGACGTGTCCGGCCGCCCCACTCGGCTGCGTGACGCCGGCCTCGACGGGTTCTTCCATCCTCGGGTCGTCGCCGTGATCGGGGCCTCCGACGCCGAGCGCCGGCCCAACACCGCCATGTGGCGCAAGGTCAACGCCTGGGGGGAGAAGGCCGGCGCCACCGTCATCCCGGTCAACCCGGGCCGGACCGAGCTCGACGGCAAGCCCTGCGTGGCGTCGATCCTCGACATCGAGGGGCCCGTCGACCTCGCCGTGATCCTCGTGGCCGACGCCGTCGGGATGTTCGAGACCGTCCTCCAGAAGGCCCCGCGCTTCGCCGTGATCTTCAGCGCCGGCTTCGCCGAGATCGGCGAGGAGGGCGAGGCGCTCCAGGCCCGGCTCGACGCCCTCCTGGCCACGACCGCCACCCGCCTGCTCGGGCCCAACACCAACCTCAACGCCTTCGAGAACTTCCGCGACGACCTCCCCGGGCCGGCGATCGCCCTCGTCACCCAGAGCGGGCACCAGGGCCGGCCGGTGTTCCAGGCCCAGGACTTCGGGGTGAAGCTCTCGCACTGGGCCCCCACCGGCAACGAGGCCGACCTCGAGTTCGCCGACTTCGCCCGCTACTTCGCCGACCAGAAGGAGGTCGGGGTGATCGCCGGGTACATCGAGGGGTTCAAGGACGGGCGCACGCTCATGCTCGCCGCCGACCACGCCGCCCGGCGCAAGAAGCCGCTCGTGCTGGTGAAGGTGGGGCGCACCGACGCCGGGGCGTCGATGGCCAAGAGCCACACCGGCCACCTCACCGGCTCCGACAAAGTGGTCGACGCCGTGTTCCGGCAGTTCGGTGTGACGCGCGTCGACGGGCTCGACGAGCTCACCGACACCGCCGCCATGTTCGCCCGCACCACGCGCCCCAAGGGGCGCGGGGTCTGCATCTACGCCATCTCGGGCGGCACCGGCGCCCACATGGCCGACCTCTGCGCCGCGGCCGGGCTGTCGATGCCCGAGCTCGCCCCCCGCACGCAGAAGGCCCTGCACCAGTGGATCCCGACCTACCTGCGGGTCAGCAACCCGGTCGACAACGGCGGTCCCCCGTCGTCGGACGAGCGGGGCCGCAAGATCATCGACGCCATCCTCGCCGACCCCAACGTCGACCTCGTGATCTGCCCGATCACCGGCGCCCTCGCCTCGATGTCGGTGCCGCTCTCGCGCGACCTCGTCGAGGCCGCCCGCACCACCCGCAAGCCGGTGTTCGTGGTGTGGGGCTCGCCCGACGGCAACGACCCCGCCTACACCGACATCCTGCTCCCCGGCGGGATTCCGGTGTTCCGGACCTTCCACAACTGCGTCCAGGCGGCCAAGGCCTACTTCGACTACTGGGACTTCCAGGCCCGCTACGAATCGCCCTTCGCCGAGGTGCCGACCACCCCGCTGCCGGCGGCGCGGAAGGTGGCGCCGGCGCTGGCCTCGGTGTCGGGCGGCCGGGCCCTGAGCGAGGTCGACAGCAAGGCGGTGCTGGCGGCCTACGGGGTGAAGGTGTCGCGCGACGTGCTGTGCGGGACGCCGGCCGAGGCGGTGCGGGCGGCCGAGTCGCTCGGCTACCCGGTGGTCATGAAGATCGCCTCGCCCGACCTGCTCCACAAGAGTGACCTCGGTCTGGTCCGGGTGGGCGTGCGGTCGGCGCCCGAGGTCAAGCGCACCTTCGCCGAGCTCATGGAGGCCAGCGCCGGGGCCCGCGCCGGCCGGGGCCGGTCCCCGCACGCCCGGCCCCAGATCGACGGTGTGCTCGTGTGCGAGCAGGCCAAGGGCGGCGTCGAGTGCGTGGTCGGGGTGAGCCACGACGACCTCTTCGGGCCGGTGATCATGTTCGGCCTCGGTGGGGTGTTCGTCGAGGTGCTCGGCGACGTCACCTTCCGGGTACCGCCCTTCTCGCGCGACGAAGCCCGTCGTATGGTGCGGGAGGTCGCCGGGTTCGCCCTCCTCGAAGGCGTCCGGGGCGGCCGGCCCGCCGACGTGGACGCCCTCGTCGACACCATCATGAAGGTGCAGCGACTCGCCCTCGACCAGGCCGGCGCCATCGCCGAGATCGACATCAACCCGTTGCTCGTGCGCCCAAAGGGCAAGGGCGTCGTCGCCCTCGACGCCCTGATCGTGGGTCGGTAGGCGGCCCGGCGGTGGACGAGCCGTTGCTCATCCGGGACCGCACGGCCATCGTCGGGGTCGGGCACACCGAGTACGCCAAGTCGATCGACCGCTCGGAGAAGCGCCTCGCCCTGGAGGCCATCCTCGCCGCCCTCGCCGACGCGGGGATCGCGCCGTACGAGGTCGACGGGCTGTCGTCCTACACGCTGGAGACCACCGACGAGACCGAGATCGCCCGCAACCTCGGCCTCGGCGACCTCACCTGGTTCTCCCAGGTCGGCTACGGCGGCGGGGCCGGCTGCGGGGTGGTGGGGCAGGCGGCGATGGCGGTGGCCACGGGGCAGTGCCGCGTCGCCGTGGCCTGGCGCTCCCGCAAGCGCGGGGCGGCGTCGGCCCGACCGTGGGCCGGGGTGGCGGAACGGGTGAAGGGCAACCACCAGTGGACCCGACCCTTCGGCCTGCTCCGCCCCGTCGACGAGATCGCGATGCTCACCCGGCGGTACATGCACGACCACGGCGCCACCCGCCCGCAGCTCGGCGCCGTGGCCGTGACCGTGCGGCGCCACGCCAACCGCAACCCCGACGCCATGATGCACGCCAAGACGCTCACGCTCGAGCAGTACCTCGACGCCCGGTGGGTGTCCGAGCCGCTCTGCCTGTTCGACAACTGCCTCGAATCGGACGGGGCCGCCGCCGTCGTCATCACCGGCACCGACCGGGCCCGTGACCTCCCCGGCCCGCCCGTCCTGATTCACGGGTTCGCCCAGGCCGTGCCCCGCCAGCACCAGGTCATGACCAACTACTTCTGCGACGACCCGCTGCTCGGACCGAGCCACGCCTGCGCGTCTCTGCTCTGGCGCCACGCCGCTTTCGGTCCCGGCGACGTCGACGTGGCCCAGCTCTACGACGCCTTCAGCCCCCTCGTCCCGCTCTCGCTCGAGGGCTACGGGTTCTGCGGCCGGGGTGAGGGCGCCTCCTTCGGCGAGGGCGACCGCCTCGCCTTCGACGGCCCGGGCCGGATCGGCGGCGGCCTCCCCGTGAACACCAGCGGCGGGGGCATGAGCGAGGCCTACCTCCACGGCTTCAACCTGATCGTCGAGGGCGTGCGCCAGATGCGGGGCACCTCGCGCTCGCAGGTGCCGGGCGCGACCACCTGCCTGGTCACGAGCGGCGAGGGTGTCCCCACGTCGGCCCTCCTCCTCCGGAGCGACGATCGATGAGCGGGGAGGCCCGCCAGCCGGTCACGGGCATGTTGCTCCCGGCCGCCGACGACGAGGACGCGGCGGCGTTCTGGCGCTGGTGCGCCGCGGGCGAGTTGCGGGTGCAGCAGTGCGCGGCCTGCGGCGCCCTGCGCTTCCCGCCCCGCCCGCTGTGCCCGCACTGCCGGGCCTTCGACCACGACTGGGCGAGGTTGTCGGGCCGGGGCACGGTCTGGAGCTGGGTCGTCGCCCACCCGCCGCTGCTCGCCGCCTACGCCGAGCAGGCCCCCTACAACGTGGTGGTGGTCACGAGCGACGACGACCCGGCGATCCGCTTCGTCGGCAACATCGTGGAAAGCCCCGGGGATCGACTCGACCACGTCGACCCCCACCGCATCGCCATCGGCGACCCGGTCGAGGTGGTGTTCGAGCCCGTGGAGGACGGCCTGGCCCTCCCCCGCTGGCGCCGCCGGACGACCTGACCCCGCTCGGCCGGGCGAGGGCGCCCGCCGTGGGCCAACATGGGAGGGCATGGCCCGGCCGATCGTCCTCCAGCCCCGCGCCCCGGCGGCGTCGGTCGACGCCCTCCTCGCCGGGGTGAGCGCCCGGGAGGCGATGGCGCCCGGCGATTCGCTGTCCTCGGCCAGCCTCGAGCGGGTCGTCAAGGACGGCGAGCGGTTCGTGGTGAAGTACCTGCACTACGACGACGACTGGATCATGCGGGCCACCGGCGACCTCCGCTGCCGCCCGGCCATGTTGTGGCAGGCCGGGCTCCTCGACGCCCTCCCCCCCGAGATCGACACCACGATCGTCGACGTGGCCACCGGGCTCGGGCGCCACGGGTGGGGAGCGGCGGTGCTGATGCGCGACGTCGGCCCCCACCTCGTGCCCGAGGGCGACGGAGTGGTCCCCTTCGACCAGCACCGCCGGTTCCTGGCCCACATGGCCGCGCTCCACGCCGCCTTCTGGGACTCCCCCGCCGACGTCGAGCTGGCCCCGCACTTCGCCCGGTGGTGTCTGTTCAACCCCCACCTGCCCGTCATCGAGCGGGCGCTCGGGAACTCCGGCGGGGTGCCGTCGGTCGTCGCCGGGGGATGGGAGGCGCTGCGGGCCCTCAACCCTGGCCTCGGCGCCCTGGTCGACGACCTCTTCGCCGACCCCGGCCCGCTGTTCGAGGCGGTGGCGCCCCTGCCCGTCACCCTCGTCCACAGCGACTGGAAGTTCGGCAACCTCGGCTCGCTGCCGGGCCCGGACGGCACGCCGGGCGCCGGCGCCACCGTCCTGCTCGACTGGGCCTTCCCCGGATGGGCCCCGCCCGCGGCCGACCTGGCGTGGTACCTCGCCGTCAACTGCCGCCGGCTCCCCGAGGCCAAGGAGGACGCCATCGACGCCTACCGGCGGGCCCTCGTCGTCTGCGGCATCGATCCCGAGCCGGACTGGGACGCCCACCTCGGCCTGGCGCTCATCGGCGCCTTCCTCCAGCTCGGGTGGAGCAAGGCCATGGACGGGCCCGACGACGAGTACCGGTGGTGGGAGCAGCGGGTGCTCGAGGCCACCCGCTACCTGGCCTGATCGGCCCGCCCCGGCGAGCCGGCAGGGAGGGGCAGGGGCCAGCGGGCGATCACGTCGTAGCGGAGGCCGGTCGGCCCCCGCCGACTGGCCACCAGCGTGAGCTCGGTGGCCGGGAACCGTGCCGAGAACGGCGCGCCGGCCAGGCCGCAGGCCGCCCGGTGGCGCAATCGGGCCAGCGTGAGGTGACCGGCGAACGGACGGGGATCGGGCGGCTGACCGAGGTCGCCGGTGGCGGCGGCGATCCGCCGGGCCAGCTCGTCGAGGCCCCGGGCCGGCAGGCAGACCACGGCCCGCCCGAGCCGGCTCACCTTCGGCCCCAGCACGACCTCGACGGCACGGTCGTCGATCGGGGTGTCGGCGATCGGAGCTCCGGCGATCGGGGCCTCGACCAGGGCGTCGATCGCCGCGCCGACGGCCACCGGCTCGGCCTCGCCGAAGAAGCGGAGGGTGATGTGCCAGTGGTCCGGCTCGACCCAGCGCACCCCGGCCTCGGCCGGACGGGGCAGCGCGGCCAGAGCCTCGACGATCTCGGCCGGGGGCCAGAGGGCCAGGAACAGCCGCTCAGCCACGGGCGACGAGCTGGCGCCGGAGCAGATCGAGCACGGAGATCGTGGCGAACTGCCGGACGCGCTCGCGGTCGCCGGGCAGGCGCACCAGCAGGGCGCCCGCCTCCCCGTCGACACAGGTGCCGAGCCACACCGTGCCGGGCTTCTGGCCCTCCTGGGGCTCGGGCCCGGCCACCCCGGTGACGGCGACGGCGACGTCGCACCCGAGCACGCGGCAGGCGCCTTCGGCCATGGCGGTGGCCGCCTCCTCCGACACGACCGGTCCGCGGGGAACGCCGAGCACGTCGTACTTCACCTCGCTGGCGTAGGACACGACCGCCCCGCGGAACACGTCCGACGCCCCCGGGACCGCGGTCAGTCGGGCGGCGATGAGCCCGCCGGTCATCGATTCCGCCGTGCCGAGGGTCAATCCCTGACGGCGGCAGAGCTCGAGGACGACCTGTTCCATCGACTGGTCGTGGACGGTGAAGACCGACGGCCCGAGGATGCCGGCCACCACCTCGACCTCGCGGGCCAGCAGGTCGTCGGCCTCGTCGGCCGTGGCCGCCTTGGCGGTGAGCCGGACCTTGAGGCCGTCGATGCCGCTGGCCAGGAAGGCGAGGGTGCAATGGCCCGACGCCTCGAGCTCCTCGTGGTACGGGGCGAGCTGCTCGGCGATCCCCGACTCGCTCTGGCCCCAGGTCCGGATCACCCGGCTGCGGATCACCGCGGTGTCGCCGGCCCGGCGCCGCAGGTCGGGGATCACCGTGCCCTCGACCATCTGCTGCATCTCCCACGGCACCCCGGGGACGGCGTAGATCACCTTGTCGCCGACGGGGCACACCAGGCCCGGCGCCGTGCCCGGCATCTGGTCCATGATCGCCGCCCCTCGGGGCACGTCGGCCTGGCGCAGGTTGTTGGCCGGCATGTCCCGGCCGCGCGAGCCGAACATGGCCCGGATGCGGTCCTCGAGGTCGGGGTCGCGGTCGAGGGGCACCCCCATCACCTCGGCGATCATGTCGCGGGTGATGTCGTCCTGGGTGGGGCCCAGGCCGCCGCAGACGACCACGGCGTCGGCCCGCTCCAGGGCCGAGGCGATGGCCGAGCGGATGCGGTCGGGGTTGTCACCGACCTTGGCCTGGAAGAGGCAGTCGATGCCGGCCAGGGCCAGCTGCTCGCCGATGAAGGCCGAGTTGGTGTCGACGATCTGCCCGAGCAGCAGCTCCGTCCCGACGGCGACGACTTCGCAACGCATCGCCGGACCCTACCGGACTCAGTGGGCGGTGGCGGAGGGGTGCTCCATGCGGGTGAGGGCCCGCTGGCCGTCGATCAGGTAGCGGGCCGCGCTCCAGAGGGCGAGGGCGGTGGCGACCCAGAGCAGCACGAGCGACACCCAGAGGCTGTCCTGCAGCCACGGCATGAGGGCGGCGGCCACGGCGAAGCTCTGGACGAACGTCTTGGCCTTGGCCGACGTCCGGGCCGGCACGGCCAGCCCGAACCGGCCCCAGTAGACGCGGTACAGGCTGATGCCGAGCTCCCGCCCGCCCATCAGCACCACCGGGAACCACGGGAACACCCCGGTGGAGGCCAGCGAGCAGAGGCCGCCGAGCACCAGCACTTTGTCGGCCAAGGGGTCGAGGAAGGCGCCGCTGCGGGTGGTGCCCATCCGCCGGGCGATCCACCCGTCGATGCCGTCGGTGCAGGCCAGCACGCTCCACGCCGCGAACACCTTCCAGGTGGGCCCCTCGTTCACGATCAGCGAGAACAGGAAGGGCGACGCCAGGACCCGGATCACGGTCACGGCGTTGGCCGGCGTGGCGATGGCGGAGGGCCCGAAGGTGGGCGACGGCACCGCGGCGCCGGGCGGGGCGGACGCGGTGTCGGTCACCGCCGGCCCCCACGGTCGGCGGCGGCGACGGGCGCGCCGTCGAGGTCGGGTCCCAGCGCCGCCACGATCTCCACGTCCGCGAAGGTACCCGCTGCCAGCGACGGGGGCACGTGGACGACCCCGTCGATCTCGGGGGCCTCACGGTGACTTCGGGCGATGCCGGGCTCGTCCACGAGCACTCTGACCCGGCGGCCGATCAGTTCGTCACGTCGTTCCTCGGTGATGCGGTCCTGCAGCTCCCGCAGCTCGGCCAGGCGCTCGCCGGCCAGGCCCGCCGGCACCTTTCCGTCGAGGCCGGCGGCGTGGGTGCCCTCCTCCTCGGAGTAGGCGAAGAACCCGCACCAATCGAGGCGGGCGGCGGCGACGAAGGCGAGGAGCTGGTCGTGGTCGGCCTCGGTCTCACCCGGGTAGCCGACGATGAAGTTGGACCGGAAGGCCGCCTCGGGCTCGACCGCCCGGATCGCCTCGATGCGGGTGAGGAACCGGTCGCCGTCGCCCCACCGGCGCATCCGGCGGAGCAGCGGCGGCGACACGTGCTGCAGCGACAGATCGAAGTAGGGCACGCCGGTGGCGAGGATGGTCTCGACGAGGCCGTCGGTGAGGTCCGACGGGTACAGGTACAGCAACCGCACCCAGTCGACCCGCTCGGCCACGGCCGCCACCAGCTCGACGATGCGGCGCTCCCCCTGTCCCCGGTCCCGTCCGTAGGCGGCCAGGTCCTGGGCGACGAGCACGATCTCGCGGGCGCCGAGCGCGTCGACCTCGGCCAGGACGTCGGCGACGGCGCGGCTGCGCTGGGGTCCCCGGAAGCTCGGGATGGCGCAGAACCCACAGGCCCGGTCGCACCCCTCGGCCACCTTCACGTAGGCCCACGGCCGGACGGAGGCCGGGCGGGGCAGGTTGAGCAGGTCGAAGGTGGGGACGGCGGCGCCGGCCGGCTTGGGGCCGAGCGTCACCGGCACGCCGAAGCCGACCACGGCATCGGCCTCGGGCAGGGCCGTGGCCAGCTCGTCGCCGTAGCGCTCGGCCAGGCAGCCGGTGACCACGAGCTCGGCGCCGTCGGCCTTGGCGTCGGCGAGGGCGAGGATCGTGTCGATCGACTCCTGCCGGGCCTCCTCCACGAAGGCGCAGGTGTTGACCACCACCAGGTCGGCCCCGTCGGGGCCCTCGGCGGGCAGGTAGCCCCCGAGCTGCAGCGTGCCCTCCAGCTTGTCGGAGTCGACCTGGTTCTTGGGGCAGCCGAGCGTCTCGATCCAGTACCGCCGCGGAGTCACCCGCCGATGGTAGTGGGCACCCGCTGGACGAGCAGCAGGTAGGCGTCCTCGAGCGTCGGCTCGGCCGGCGTGACCGGCAGGGCGAGGCCGGCCGGGGGGTCGCCCACGAACCGGAACCGCCCGTCGGGCAGGCGCCACGAGGCCCGGATCGAGGGGCCGGCCGGCGGCGGCGCCGGCGCCGTCCACACCCGCCCGCGGGCCGTGGCCGTGAGGCCGGCCGGGGTCCCCGAATACACGATGCGGCCGCCGTCCATCACGTGGAGCACCTGGCTGAAGGCGGCGGCCTCCTCGGTGAGGTGGGTCGACAACAGCACCGTGCTGCGTTCCCCCACCCGGGAGAGCTGCTCCCGGAGGGCCAGGCGCTGCTCGGGGTCGAGGCCGTTGGCGGGCTCGTCGAGGATCACGAGGCCGGGCGCACCCAACAGGGCTTGGGCGATGCCGAGCCGCTGGCGCATGCCCCCGCTCAGTGCCCCGACCCGCTCGTGGCGGCGATCGGCCAGGCCGACGGCGCACAGCACCCGCACCACCTCGGCGTGTCGCCGCTCGGCCGGGCCGTGCTCCTTCACGATGCCGCAGTAGTCGACCACGTCGAAGACGGTGGCCCGCTCGGCGAAGCCCACCTCCTGGGGCAGGTACCCGAGGCGGCGGCGGATCTCGACCCGCTGGCGGTGGTCGGCCGGGTCGAGGCCGTCGACCCGGATCGAGCCCGCGTCGGGATCGACCACCGTGGCCAGGCACCGCAGGAGCGACGTCTTGCCGGCGCCGTTGGGTCCGAGCAGGGCGACCACGCCCCCGCGCGCCGTGAGCGACACCCCGGCCAGCGCGTCGTGGCCGCCGAGCCGGAGGCGGAGGTCCTCGGCCACGACCGATGACGCCGTCACCCGACCCTCGCCAGGTCGAAGGCCTCGCGCCGGGCCACCGTCACGACCAGGCCGGCCAGGCCCACGAGCAGCAGGGCCACCTGCCCCGGACCCCGGAACAGCGCCAGCTGGTCGGCCGCCCGGTTGGACACGGTGGTGGCCACGAGCAGCCAGGCGCCGCCGACCGCCCACCCGGCCGTCTTCGGCCGCACCCAGGTGGTGAGGGCCAGGCACGCCATGCTCAACCCGAAGGCGGGCAGCAGCCAGGCCGCGGCCATGAGCCCCTCCCGGCGCTCGAGGAGGAGCGCGCCGATGCCCCCGCAGGCCATGCTCACCACCAGCACGCCGACCACCCGGGCCAGCACGAGCCGGAAGCCGCTCAGCGGCGCGGCCACGGTGACCTCGTGGGCGGGGTCGACGCCCGGGCCGTAGGCCAGGGCCACCCCCATCACCGGGATGAGGGGCGCCAGCACGAGGAACAGCAGCTCGCTCCCGCCGCCCTGCCGGTTCGGCCCGGCCGCGGCCAGGCCGAACAGGATCGCACCCACGATGGCGAGGTACCAGGAGCGCCGCATGGCCGGGGTGGCCGCCATCAGCCGGGCGAGGTCGGCCGGGAACCCGAGGGCGGTCACGACCCGCTCGACCAAGGGGCGGCGGGGCGGATCGATGACGACGTCGATGGCCAGCCACGTGGCCTCGAGGCGGGCGGGATCGATGACCGCCGTGGCCGCCGCGCCGACCTGCAGCCTCGCCTCGCCGCTGACGGCCAGGTACTGCTCGAGGCGGACCGCTTCCGCGGCGTCGATCCTGCCGGCCACGTAGGCCCCGACCACCGGTTCGGGCACGGGGTTCATCGCATGCGCTCCTGGAGGATGGATCGGGCCCGCATGAGCCTGGTCTTGACGGTGCCCTGCGGGATGCCGAGGAGGTCGGCAGCCTCGGCCGTGGTGAGGCCGTCGACGGCGGTCACGACGAGGACCTCCTGCAGATCGGCGGGCAGGGCGCCCATCGCATCGGCCAGGTCGCCGCCCAGCCAGGTGAGGTCGAGGGCGGCGGCCTCGGCCGACGGGGCGTCGGCGCCGCCGCCCACCACCGTCGGGTCGTCGCCCACTGGGACGGGACGGCGCTTGCGCTGCTGGTCGACCAGCCGCCGCACGGCGATGCCCCACAGCCACGCACCCACGTCGCCCTCCCCGCGGTAGCCGTCGGGTCGGCGCCACACGGCCACGAAGGTGTCCTGCAGGGCGGAGTCGACCAACTCGGGGTCGGGGCACCGGCGCTGCAGCCGCACCGTGAGCCAGCCGGCGTGGCGACGGTAGAGCTCGGCCAACGCCCCGCGGTCGTGCCGCGCGATGGCGGCGAGCAGGAACCGGTCCTGCGCCTCGGCGTCTCCCGGCCCCGGCACGGCAGCAGTCTCGCAGAGCGCCGTCAGCACGGCTCAGCTCCCCCGCCCGACCGCCGGCCGTCGACGGAACGGATGGGCCAGTTGCCGCCACCAGCCGTCGGGCATCGGCTCGTCGATTCCGTACACGGTCGGCCGGCCCTGGCGCGGGAGGTGGTAGGTGCCGAACAGCCGGTCCAGCACCGGGAGGAACCCGGCGTAGTTGGTGTTGCGCGCCTCGGGGTGGTTGCTGTGGTGCCAGTGGTGGAAGTCCGGCGACGACCACACCCCGTCGAGCGCCCGCATGCGCCACCGCACGTTCATGTGGAGGAGCACGCCCCAGAGCTGGGTGATCGCCCCGAGTGCGCCGAGGGTGGTGGGCCCCACCCCGAGGAACAGCAATGGCGGGGCGACGATGGTTCCCACGATCAGCCCCTCCATCGGGTGCAGCCGCGCGCCGGCGACCCAGTCCAGGTGGGCGGACGAGTGGTGCACGGCGTGGAAGCGCCACAGGAACCCGACCTCGTGCTCGAGCCGGTGGGCCAGGTAGCCCACCACCTCGAGGGCCACGAAGGCGCTCACCGCCTGCACCGCAGCGGGGAGCGACTGGAACCACGGCGCCAGGCTGAGGGGGCGGAACGGGAAGAGGACGATCGCCCACAGCACGACGGCGACCACGAGGCCGGCGGTGTTCAGCCCGCCCGAGAGCAGCAGGTGGAAGAGGTCGGTGCGCAGTCCCGGCCGGCGCACCGGCTGGTCGTGTCGGCGCCAGTGTCGCTCGACGGGGGTCAGCACGGCGAAGCCGAGCACCATGCCCCCGGCCGCACCGACGCCGGCTCGGAGCAGGACGACGGTCAGCACCACGAGGGCGAGGGTGGCGGCCCAGCCGGGCACGCGGGCCCTCGGGGCGGCGGGATACCAGAGCACCGGTTGCACGCTCCCCTGTCGTACCCCGGCGCGCTCGCGGTTCACGCCCTAGGGCGACGCCTCGACCTCGGACTGGAAGGCCAGCACGTGCAGCAGCCCCACCAGGGACAGGCCGTCGCGCACCTCGCCCGAACGGACGAGTGCCCGCACCTCCGGCCAGGGCACCCACTCGATGCGCTCTGCTTCGCTCGGGTCGCTCGGATCGCCGACGTGGGTGGCGCCCTCGGCCCGGAACACGACGAAGGTGGTGTCGGTCGAGCCGTTGGTGGGGTGCCAGGTGGCGAGGTGGGTGAGGGGTCCGGCGGCCCACCCCGTCTCCTCCAGCGTCTCGCGGGCCGCCGCCTGCTCGGGGGTCTCGCCGTCGTCGACCCGGCCGGCCGGGATCTCCCACCCCCACGTGTCGGTGATGAAGCGGTGGCGCCAGAGCAGGAGGACGCCGCGCTCGGGGTCGGCCACCACCGCCCCGGCCGCGGGCCGGGGCAGGCGCAGCACGTGGTGGTCGAACCGGCGCTCGCCCGGGATCTCCACGTCGACCATGCGCAGGCTCATCCACTCGCTCTCGTACAACGACCGCTCGCCGTGGACCGTCCATCGCATGCCCGCCGTTCTAGCCGTTGCGCTCTCCCGCCGGAATTCGAGGTTGTGCTACACGTGTGTATCGGTAGGCTCCACAGCTGTAGCGGAGAGAGTCGCCTGCGCCCGCTCCGGCCGAGGAGGAGGATCCATGACCGCGACGGAGGACACCGCACCCGTCCCACCCCGCCACCCGGCCAGCGCCGTCGAGCGGGCGGCGGCCAACGCCGCCCACCCCGACACCTTCGGCATCGCTCCCGAGGTGTACCACCGCCGGTGGATCATCCTCGGCGTCCTGAACATCAGCCTCGTGATGGTGGTGACCGCGGTCAGCTCCCTCAACGTGGCCATCCCCTCGATCCGCGACGCGCTCGACGCCTCGGGCACCCAGCTCCAGTGGATCATCGATGCCTACGCGCTGGTCTTCGCCGGCATGTTGCTCACGGCCGGGGCCCTGGGCGACCGGTTCGGGCGCAAGGGCGCCCTCCTGGTCGGCCTCACCGTCTTCGGCCTCGGGTCGTTGGCGGCCAGCCAGGCTGCCTCGCCGGCCGTGCTCATCGGCATCCGCGCCGCGCTGGGGGTGGGCGCGGCGCTGATCATGCCGTCGACCCTCTCGATCATCGTCAACGCCTTCCCGCCGTTCGAGCGGCCCAAGGCCATCGCCATCTGGGCCGGCTTCGCCGGGGTCGGCGGCGCCCTCGGCCCCATCTCCTCCGGCCTGCTCATCGATCACTTCTGGTGGGGGTCGGTGTTCTTCGTCAACGTGATCCTGGCCGCCCTGCTCATCGGCCTCGTGGGCTTCCTCGTGCCCACCTCGAAGGACCCCAACGCCACCGCCCTCGACTTCGTCGGCGCCGGCCTCTCGCTCGTCGGCCTGGCCTCGCTGGTGTTCGGCGTGATCCAGGGCCCCGAGCTCGGGTGGACCCATCCGCTCACCCTCGTCGGGTTCGTGGTGGCCGTCGCCGCCCTCGTCGGGTTCGTCCGGTACGAACTGCGCATCACCCACCCGATGCTCGACCCGAGGCTGTTCAAGCTGCACGGCTTCTCGGCCGGCGCCGGGGCGGTCACGCTGGCCTTCTTCGCCATGTTCGGCCAGTTCTTCCTCCTCACCCAGTACCTGCAGTACGTGAAGGGCTTCACCCCGCTCGAGACCGGCGTGCGGGTCATCCCGAGCGCCCTGATGCTGGTGCTGGTCGCTCCCCGCAGCCCCAAGCTGGTGGCCCGGTTCGGCGTGAAGAAGGTGGTGCGGGCCGGGTTCCTGTGCACCACCACCGGCCTGTTCCTCTTCGGCCTGGCCCGGGCCGACACCCCCTACCTCCTCATCGCCATCGGGCTGGTGATCAACGGGGCGGGCATGGCCATGCTGATGCCCCCCTCCAGCCAGCACATCGTCGGGTCGCTGCCGCTCCACAAGGCCGGCGTCGGCTCGGCCGTCAACGACGTCACGAGGGAGGTCGGTGGCGCCCTCGGCATCGCCCTGGCTGGCAGCGTCACCGCCACCATCTACCGCGCCCACGCCGACTTCGTGGACCGGATCGGCGACGCCCAGGCCCGGGAGGCCGCGCTGGGCTCGATCGGGCAGGCCCTCGGCGTCGGGAAGCGGGCGTTGGCCAGCGGCGCCATCACCCCACCCCAGTTCGAGCAGCTGCGGACCTCGGCGGCGTCGGCCTTCGTGTCGGGCACGTCGATCAGCTTCTGGGTGCTGTCGGGGGTCCTGCTCTTCGCCGCGGTGGTGATCCCCCGATTCATCCCCGATGCGCTGCCCACGCCGGCGGCGATGCGACCGGGGGGCGAGGGCCATGGCCACTGAGATCGACCCCCGGGTGGCCCGCACCCGGGCCACCGTGCTCGCCGCGGCGCGCGACCTGCTCATCGAGGAGGGCCACGAGGGCGTCACGATCGACGGCGTGGCCCGACGGGCGGGCGTCGCCCGCACCACGATCTACCGCCACTGGCCCGACCGCAGCCAGCTCCTCTCCGACGCCTTCGAATCGATCGGCTCGGCCATCGAGCCCCCCGACACCGGCACGCTCCGCGACGACCTCCGAGCGCTCCTCGGGCAACTGGCCGGGGCGCTCCGCCACGAGTGCTGGGGCCAGGTCCTGCCCACGATGATCGACTGCGGGGTCCGCAACCCCGAGATGGTCCAGCACCAGCAGCGGCTGGTGCGGACCCGCCGCACCAAGACCCTCACCGTCCTGCGGCGGGGGCTGGCCCGCGGCGAGCTCCCGGCCGGCACCGACCTCGAGCTCCTCACCGATCAGCTCGTGGCCCCGCTGTTCTACCGCCACCTCGTGTCGAAGATGCCGGTGACCGACCGCTACCTCGACGCCCTCCTCGACGCCACCCTGCCCGCTACCCGTGGGCCAGCGGCAAGCCCGGTCGCGGCCAGGTCACGGCCAACAGCCGGCCGCTCGACGAGGCGGTGAGGTAGGCCGTCCGGTGGTCGTCGTCGCCGTGGGCGGCGCCACCGAAGCAGATGTTGGTGGTGAGGAAGTCGCCGCTCGGGACGTTGTCGGCCTGCGTGCCGTCGGGCGACACCGCGGTGACGCCGCCGCCGACCCCGATGGTGGCGACGCACACCCACCCGTCGCCGTCGACCGCGAGCGAGTCGAAGAGCCAGCCGGCCGGCGCCGTGAACAGCAGGCGGCCACCGCTCTTGGCCGAGTCCGGGTCGAGCGGCGCTCCGAAGGTGCCGGGGGCGTCGCCCACGGCCCACTCCCAGACCGTGCCGCTGTGGGTCTCGGCCACGTACACCCGCGAGCCGTCGGGGGCGAGGCCCACACCGTTGGTGGCCTCCGTCCCGAAGGCCATGGCCCGCACCTCCGAGCCGTCGGCCTTGGCGTAGAGGAGGCCCGGGCGGTCCGGGTGGGCGCCGTGCTGGACGCCGTGGTCGGTGAACCAGAACCCGCCGTGGGCGTCGAAGACCAGGTCGTTGGGGGCCACGAGGGGCTGGCCGTCGCAGGCCTCGTAGAGGGTCTCCACCTCGCCCGTCCCGAGGTCGACCCGCTGGATGCACCCGTGGTCGTAGGTGTCGGGCGACGGCCCGGGGATGGTGACGCCGTCGTTGGTGAGCCAGGTGAAGTACCCGCCGTTGTTGCACAGGTACACCTTGCCGTCGGGGCCGACCGCCGCCCCGTTGGGCCCACCCCCGCACTCGGCCACGACCGTGGCCTCGCCGGTGGCCGGGTCGACGCGGGTGAGGGTGCCCCGGGCGATCTCGACGAGGACCACCGACCCGTCGGGCATGGCCACCGGCCCCTCCGGGAACTGGAGACCCTCGGCGACGACGCGCACGTCGAGGGGCATGGAGCGGGGTTCGGGGCTCGTCATGCCCGCATCCTGCCACCACGACGGCCCGGACGCGGACCGGCCGCCGGGTGAGCCCCGCAGAGGCTCCTCCGGCGGCCGGTCCATCCGTGGAGGCGGACTCGATGGCGGGGACGGCGGCGCGGCCTCAGGCCACGGCGTCGTCGAGCGACCCTCCCCCACCCTGGCCGTAGGCGGCCTCGAACTCTTCGACCGTCATCAGCACGGCGCGGGCCTTGGACCCCTCGCCGGGGCCGACGACCCCGCGCTGTTCGAGGAGGTCCATGAGCCGCCCGGCCCGGGCGAACCCCACCCGCAGCTTGCGCTGGAGCATCGACGTGGAGCCGAGCTGGCTGCGCACCACCAGCTCCATGGCCTGCACCAGGAGGTCGTCGTCGTCGTCCCCGGCCCCGCCGCCACCGCCGGCCCCGGCGGACCCGGCCGACCCCTCGTCGTCGGTGCCCTGCACGCCGTCGTCGTCGTAGGCCACCTGGGGGGCCAGGCGCCGCCAGTGCCCGACCACGGCCCGCACCTCCTTCTCGCTCACCCACGAGCCCTGGATGCGCTGGGGCACCGAGCTGGTCTGGTCGAGCAGCAGCATGTCGCCCTTGCCGACGAGGCGTTCGGCTCCGGCCTGGTCGAGGATCACCCGGGAGTCGGCGATCGACGAGACGGCGAAGGCCAGCCGGGCCGGGATGTTGGCCTTGATCACACCGGTGATGACGTTGACCGACGGGCGCTGGGTGGCGATGACCAGGTGGATCCCCACCGCCCGGGCCATCTGGGCGATCCGGCAGATCGACTCCTCCACGTCGCGGGCGGCCACCATCATCAGGTCGTTGAGCTCGTCCACCACCACGAGGATGTAGGGCAGGCGCTCGTAGCCGCGGGCCAGCTCCGGATCCTCGGCCGGCCCCGGCTCGAAGTCGCCGCGGTCGTAGGCGGCGTTGTAGCCGTCGATGTCGCGCACCCCGACCTCCGACAGCAGGTCGTACCGGCGCTCCATCTCCCGCACGGCCCAGGTCAGGGCGTTGGCGGCCTTCTTGGGGTTGGTCACCACCTGGGTGAGCAGGTGGGGCAGCTTGTTGTACTGGCCGAGCTCCACCCGCTTGGGGTCGATGAGGATGAGACGGACCTGATCCGGGGTCGAGCGCATGAGGATCGAGGTGATCAGCGAGTTGATGCAGCTCGACTTGCCCGCCCCGGTGGCGCCGGCGATCAGGATGTGGGGCATCTTGGCCAGGTTCACGAGGATGCTCTTGCCGTTGATGTCGCGCCCGACGCCCACCTCGAGGGGGTGCTTGGCCTTCTTGGCCTCGTTGCTCGAGAGGATGTCGCCGAGGGCCACCACCTGGCGCTCCTCGTTGGGCACCTCCACGCCGATGGCCTGCCGCCCCGGGATGGGGGCGAGGATGCGCACGTCGGGCGAGGCCATGGCGTAGGCGATGTCGCGGTTGAGGGAGGTGACCCGGGCCACCTTCACGCCCTCGCCCAACGCCAGCTCGTAGCGCGTGACCGTGGGCCCGACCACCATCCCCACGAGGTGGGTCTCCACCCCGTGGGCGGCGAGGGCCCGCTCGAGCAGCCGCCCGCGGGCCTCCACCGCCACCGCGTCGACCTCGGCCGCCTCGACCGTGTCGAGCAGCTTCGGGGCGGGCAGGCGCCACGGCGACTCGCCGGCGGCGAGGTCGATGCTGAGCTGTTCGGTCTCCTCGGCTTCCTCGGGGACGTGCAGCTCCTCCTTGGGCTTGGCCTTGCGGGCCCGCTTGGGCTTCTCCGCCGCGTCGGGCTCGGCGGGGGCGGACGCGACCTCGGTGCCGTCGACGGCCAGGGGGATCACCGGCGCCAGGTCGTCCTCGGCGTCCTGGTCGTAGAGGCCCCAGTCCTCGAGCCCGGCCTCCTGATCGGCGCGGAGCACGAAGAGCCGGCCGAACACCGCGGCGAGGCCGTGACGCACCGGGCGGATGCGCTCGGCCGTGCCGTCGGCCGCGGTGCGCACGGTGGTGCCGGTGGCGACCACGGCGGCGAGCACGGCGAGGGCGACGAGCACGATGCCGGCGCCCCACGAGCCGATCAGGCCGACCAGCGCGCCGCCGACGGCGGAGCCGACGGACCCGCCGGCCCGGGTGAGGGTGTCGGTCCCGGCGTCGAGCCCGGGCTGGCCGCCGGCGAGGTGGAGGAGGCCGGTGGTGGCGAGGGCGAGGAGGGCCGAGCCGATCCCGAGCCGGATGGTGTCGACCATCTCGTCGTCGACCGGTTCACCGAGCTCGTCGACCCGCGGGCCGCGCACGAGCAGCAGGCCGGAGGCGAGGAGCACCACGGGCACGAGGAGCGCGGCCCGCCCGATGAGCCAGCCGGTGCCGACGGCGATGCCGTGCCCGACCGGCCCGGCCGAGTTGAGGTAGATCCCGAGGCCCGAGACCACGCCGGCCACGATGAGCCCGAGTCCCCAGGCGTCGTGGCCGTGCCCGTCGAAGGCCACCCGCACGGCCCGCCCGACCGCCCGCTCCTGCGGCGGCGCCGGCGGCTCGGTCCAGCGGCCGGCCCGCGACCCACCGCCAGAGGCGGCACGGGGGGCGGGCTGGGCCTTCGTTCGGGGCGATGATGCCCCTGACCTGGGCTTTTGCTTGGTTGACACTCGGACCATCCGGGCAGACGCGTAGAAGGACGCATCGCCTCGTCAACGGCCCCGATGCCCGCGCCGCGGGACGACAGCAACTAGTTCACACGATGGTAGACCCCGGAACGGGGATGGTCACCCCCCGGGCACGGGACCGTGGTCGCGGCAGGTGGCCTCGTAGCCGGTGGGGATCACGAGCACCCGGAGCCGGCGGCCACAGGTGGGACAGCATCGGGGCGGGTCGAGGGCCCGTCGGCACGAGCGCTGGTCGCAGCCCCCGGCGGGCTGCCCGCACCAGCGGCAGAACGGGTCGGTCACCGACCGGCGCTCAGAGGACCTTGGACAGGATGCCGATCGGCATCTCGAGGTCGTCGAGCATCTGGAGGTCGTCGTCGGGCGACCGGCCGAGCGTGGTGAGGTAGTTGCCCACGATCAGGGCGTTGATGCCCGAGGTCATGCCGAGGGCCTGGAGCTCGCGGAGGGTGACCTCGCGCCCGCCGGCGTAGCGCAGGATCACCGACGGCAGGCCGAGGCGGAACAGGGCGATCCAGCGGATGGCCTCGAGCGGTTCGACCAGGGTGCGGTCGCCGAGCGGGGTGCCGGGGCGGGGGTTCAGGAAGTTGATCGGCACCTCGGCCGGCTCCACGTCGCGCAGCTGGCCGATGAGCTCGATGCGCTGCTCGTCGGTCTCCCCCATCCCGAGGAGCACGCCGCAGCACAGCTCCATGCCGTAGGTGTGGACGAGCCGGCAGGTGTCGTGGCGCTCCTCCCAGGTGTGGGTCGTGACGATCTCTGGGAAGAAGGAGCGGGCCGTCTCGAGGTTGTGGTTGTAGCGGTGCACGCCGCCCTCGGCCAGGCGCCGGGCCTGGTCGTCGGTCAGGATCCCGGCGCTCACGGCCACGTTGATGCCGACCCGCTCGCGCACCTTGGGCACGAGGTCGAGGATGCGGGTCATGGTGCGCTCGTCGGGGCCCCGGACCGCCAGGACGATGCAGAACTCCGATGCCCCGAGCCGTGCCGTCTCCTCGGCGGCGCGCAGCACGTCGGCCTCGTCGAGGAACGGCGTGGCCAGGACCGGGGTCTCGAACTTCGAGGACTGGCTGCAGAAGTGGCAGTCCTCGGGGCAGCCGCCGGTCTTGGCCGACAGGATCCCTTCCACCTCGACCTCGGGGCCGCACCAGGCCAGGCGGACCTCGTGGGCCAGCGCGGCCAGCGACGGGACGGCCTCGGACGGCAGGGCGGCGAGGGCCCGGAGCTGGTCGAGGGTGAGCTGCTCCTTGCGGTCGAGCAGGGCCTCGGCGGCCTCGGCGAGGAGCGTGCGGGCGGGCGGCGCAGCGGCGTCGGACATGGGGGCCGAGGGTAGCGGCGGGCCCCGACGGGTGCGAAAGGCAAGGGGCGGTAGCCTCGAACGATGCCTCTCCGCGTGATCCAATGGGCGACCGGCAACCAGGGCGTGGAGGCGATCCGGGCCGTGGCCGAACGTCCCGACCTCGAGCTGGTGGGCGGCTGGGTCCACTCGGCCGGCAAGGACGGCGCCGATCTCGGCACCCTCGCCGGGATCGACCCGCTCGGCGTGCGGGCCACCCGTGACCTCGACGAGGTGCTGGCCATCGAGGCCGACTGCGTGTGCTACCTGCCCCGCAACACCAGCCTCGACGAGGTCGTGGCCCTGCTGGCCAGCGGCAAGAACGTGGTCACGACGGCGTTCCTGTTCCACCCCCGCACGCTCCCGCCCGCCGACCTCGAGCGCCTCCTCGCCGCCTGCGAGCGGGGCGGCTCGACGATCCACGGGTCGGGCCTGAACCCCGGCAACCTGAGCGGCGTCCTCCCCCTCGCCCTGTCCGGCATGAGCCGGCGCATCGACCGGCTCACCCTGCAGGAGCGGGCGGACTGGTCCTTCTACGAGAGCACCCACATCACCTTCGACAACATGCGCTTCGGGTGCGCACCCGAGGAGGTCAGCGAGGAGGCCAGCGACTTCCTCCGGTTCAACAGCGGGATCTTCCAGGAGGAGGTCAAGCTGCTGGCCGACGCCCTCGGGGCCGGGATCGACGAGATCGTCACCGACGTCGACCTGGTGCTCGCCCGGGAGGACCACGACATCTTCGGCACGGTCCTGCGGGCCGGCACGGTGGCCGGGCAGCGGTGGCACTGGCAGGGGCGCCGCCAGGGCCGCACGCTGGTGGAGATCGACGCCCTCTGGACGGTGGGGGGCGAGTACCCGTCGCACTGGCCGACGCCGGCCGACGGCTGGACCCTCACCATCGAGGGCGACCCGTCCATGCGGGCCCACTTCCTCGCCCTCGGGAGCTGGGAGCGTCCCCTGCCGATGGCCGAGCACGTGCGGGCGGCCAGCATCGCCACGGCCATGCAGGTCGTCAACGCCATCCCGGCGGTGTGCCGGGCCGCGCCGGGCATCGCCACGATGGCCGACCTCCCGCTCATCCGCAGCGGGGTCGGGTTCGGGTTCGCCCCGCCCCACCCCGCCGGCTGACCGTCGGCCGAGTCAGGCCTCCATCACCACCGGCACGATCATCGGCCGGCGGCGGGTCTGGTCGTTGACGTACTTGCCCGCGGCCTTGCGCACGACGCGCTGGAGCGTCTCGATGTCGGTGCCGTCGGAGGCGAAGGCCTCCTTGATCGCGTCGCGCACCCGCTCGGCGCAGCCCTCGAGGAGGTCCTCCGCTTCGGGGGCGTACACCCAGCCCCGGGTGATGATCTCGGGCCCGGTGAAGATGGCGCCGGTGCGCCGGTCGACGGCGACCACCACCACGACCACGCCCTCTTCGGCCAGCACCCGCCGGTCGCGCAGCACCCCCGAGCCGACGTCGCCCACGATCCCGTCGACGTAGAGGTACCCCGAGGGCACCACGTCGCGCTCGACGGTGACCCCGTCGTCGTGGAGCACCACCCGGTCGCCGTCCTCGCACACGTGGACGTGGTCGTCGGCCACCCCCATCTGCTTGCCGAGGCGGGCGTGGGCCACCATGTGCCGGTATTCGCCGTGGACGGGCACGAAGTGGTCGGGCTGGGTGATCGAGAGGAAGGTCTTCAGCTCCTCGGCCTTGGCGTGGCCGGTGGCGTGGACGTCGGCGATGCCGGAGTGCACCACCTCCACCCCGATCCGCACCAGGCCGTCGATCACCTTGCTGACGTTGGCCTCGTTGCCGGGGATGGGGTGCGACGAGAGGATCACCACGTCGCCTTCGCCCAGCTCGATGAACTTGTTGCTGCGCGACGCCAGCAGGGCCAGGGCCGACATCGGCTCGCCCTGGGAGCCGGTCGAGATGACGCACAGCTTGGCCGGGTCCATGTCACGGGCGTCGGCGATGTCGACGATGGCGCCTTCGGGGATGTCGAGCAGGCCCATCTCGCGCGCCGTGCGGACGTTGCGCTTCATCGAGAGGCCCATCGTGGCGATCGTGCGCCCGAACGACAGCGCCGCATCGGCGATCTGCTGGACCCGGTGGATGTGCGAGGCGAAGCAGGTGGTGATGATCCGCTTGCCGTCGTGCTCGTGGAACAGGTCGTAGAGCACCCGGCCGACGGCCCGCTCGGAGTGGGAGTGGCCCTTCTGGTCGGCGTTGGTGGAGTCCGACAGCAGGAGGCGGATCCCGTGCTCGTGGGCGATGCTGCCGATGCGGGCGAGGTCGGTGAGGCGGCCGTCGACGGGGGTGAGGTCGAGCTTGAAGTCGCCGGTGTGCAGGATCACCCCCTGCGGGGTGTGGAAGGCGGTGGCGAACCCGTGGGGCACCGAGTGGGTGACCGGGATGAACTCGACGTCGAAGGGCCCGATCTTGCGGCGCTCGCCGTCGGCCACCGGGATCAGCTCGGTGCGGCTGAGCAGGCCGGCCTCCTCGATCCGGTTGCGGGCCAGACCGAGCGTGAGCGCGGAGCCGAAGATCGGGAACTCGAGTTGGCGGAGGGCGAAGGACAGGCCCCCCACGTGGTCCTCGTGGCCGTGGGTGGCGATGCACCCCTCGATGCGGTCGGCGTTGTCGAGCAGGTAGGAGAAGTCCGGGAGGACGAGGTCGATGCCGAGCATGTCGAGGTCGGGGAACATCAGACCGCAGTCGAGCAGCATGATGCGGCCGTCGACCTCGATGCAGGCGCAGTTGCGTCCGATCTCCCCCAACCCGCCGAGGAAGGTGACGCTGACGGGTTCAGCCATGGTCCCGGGAGTCTAGGCCATGGGACTGTCGGGCCCCGGGGTGCCGGCAGCGCTCCGGTCAGAAGCCAGGGCGGCCGAGGTTGTGCAGCACCTGGCGGGCCCGGTCCTCGAGCCCGTCGGGGGCCGGGCCCATGGGCAGCCGGCACTGGCCCACCGGCAGACCGAGCACGCGGAGCATGGCCTTGGACGGGATCGGGTTGGGACTGGCGTCGCCGGTCTCGAAGTCGTAGCTCTCGATGAGCCCGGCGTTGATGCGGGCGGCCCCGGCCACATCCCCGGCCTGGAAGGCCCGGATCATCGCCCCCACCTCCGCCGCGCACCAGTGGGTGGCCACGCCGATGGTGCCCACCGCCCCGACGGCGAGGAGGGGCAGGGTGAGGGCGTCGTCGCCCGAGTAGAGCTCGAAGCCGTCGGGCGCGTCGGCCACGAGGCGGGCCGACTCGGCCGGGTTCCCCGCCGCGTCCTTGACGGCCACGATGTTGGGCACCTCGGCCACGAGGCGGAGCAGGGTGTCGGTGGCGACCTTGCGGCCGGTGCGCACCGGGATGTCGTAGAGGATCACGGGGAGCTCGGTGGCGGCGGCCACGGCCCGGAAGTGGGCGTCCATGCCGGCCTGGCTCGGCCGGTTGTAGTACGGCGCGACGACGAGCACGCCGTCCATCCCGGCCCCGGCGGCCTGGGCCGTGAGGTGGGCGGCGTGGGCGGTGTCGTTGGTGCCCGAGCCGGCCACGAGGGGCACGTCGACGGCCCCCCGGACGGCCCGCCACACCTCGACCTGCTCCTCGTCGGTGAGCACCGACGCCTCGCCCGTGGTGCCGGTCACGACCAGGGCGTCGTTGCCCTGCTCCACCAGCCACGCTGCCAGCTTGGCCGTGCCGTCGAGGTCGAGGGCGCCGTCGTCGGTGAACGGTGTGACCATGGCGGTGAGGACGGGGCCGAAGCGGGGCATCTGGGTCTCCTTCAGGGGGCGGCTTCCGAGCTGCGCTCGATGCCGAGGCTGGCGAGCAGGTGCTCGTGCAGCTCGAACCACACAGTGTGGTACGAGTCGATCAGGGGCTTGGTGAAGAAATCGGGGTCGCCGCCCTCGACCATGGTGAGGGCGTGCCCGAACCGGCGCCCGTACGAGCCGAAGCGGGCCAGGACCCCGGCCAGCCCCTCGACCACCGGCAGGATGTCGGTGTCGAGCCGGCGCAGGTCGGCCAGCACGCCGCGGTCGTAGTCGGCGTCGGTGTGGTCGTTGATCACCTGGCTGCTGGCCCCGCCCTTGAGCTGCCAGGCGGTGCACAGTTCGAGCATCTCCTGGTTGCGGGCCAGGAAGTCCTGGTAGCACGACCGCACGGTGACGCCCACGTGGTCGGGGGCGGCGGCGAGCTCGTCGGCGAGGAGGCGCTGCCCCTCGGCCCGGCCGGCGCCGGTCAGCAGCCAGCCCGTGAGCTTGCCCTCCCGGTACTTCACGAGGTCGGCGGCGGCGAACTCCCCCAGGAGCCGGCTGACCTCGCCCACCGGCACCCCCGAGGCGTCGGCCACGACGGCGGCGGAGGCGAAGGAGCGCAGGCGCAGCGTGAGCAGCACGAGGAGGGCCGGCTCCGAGGCCAGGGGTGTCGCCATGGCCGTGCACCCTACCGGACGCCGCGCGACGGTCCCGGGGGCCTTCACGCGTGCGAGAGGCGACGCAGCGCCGCAGCGAAGGCGGCGGCCGCCTCCGGGGGGCCGAAGCCGAAGAAGAGGTCGGGCTCGATGATCTCGAGCTCGATCAGGTGGGGCCGACCGTCGAGGTCGATGGTGTCGACGCGGGCGTAGAGCGGCTCGACACCGAAGCGGTCGGCGACGGCGGCGAGGGCGTCGCGCCCGAGAGCCACGCAGTCGCGGCGGGGCGGGATCCCCTCGAGGCGGCCGCCCCACTCCGGTTGCGACCGGTAGTCGCCGGCCGAGGGCACCTTCCGGAGGGCATGGGTGACGGCGCCGTCGACGAACACGGTCGAGACCTCCCCGGCGGTGGTGACCTCGGGCAGGAAGGGCTGGACCAGGGCGTCGCCCTCGGCCACCAGCGCCGCCAGAGCGGCGTGCAGCGAAGGGTCGTCGGACGGACCCCGGCTGGCCCCGAGCGAGCCCACCGACACCGCCGGCTTGACCACGACCTCGCCACCGGGGGGCCAGCCCCGGGCGGCGACGATCTCGCCCAACGGCGGGCAGGGCCCCGCGGCGGGCACGACCTCGGTCGGGACGGTGACGATCCCCGCGGCGGCGAGGTCGGCCAGGTAGCCCTTGTGGCTGTTCCACACCACCAGCTCGGCCGGGTTCCAGAGCGAGGTCACGGCGCCGACGGCGCGGGCCCAGGCCAGGTACTCGTCGAGGCGCCGGTGGTAGTCCCACGTGGTGCGGATCACCACGGCGGCGAACCCCGCCCACGCCACCCCCGGGTCGTCCCACACCGCCCACTCGTACGGAACCCCGGCGGCGGAGAGCGCGGCCTCGATGGCGGACTCGTCGGCCTCGACGGGCAGCGGGTCGCAGGTGGCGAGGGCGATGGGACGGGTCACGAGGCTCCTCGAGGGGGCTCCTCGCCCCGGGTGGACAAAGCAGAGAGGGCCGCCCAAGGACGACCCTCTCTGCTAGGAAGCGGGTCCAGCGTAGCGGAACTACGTGCAGCCGGACCGAATCGTGGTGGGGTCAGCCGGCCTGCAGATCCTGGCCGAGGGCGAAGCTCTCGTACTCCTCGCCGGTGTCGACCCAGTCCTCGAACTGGATCACGCCGATCTCGCCGAAGCGCTGGCGGAGCCAGCCGCCCGACGCGTCGAGGAGGCCGAGCTTCTTGCAGTTCGGCACGATCTTGGAGAAGAGCATCTGGTTGAAGATCTCCGACTCCGGCGTCATCTTCGTGAGCTGGATGGCCTCCTTCACGGGCACGCCCACCCGCTCCCACACCTCCTGCTGGAGGAGCCGGTCACGCATGCGGACGGCGGCCTCGAAGGCGAACTCCTGGCGCTCCCGGAGCTCCACGTCGGTCAGCTCGGCGTAGTACTCCTTGAGGGAGAGCACCCCGAAGGCCACGTGCCGAGCCTCGTCGCTCATCACGTACCGGAGCATCTGCTTGAGCAGCGGCTCGGTGGTCATCATGTGGATGAAGCCGAAGGCGGCGAGGGCGAGGCCCTCCACCATGATCTGCATGCCGAGGTAGGTCATGTCCCACCGGCTGTCGAGGATGATGTCGTCGAGGAGCAGGCCGAGGTGGGTGTTCATCGGGTAGTGGCCCGAGAGCTTCTCGTCGAGGTACTTGGCGAAGACCTCGACGTGACGGGCCTCGTCCATCACCTGCGTGGCGGCGTAGTACTTGGCGTCGATCCACGGCACCGTCTCGACGATCTTGGCCGTGCAGAGCAGCGCCCCCTGCTCGCCGTGCATGAACTGGCTGAGCGTCCAGTTCTGCATCTCGACGTTGAGCCGGGCCCAGTCGTCGTCGTTCCACTTCTCGAAGCAGGTGCCGCTCAGATCGAGCTGGGAGTTGATCGGCGAGTTGGTGACGGCGCTCTTGGCCAGCTCCTCCTGGTCGACGTCGATCGACCAGTCGAGGTCGGTCTCGCCGTTCCACTGGGCGTTCTTGGCCTTCTCGTAGAGCTTGTTCAGCGCCGGGCGGGCGCCCTTCTCGTAGTCCCAGGTGAAGATGGCGTCGGCGTGGTCCTTCACCGTGTGGATGGTGCCCTCGAGGTACGGGTTCGGGACCGCCAGGATGGCATCGAGGTCGTTGGCATCGGATCGACCGAGGATCTCCTCGGTGCTCGACATCTCGGTGGTGGACATGGCGGGTTCCCCCTGAGGTGATCGCTCGGTCAAGAGCGGTGGTGGACGGTGGTGGAGCGGTAGCCGGGCAGGAGGAAGGTGTCGGCGAACCGACCGGCCTCCTGCTCCGACGTGAGATCGATGGCGGCGTCGTCGGCCGACTCGAAGGCGTGGGACACGACGACCCGGCACAGGGCCTCGGCCAGTTCGGCCGCCTCCCGCTCCGGGAGGTACCGGCCGAGGCGCGGGGCGAAATAGGTGGTCACGAGGGCCAGGATCGGGTCGAGGCCGTCGAAGGCGATCCACGGCAGGATCACCTCGGGCTCGTGCTCGGCCAGGTACTGCAGGGCCGGGTGGTCGTGGAGCCACCGCACGGCGGTGGCGAGGCTGGCGGTCACGGTGCCGGCCAGGGTCGTGGCGCCGTCGGCCGCGGCGGCCACGTCGGACAGGAGGGCCTCCACCTCGTGGCGGGCGGTGGCGAGCAGGACGACGTCCTTGCCGCCGGGGAAGACCCGGTACACGGTGGCCCGGCTGCACCCCGCCTCGCGGGCGATGTCGTCGAGGGTGGACTTGGCCACGCCCCAGCGGCTGACGCACCGGAGGGTGGCGGCGATGATCCGCTGCTCCAGCGAGGCGGCCGGAGCGACCAGCAGCGACGCCGAGGTGGGCGCGCCGATGGTGTCGGTTGCGCCCCCACGCCCCGTCGGGCCCCCATCGCTCAGATCAATGACCGGCATCTGCTGACAATAAGCAGGGATCTGTCTCATTGCCAAGGGCCGCGCCCGTGACATGGGTCACTGACGGGGTCGTCAGCGAATAGCGGTCATGATCGGCCGTCGTCCAGGACGCCGGCGACGAACTGGGTCCGCACCAGGCGCGTCACCTCGTCGCGATCGGTCAGGTCCCAGCGGCCGCCGCTCCCGAGGTACGACAGGAACAGCCGGGCGATGTGGTCGGCCGCCTCCTCGGGATCGATCCCGGCCCGCAGCTCCTCCCCCCGCAGCAGCTCCTGCACGTAGGCCCGGATCACGCCGAGCACCAGCAGCGAGCTCTCCGACAGCTCGGCCAGGAGGGCCTCGCGCTCGGTGGAGAGGATCCGCTGCAGGAGCCGGTGCTCGACGATGGCCCGGTGCCCGAACACGATGCCTTCCACCAGCTTGGCCGTGAGGTCGGGAGCGGTGGCCACGACCGCTTCGACCCGGGTGAAGAAGCGGGCCACCTCCCAGGTGACCGTCTCGGAGATGACCTGCTCCCGCCCGCCGGGGAACCACCGGTAGAGGGTGGCCCTCGACACCCCGGCCTCCTGGGCCACCGCCTCCAGCGAGGTCTTGGCCAGGCCCCACCGCTCGACGCAGGCGAGGCAGGCCACCAGCACCCGCGAGCGGGTGTCGCTCCCGGTCACACCGGCTCCGCGGTCCGGGTGGGCTCGAGGGCGGGAAGGGTCTCGGCCTGCCGCCTCGCCGTGTGGCGCAGGAGGAGCGGGTAGGTGATCGCGGTCAACGTCGTGTAGATGAACCACTGCCCGGCGTAGTTGAGGTGGGGGCCGTCGTCGAGCACCGGTGCGGGCAGCGTCGTGGGGAAGGCCACGGTCGGGGACGGCTCGCTGGACACGAGGTCGAGGTAGCCGGGCCGGACCGGGTAGCCCACCTGCTGGGCGAAACGGGGCAGGTCGACACGGCTCAGCACCCCGAGCCTTCCCTCGGCCGGGTCGGCGGCCTCGATCCCCTCCCGGACCTGCGTGGGATGGAGCACCCCGGTGACCACCACCGGCCCCGCCGGCGGCGCGTAGGCACCGGGATCGCCACCGTCGCCGAAGGGCAGCGGGATCCAGCCGCGGTTCACGACCACCGCCGTCCCGTCGGCCAGGCGTACCGGGGTGAGCACCCAGAAGCCCGGCGCCCCGCCGTTGGTGCGGTTGCGGACGAGCACCTGGTCGGCGGTGACGTAGGTGCCGGCGGCGGTGGCCCGCCGGTACTCGAGCTCGGCCACCTCGGCGCCCGACGTCCCCGACGGCACGAGCGCCTCCACCGGGGTCGGGGGCAGGTCCCCCCGGGCCAGGACGGTGGCGTTGTGCTCCCGCCGCTCGGCCAGGCGCCGGAGCTGCCACAACCCCAGGTTGGCGAAGGTGATCACGACGGCGAGGGCGATCAGGTGCCACACCACCCACTTCGGCCGCCGGGCGAAGGCGTAGGACACGCGCGACGCAGCGCCGGGGGTGTCCTCGGGGGTGTCGCGGTCGGCCGTCACCCCTCCATGGTGGCCGACCCCGGCGGGCCAGAGCCAGGGCCGCCACCGGCGGGATGCCTCCTGTGGGATGATGGCCCGACCTCGATGGCGAGGGCGAGGCGCATGGCTGAGGACACGATCTCACTCTCCAACCGCGGCACCGGCGGCTCCGACGGCCCCCGCATCGCCGGCTACCGCGATTTCAAGCCGCTGGGCCAGGGCGGCTTCGCCATCGTGTTCTCGGCCTACCAGGAGCAGTTCGACCGGGTCGTCGCCGTCAAGGTCCTCACCATCAACCTCGACGAGAAGGCGCGCGAGCGGTTCATCCGGGAGTGCCGGGCGGCCGGCCGGCTCAGTGCCCATCCCAACGTGGTCACGGTGCTCGACGCCGGGCTCACCGACGACGGCCGGCCCTACATGACCACCGAGCTCATGGCCCGCGGCTCGATCGCCGACTGGATCGACCGCAACGGCCCCATGCCGTTGGCCGACGCCCTCCAGGTGGGCGTGAAGATGTGCGGCGCGCTCAACGTGGTGCACGCGGCCGGCATCCTCCACCGCGACATCAAGCCCCAGAACATCCTCGTGTCGGCCTACGGCGAGCCCGCCCTCGCCGACTTCGGCATCTCGGCGGTGGGGATGGGCACCGACGGGGCGCGGGCCACCATGACCTTCACCCCGGAGTACACGCCCCCGGAGATCCTCGAGGGCAAGCCGCCCGATCCCACCATGGACGTCTACTCCCTCGGGGCCACGATCTACGCCCTCCTCACCGGTCTGCCGCCGTTCGTGTCCCGTGAGGACGAGGGCCTGCTCCCGTTCATCCGGCGGATCATGCACGATCCGGTGCCGCCGCTGCCGGACGACATCGCGCCGCCGGAGGTGGTCGACGTGCTGGCCACGGCGATGGCCAAGGACCCGGCCGGGCGTTTCCCCTCCACCGAGGTGTTCGGCCAGCGTCTCCAGGAGCTCCAGGCCAGCCTCGGCCAGCCCGTCACGCCGATGCTCACCACCTCCGACTCCGGCGGGGTCGACCCGACCGCCGGCATCGAGTCGCTGCTGCGCACCACCGGCACCGGGAGCATCATGGCAGCCACCGCGGTGCCCTCGGGCCCGGCAACGGGCCGATCGGGCGGGCCGTGGATCGCCGTCGCCGCCGTGGTGGTGGTGCTCGGCCTCCTCGCCGCCCTCGTCCTCACCCGGCGGGGATCCGACGCCGTCGCCGCCGGTCCGGGGTCCACCGCCGGCCCCGGCGGGCCGGCCGGGCCGAGCGGGCCGAGCGGGCCGGGACCGAGTGGGCCGGGCGGCACCCCGACCTTCAACCCCGCGCCGGCGACGCAGGGCGGCCGCCTCCGCGTGGCCCTGCGGGACGACATCGGCGACCTGCGCATCGGCTCGACCGACGCCAACCCGTCGGTCATGGCCGTCCTCACCAGCATCACCGACCCGCTGGTGCGCTACACGGAGAAGGGTCCGGAGGGCTTCCTGGCCGAGTCGGTCACTCCGAACGCCGACGCCACCGAGTGGACCATCACCGTGCGCGCCGGGGCCCGGTTCTCGGACGGCTCCCCCGTCGACGGCCGTGCCGTCGCCGACTCGATGGCGCTGCTGCGGGCCAACCCTGTCGTCGCCGCCTTCGCCCAGCCCATCAAGACCGTCGACGTCACCGGCGACCGCACCGTCGTCGTACGGCTCACCGCCCCATGGGCCGGCTTCCCCGGCCTCCTGGCCCAAGGGCTCGGCCTGGTGCTGAAGAAGTCCGACGCCGGCCCCCCGATCGGGTGCGGACCCTTCAAGATCAAGGACCTGGGCAAGGCCAACGAGGTGGTGCTCGTGCGCAACGAGAACTACTGGGGCGAGCGCCCCTTCCTCGACGAGATCGACTTCGTCGTCACCACCGGCGACGATCAGCGGGCCACGGCGCTGGAGAAGGGCGAGGTCGACGCCGTGTTCATCTCCGACAGCAACACGGTCAGCCGCCTCGCCACCCGGTTCCCCGCCGTCGTGGAGGACCAGGCCTTCCTCCACTACCTCGTGTTCAACACGGCCAACGCCCCGTTCAAGGACGACCGGGTGCGCGATGCGCTGGCCGGTTCGATCGACCGCAAGGTGCTGGCCGCCACCCTCGGCGAGCGGGCCGAGCCGAGCTCGGCCGCCCTCGCCCTCGCGCCACTGGCGGCCGAGAGCAAAGCCCCCCGCCCGCTCGACCAGGCCAAGGCCCGGCGGGCGCTGGCCGAGCTCAAGCGCGGCGGCCTCGCCCTCGACTTCACCCTCGACGCCGCCCTCAACAGCGGCGCGGCCGAGGTGGCCCAGGGGCTCAAGAAGATGTGGGAGGGTGCCGGCTTCCGAGACGCCTTCGCCATCGAGGTGAAGGCCATCGAGCCGAAGAAGCTGTCCCAGGAGCAGGTCACCGGCACCTACGCCGCCGTGGTCGCCACCATCACCAGCCCGCCCGACCCCGACCTCTTCTACCCGTTCCTGCACTCGGGCTCGCCCCTCAACCTCAGCAAGCTGTCGGACCCGAAGATCGACGCCCTGCTGGCCGACGGCCGCAGCGCCGCCGACCTCGACGCCCGGCGGGCCGCCTACACCAACCTGGCGACGAGGCTCGAGGAGACCAACGGCTACGTGTTCCTCGTCTCCGAGCCGTACGCGCTCGTCCTCAGCCCGCGCGTCACCGGCGCCCGCGCCGACATGGGGCGGGAGCTGGTCCGCGGCGGGGCCGTGCCCTGGGCGTCGAAGCTCGGCATCGAACACTGAGCCGACAGGGGTTTGTGGGAGACTGCCGGCCTTGAGCGACGCGGCGGCATCCCACCTGCATGGCCACGAGCACGACCCCAAGCTCCCCCGGCCCGCCCACCACATCGGCCGGCGCCGGCTCACCGTCATCGTCGCCCCGATCGGCGTCCTGTGGGTCTGCAACCTCGTCGGCTGGATCATCGGCCCGCAGCTGGTGACCGAGGCGCCGATCGCCCTCATGGCCCTCGGCCCGTCCAACCGCAACGTGGTCTTCGCCGCCAACGCGGTGCAGAACGGCCGTGACGCCTTCGGCCTGTACTTCGCCGTCGGGTTCTTCCGCCTGCTCGCCCCCGACGCGTCCTTCTACCTGTTGGGGAAGCTCTACGGCGACCGCGCCATCGTGTGGATGGAGAACCGCACCAAGACGCTGGGCGAATCGATGCGCTCGCTGGAGCGGCTCTTCGGCCGGGCCGGCCATGCCCTCGTGGTGATCATGCCCAACAACCCGGTCTGCCTTCTCGCCGGCGCGGCCGAGATGCCGGTGGCGCTCTTCGCCGGCCTCAACGTGGCCGGCACCGTCGGGCGCATGTTCCTGCTCTACTGGATCGGCGACAAGCTCGCCGACCCGATCTCGTGGTTCCTGCAGGTGGTGAAGGACTACCGCCCCTACTTCCTGGCCGTCACCGTCGGTTCGGGCCTCCTCCTGTTCTTCTCCGAGTTCCGCAAGGGCACCACCGAGGTCCAGCAGCTCGCCGAGCTCGAGGACGAGCTCGAACCCGAGGAGGACACGGCATGACGGGCCGGGTCGCCGTGGTCACGGGGGCCAGCTCCGGGATCGGCGCGGCCACGGCCCGCCGCCTCGCCGCCGAGGGCTTCGACGTCGTGGTCGGCGCCCGCCGGATCGACCGCCTCGAGGCATTGGCGGCCGAGATCGGCGGCCGGGCCGTCGGGCTCGACGTCACCGACCAGGCGTCGGTCGACGCGTTCTGCGCCGCGGTCCCCGAGTGCGCCGTCCTCGTCAACAACGCCGGCGGCGCGCTCGGCCTCGATCCGGTGGCCGAGGCCGACCTCGACCGGTGGGAGGCCATGTACGCCACCAACGTCCTCGGGGTCATCCGGGTCACCAAGGCCCTCCTCCCGGCCATCGTGGCCAGCGGCGACGGCCACATCGTGACGGTGGGCTCCATCGCCGCCCACGAGCCCTACCCCGGCGGGGCCGGCTACAACGCCGCCAAGTTCGGCGTGCGGGCCGCCATGTCCGTCCTGCGCCAGGAGCTCCTCGGCCAACCGGTGCGGGTCACGGAGATCGACCCGGGAATGGTCGAGACGGAGTTCTCGATCGTCCGGTTCGGCGGCGACGAGGCTCGGGCGGCCAAGGTCTACGAGGGCGTCACCCCGCTCACCGCCGACGACGTGGCCGACTGCATCGCCTTCGCCGTGACCCGGCCGAGCCACGTGAACATCGACGCCATGATCGTCCTGGCTCGCGACCAGGCCGGCGCCCGGCACGTCCACCGCCACACCCCCTGACGTGATCGCCGGTGTCCTCTCCCTCGTCGCCGCCTTCGTGTTCGCCGGCGGCCTCGCCCTCCAGCAGAAGGGCAACCTCGCCGCCCTCGAGGCGCGGCGCGACGGCCGCGGCAGCCGTTCCAGCGCACTCGACACGATCCGCCAGCCGGCCTGGCTCGTCGGGTTCCTCGCCGCCGGCCTCGGGGGCTTCGTCCTGCTCGCCGCCGCCCTGCGACTCGGGTCGCTGCTGTTGGTCCAGACCATCCAGGTGACCCAGATCCTCTTCAGCGTTCCCCTCGGCGCCTGGGTGGCCCGCCACCCGGTCCGACGCGAGGACTGGCTCGCGGCATCGGCGCTCGTCGCCGCCCTCGCCCTGCTCATCGCCGCGCTGGCACCGGCGGCCGGTTCGGCGAGCGGCTCGGCCTCGGGCTGGCGCATGGCGGTCCCGCCGCTGATCGCCGTGGCCCTGGCCCTCGCCCTGGCCGGCCGACGCATCCCCGACCTCGCCGCCGCCCTGCTCGGGGCCTCGTCGGGCGTGCTCTTCGGGGTGATGAACGCCATCGTGAAGGAGGTCACGGGCTCGCTCGGGCCCGGCACCACACCGGCCGGCCTGCTGTGGTGGTGGGCGCCCTGGGCGGCCGCCGCCATCGTGCCGGTGGCGGTGGTCATCCAGAACGCGTCGCTCCGGGCCGGACGCCTGTCGGCGGCCCAGACCGCGCTCACCACCGTCGGGCCGCTGGTGTCGGCCGTGCTCGGCCTCGCCGTGTTCGGCGAGACGATCGAGCTGACCCCCCTGCGGGCCATCGGCGCCACGGCCGCGGCCGCACTGGCGGCCGTCAGCGTCGGCCGGCTGGCCCGCTCGCCCGACCTGCTGGCCGCCGCCGGCCCGCCGGGTGGGTGAGCGCCCTCAGAGGTCGAGCAGGTGCTCGAGGCCGAGGGTCACCCCCGGCACCGAGGCGATCCGCTTCACCGCCAGCACCACGCCGGGCATGAACGACGTGCGGTCGTACGAGTCGTGCCGGATGGACAGCGACTGCCCGGTGGTGCCGAAGAGCACCTCCTGGTGGGCGACCATGCCCTGCAGCCGGACCGAGTGGATCGGGATCCCGTCGACCGTGCGCCCGCCCCGAGCCCCCTCGAGCACGTGCTTGGTGGTGGGGTCGGGGGCCCAGTCCCTCGACGCCGCGGCCATGCGGCGGGCGGTGTGCATCGCCGTGCCGGACGGCGCGTCGATCTTCTGGTTGTGGTGCAGCTCGATGATCTCGGCCGTCTCGAAGTACGGCGCGGCCAGCTCGGCGAAGCGCATCATGAGCACGGCGCCGATGGCGAAGTTGGGAGCGATCACGCAGTTGCTCCGGGTGAAGTCGGCCCGGAACCGCTCGTAGTCGGCGTCGTCGAACCCGGTCGTGCCCACCACGGCGTGCACGCCGTGCGCCGCCATCCAGGCCAGGTTGTCGCGGGCGGCCTCGACCTGGGTGAAGTCGACCACCACGTCGATCCCCGACGCATCGAGCACCTCCGCGCTCGCCGCCAGCTGGAGCGGCGCGTCGACCCCCGTGACCTGATGGAGGTCGAGCCCGGCGTGGAACGGATCGACCGCGGCCACCAGCTCGAGGTCGGGATCCTTGGTGACGGCGTCGCACACCGTGGCCCCCATCCGTCCACCGGCCCCGAACACTCCCACGCGAATCGTCATGGGGCCCACGCTACAAGGCGCCACCGGCCCGGGGAACAGGCGGTTCAGCGGTAGGGAGCGAAGGCGGCGTGGTCGGCCTCGAACGGGCCGACCACGGCCACGGCCCGGTCACCGCCGAGCACGCGCCGCACGACGCGGCGGACGTCGTCGGGCGTGACGGAACGGAGGCGGGCCAGGTAGTCGTCGAGCGGGACCACGTAGCCTCGGGTGATCTCCCCGGTGCCGAGGCGGGACATGCGGCTCCCCGTGTCCTCCAAGCCGAGCAGCAGCGACCCTTCGAGGTACCCGAGGGCCACGCGGTGCTCCTCGTCGGTGATGCCTTCGTCGGCCATCGCCGCGACCACGCCTTCGGTGACGCCGAGCAGCTCGTCGAGCCGGTTGGGGACGGTGCCGGCGTAGAGCACGAGCGACCCGGCGTCGGTGTAGGAGCTGGGCACGGCGTACACGCTGTAGGCGAGGCCCCGCTTCTCCCGCACCTCCTGGAAGAGCCGGCTGGCCGGGCCGCCGCCGAGGACGTGGGCGGCAACGGCCAGGGCGAAGCGGTCGGGGTCGAAGGCGTCGAGCCCCCGCCACGCCATCGCGAGGTGGGCCTGCTCGGTGGCCCGGGTCACCACCCGCAGCCGTTCGGGGGGCGAGATCGGCGCCACCCGCACCGGCGCCGCCCCCTCCGAGCGATCGCCGAACCACGCGGCCACGCGGTCGACCACCTCGGCGTGGTCGAGGGCACCGGCGGCCGCCACCACGAGGTTGGCCGGCCGGTACCAGGTACCGAAGAACCGGGCGATCTCGTCGCGGTGCATCACCTCGATGGAGTCCTCGGTCCCGAGCGTCTCCCGCCCGAGGGGGTGGTCCGGGAAGAGCGCCTCGTAGAGCTCGGTGTGGACCACGTCCTCGGGGGTGTCCTCGTTCATGAGGATCTCCTCGAGGATGACCTCGCGCTCGCCGTCGATCTCCTCGGGGCGCAACGCCGGTCGGGTGATCACCTCGCCCATCAGGTCGAGCCCGAAGGCCAGCTCGGCCCGGGGCAGCCGGGCGTAGTAGGCGGTGTGCTCGCGGGCGGTGAAGGCGTTCATCTCGCCGCCCACGGCATCGGTGGCCATGGCGATGTCGAGCGCCGACCGTGCGTCGGTGCCCTTGAACAGCAGGTGCTCGAGGAAGTGCGACGCGCCGGCCAGTTCGGCCGGCTCGTCACGCGAGCCCACGCCCACCCAGCAGCCGAGGCTGACCGAGAGGGCGTGGGCCATGTGTTCGGAGATCACGCGGATCCCGTTGGGGAGGACGGTCTTGGTGATGCCGGGCGCCACCTCGACCGATCCGGCGGGGTCGGTCACCGCCGTCGGTCACCGCCCCGGCCACCGCCGCGGCCACCGCTCCGGCCACCACCACCGCCGCCGCGACCACCGCGGTCGCCGCCACGGTCGCCACCGCGACCACCGGCGTCGCCCCGGTCGGCCGGACCGAGGTCACCGAACTCCGAGCGCAGCTCGTTGTCGAAGGAGTCCTCGAACGACACGTACTCGCGGCCCTCGCGATCGCCGTGCTCGGCCCGCTCGCCGCGGTCACCGCGGTCACCGCGGTCGCGGTCACCACGGTCGCGGTCACGCCCGCCCCGCTCGGGGCGGTCGCCGCCGCCGCCGCCACGACCCTCACGGATCGGGACGGGGTTGACGGGGGTGAGGGAGACCTTGCCGTTGGGGTCGACGTCGTCGACCTTCACCTCGACCTCGTCGCCGAGATCCAGGCAATCCTCGACCCGGTCGACCCGGCGGCCGTCGCCCATCTTGGAGATGTGGAGCAGCCCGTCCCGGCCCGGGAGGATGTTCACGAAGGCGCCGAACTTGGTGACGTTGACCACGCGGCCCATGTACACGGCGCCGACCTCGGCCGACGGCGGGTTGATGATCAGCCGGATCTGGCGCTCGGCCTCGGCCACGGCGCCACGATCGGTGCCGCCGATGCTGACGATGCCCACGGCGCCGTCGTCGTCGACCGCGATGTCGGCGCCGGTCTCCTGCTGGATCGTGTTGATGACCTTGCCCTTGGGCCCGATCACCTCGCCGATCTTGTCGATCGGGATCTCGAAGCTGATGATCTTCGGGGCCGTCGCGCCGACCTCGGGCCGCGGCTCGGCGATCGCCTTGCCCATCACGTCGAGGATGGCGAGGCGGGCCTCCTTGGCCTGGTCGAGGGCCTCGGCCAGGACCTCGGCCGGGATGCCGTCGATCTTGGTGTCGAGCTGGAGGGCGGTGACGAACTCGCTCGTGCCGGCGACCTTGAAGTCCATGTCACCGAACGCGTCCTCGGCGCCGAGGATGTCGGTGAGGGTCGTGTACTTGCCCTCGTGGAACACCAGGCCCATGGCGATGCCGGCCACCGGCGCCTTGATCGGCACGCCGGCGTCCATCAGCGACAGCGTCGAGCCGCACACCGAGCCCATCGAGGTGGAGCCGTTGGACGACAGCACGTCGGACACGGTGCGGATCGTGTAGGGGAACTCGAGCGACGGGGGGATGACGGGGACGAGGGCCCGCTCGGCCAGGGCGCCGTGGCCGATCTCGCGCCGCTTCGGGCCACGCATGAAGCCGGTCTCACCGGTCGAGTACGGCGGGAAGTTGTAGTGGTGCATGTAGCGCTTGCGGTCGACGTTGCTCAGGGTGTCGAGCATCTGCTCCATGCGGGGCATGCCGAGGGTGGTCACGTTGAGGACCTGGGTCTCGCCCCGTTGGAACAAGCCCGACCCGTGGACCGAGGGCAGGACCGAGACCTCGGACGACAGCGGGCGGATGTCACGGGTGCCCCGCCCGTCGATGCGGAAGCCCTCGTTCACGATGCGGCCGCGCACGATCTTCTTCGAGAGGGAGCGGAAGGCGGCCTTGACCTGCTTGGTGGCCTTCTCCTCGTCGAGGTCGTCGGACACGAGCCCGGGCACGACCGAGGCGACGACCTCGGCCTTGAGCGCGTCCTCGGCGTTCTGACGGGCGTGCTTGTCGATGATCGAGTACACCTCGGTCACCTTGGCGCTCGCGGCGGCGGCCACGGCGTCGAAGATCTCCGGGGAGTAGTCGGCCTGCACGGGGTAGTCCATGAGGGCCGGCTTGCCGCCGGCCTTCTCCACCAGCTCCTCCTGGAGCTCGACCGCCTCGCGGATCCACCGCTTCGAGGCCTCGAGGCCCTCGGCGATGACCGCTTCGGTCACCTTGGGGGCACCGCCCTCGAAGGCGGGCCAGGTGGCCTCGGTGCCGCCGGCTTCCACCATCATGATGGCGACGTCGTCGTTCTCGAGCACGCGCCCGGCGACCACCATCTCGAAGGTGGACTGCTCACCCTCCTCCCACGTGGGGTTCGGGATCCACGAGCCCTCGGTGCTGTAGGCGATGCGCACGGCGCCGATCGGGCCGGAGAACGGGATGTTCGACAGCGCCAGCGCGGCCGAGGCGCCGTTGATCACGAGGATGTCGTGCCGGTTCACCTTGTCGGCGGCGACGACGGTGCCCACGATGTGGACCTCGTTGCGGAAGCCGTCGGGGAAGCAGGGGCGCAAGGGCCGGTCGGTGAGGCGGCACGTGAGGATGGCCTCGTCGGAGGACTTGCCCTCACGGCGGAAGAACGAGCCGGGGATCTTGCCGGCGGCGTACATCCGCTCCTCGAGGTCGACGGTGAGCGGGAAGAAGTCGATGCCGTCGCGGACGCCCTTGGCGGCCGTGGCGGTGACGAGGACGACGGTGTCGCCCTGGCGGACGGTGACCGCGCCGCCCGCCTGACCGGCCAGCTTGCCGGTCTCGAGGGTCAGGGTCTTGTCGGTCCCCGAAACGGGGATCGAAACGGAGATGGCATCAGCCATTGGGAACTCCTCACCCGGCGGCGCGTCGCGCCACCGGCTCGGCGGCAGCCGGTGGCGCCAGTTCCCAGTGGTGGGGGCCGCAGGCGTGCTCCGGCCCTCACCACTGGCAGCTGACGACCCGAATCGGCGTCCGCAGGTTGGTTGTGTTGTGTGCGGGACCGTACCGGCCCCGAGAACGACGATCGGCGATCCCCGGAGGGGATCGCCGACGAATCCGTCCTAGCGGCGCAGGCCCAGCTTCGAGATGATGGCCCGGTAGCGCTCGACGTCGTTCTGCTTGACGTAGTCGAGCATGCGGCGTCGTCGCCCGACGAGCATCAGGAGGCCTCGCCGGCTGTGATGGTCCTTCTTGTGGACCTTCAGGTGCTCGGTGAGGTGGTTGATGCGGTCGGTGAGCAGCGCGATCTGCACTTCCGGCGAGCCGGTGTCGCCCGGCTTCTGGGCGTGCTCGGCGATCGTGTCTGCTTTGGGCTTCAAGTTGCTGGGTGGCCGGTTGGACATGCGTCTTCCTCGGTTCGGGTATCGGACCCGGCCCTCCCGGACGCTGCCCGGCCGATCGGGCGGGGCTGGCGGGGCGGGAGCGCCATGACGTGATGGCGCGGATGCGCACATCGAGGCACCAGGCTACCCGAGACCGGACCCGGCGCGGCAATCGGGCGCCGTCAGGCCGGGATCGACCAGCGGTAGCGGCTGGCCCGGTGGGTCTCGGCCAGCCGGGTGTAGGTCAGCTCCGGGGTGAGCGCGACCACGGCGGCGTCGGGGTCGTAGAGCACGGACTCGAGCTCGTCGACCGACCCGGCGCCGGCGGCGGTGATGGCCTGGCGGATGGCGAGGCCGAGCCGGCCGTCGAGCAGCTCGCCGAAGATGGCCGGGAGGGTCTCGGGGTCCTTGAGGAGCCAGGAGTGGCTGGCCCGGTGGATCCGGACGAGCTGGCCGTTGGACCGCCGGGCCGCGCTGCGCGCCGTGGGCGGCGGCACCACGAGGTCCCAGTCGCCCTGGAGGACGAAGGTGGGGACCTCGCACCGGGCCAGGGTCTCGAGGATCTTCTTGCTCCCGCGAGACCGCAGGATCGACACCGCCGGGCCGATCATCCGCCACGGCTGCAGGGCGTGGCCCACCAGGGTCGGCGTGACCAGCCGGCCGAGCTTGGCCGCCTGCACCGGATCCCGGAACATGGGGAGGGTGGACGCGGTGTCGGCGACGAGGAACCCGGCCAGGGGCAGGAGCAGGAGGGGGTTGACCCGGAACACGTTGACCAGGCGGTCCCACTCGTCGCCGACGATGGCGTCGATGAGCACGGCGCCGATCACCTGCTCGGGGTGCGACGCGGCGAGCTGGGCCACGACCCTCCCCCCCATCGAGTGGCCGGCGAACACGGCCCGCCGGATGCCCAGCTCGGCCGTGGCCCGGCTCATCAGCTCGGCGTAGTCGCCGAGGCGCCCGCCGGAGGTGGGCAACCCCTGGGTGCCGCCGTGTCCGGCCATGTCGATGGCCACCACCTTGAACCCCTTCCCCACCAGTCGGTGGAGGGTCTGGGCGTAGAGGAAGCCCTCGGCCGAGAAGCCGTGCACGACCACGAGGGGGACGCCGCGACCCGACACGGCCAGCCCGATCCGGTGCCCGTCGCTGAGCGTGAAGGTGTGCCGGGCGAGGCGGGGCGCGGCCACGGGATGGCTCCCGGGCGGTTGCGTGCTCGGACCCGTGATGGGCTCCGTCAGTTCGGACATCGGCTGTCTCCGGCTCCGTTGGCGTCGACCAGCTCCCGTTCCCGGGGATCCCAGGCTACCGCCCGGCGTCAGGGCCCGAGGAGGATCCGGCGGGCCTGGTCGCAATCACGGCCCATCTGGGCCACCAGGTCGTCGACGGAGGCGAAGCGCTCCTCGCCCCGCAGGCGGGCCACGAACCCCACGCGGCCGTCGACGCCGTAGAGGTCGCCGGTCCAGTCCAGCAGGTGGGCCTCGAGCAGCGAGTACGGCTGGTCGTCGTAGAAGGTGGGCCGGCGGCCGAGGCTGATGGCCGCCGGGATCCGCTCGTCGGCGTGGGGGCCGGGTCGGCGGAACCAGCCGGCGTAGATGCCGTCGGCGGGCAGGCAGATGTCGTCGGGCACGTTGACGTTGGCGGTCGGGAACCCGAGCTCTCGCGCCCTGCGGTCGCCGCCCACGACCACACCCCGCACCTCGTGGGGTCGGCCCAGCAGGCGGTTGGCCTGCTCCAGGTCCCCCTGGCGCAGGGCGGTCCGGATGCGGGTGGAGGACACCTGGTCGTCGGCCGGCGCCGCCGCGCCGTCGACCCCGACGAGGTCGATCCCCCGCACCTCGAACCCGAGGTCGGCACCGAGGGTGGTGAGGAGGGCGACGTTGCCGGTCCGCTTGTGGCCGAAGTGGAAGTCCTCCCCCACCACCACGACCCGGGCGGCCAACTTGCCGACGAGGAGCTCGTGCACGAACACCTCCGCCGGCTCGGTGGCCCGGACCTCGTCGAAGGTGATGACCACGGCGTAGTCGACGCCCGTGCTGGCGAGGAGCTCGAGCTTCTGATCGAGGTCGGTGAGGAGCGGGGGGGCCGACTCGGGACGGACGACGCTGGCCGGGTGGCGGTCGAAGGTGACCACCGCGGTGGCGAGGTCGCGCTCGGCGGCGAGATGGCGCACCTGCTCGATCACGGCCCGGTGACCCCGGTGCACCCCGTCGTAGGCACCGATGGTGACGGCGGTCCCGCGAGGCAGGTGGGGGAAGCGGCCCGGGTCGCGCAGGAGCTCCATAGTGGGCGCCCACGCTACCGGTCGGTCACCGCGGGATCACCAATGCGGGCTTCACCGTTCCGCCCCGGTGCGCCTCGTACACAGCGAGCAGATCGCCGGCGGTGTCGAAGACGGCCCAGGGCCCGGCCACTCCCGGGTCGAGGCCGAGCCGGGCTCGCTCGAGCACCTTGCCGTGGGCGATGTCGGCCGCCGCCGTGGCATCGACGTCGAGCCGGGCCAGGTGGGCGACGGCGGCGCCGATGGGCAGGAGGTGGGCGACGTCGAGGGCGTCGAGGGTGCGGGCGTCGGCCAGCGTGAACCCGCCGACCGCGGTGCGGCGCAGGTTGCGGAGGTGGGCCACCCCGCCCAGCGCGACGCCGAGATCCGCCGCCAGCGACCGGACGTAGGTGCCGGAGGAGCAGTCGACGACGCACCGGAGCACGAGCGGATCGCCGGGACGCGCGTCGGTGATCTCGAACCGGTGGACGGTGACGGGACGGGCCTCGCGCTCGACCTCGATCCCCTCCCGGGCCAGCTCGTGGAGGCGGCGACCCCCGATCTGCACGGCCGACACCATCGGGGGCACCTGCAGGATGGCCCCGGTGAGGGTGGCCGCGGCGGCGCGGGCCTGGTCCAGCGTGACGCCCCCCATGTCGGCCGTGGCCACCACCTCGCCCGAGGCGTCGAGGGTGGTCGTGGCGGTGCCGAGCACGATCTCGCCCGTGTACTGCTTCGGGAGCTCGGTCAGGTAGCGCAGGAGCCGCGTGGCTCGGCCGAGGCCGAGCACGAGCACGCCTGTCGCGTCCGGATCGAGGGTGCCGGAGTGCCCGACCTTGCGGGTACGCAGGATGCCCCGGGCTTTGGCCACCACGTCGTGGGAGGTCCAGCCCGCCTCCTTGTCGACGACGGCGACGCCGTCGACCGCGGGCCGGTCAGGGCTCACGGTCGGGCTCGGCGGAAGGGTCGGCCGAGGGCTCGATGCCCACCCCGGCGACGTAGGCGTCGGGCACGTGGACCTCGCCGGCCGGACCGAGGTCACGCAGGAGCGAGTCGATCTTCTCCCCGGCCCGCACGGCCGGATCGGGCCGGAACGTGAGGTCGGGCACCTTGCGCACGTAGGCCTGCCGCCCGATCGCCACCTTCAACCGTCCGCGGTGCTCCCCGAGCACCGCGATGGCGACGGCATCACCCTCGGCGTCGTCGCCGTCGAGGGTGTCGAAGAAGACCACCGCCCGGTTCAGGTCGGCATCGACCTCGACCCCGGTCACGGTGAGCAGGTCGATGCGCTCGTCGTCGATGGCCGTGAGCTCCTCGGCCAGGATCTCCCGCAGCAGCTCGCCGAGGCGCGCCGTACGGGGGTAGTCGCGCTTGGTGGGATGGGATCGGCGGCGAGCCATAGCGGCGCTCCAGTCGGCGGGGTCGGCGGGGAATGGGCGGGGAGGACCGGCGAGGGTCAGCCGGTGTCGGTCCAGTGGTGGGCGGTCGACAGGACCTCTACCTCGGGGAACGACCACACGAACCGGTCGACCGCGGCCATGACCTCCTCGGCGACGGCCACGGTGCCGGACACGACGGCGAAGCCGAGCTCGGCCCGCTGCCACGAGTCCTGGTGGCCGGTCTCGGCGCTCGCCACCGAGAACCGGTGGCGAGCACCCTCCACGATGGTGCGGACCACGGCCCGCTTGTCTTTCAAGGAATGGCAGGCCGGCAGGCGCAGGTCCACGGTGAGGGCGAGCACGTGCACAGCCATGGGATCGTCGATGCTACCGCCCACGACCCCGCGTCCCGGCGCCGATTCCGGCCCGACCGCGCCCGGGAATACCCGACCGGACGAGTCGGGTTTAGACTGCTGTCATGAAGGAAGGCACCCCCGCCCCGATCGACCCGCGAGGGCCCCGCTTCAACCAGAGCGTGCTCGCCACCGCGCTGGTGCTCGGCTACCTGTTCCAGGTGCCGGCCGTGGCCCCGGTCTTCGCCGTCGTGCTGTTCCTCGGCGCCGCGTTCGGGCCGCGGTACGGGCCCTTCCTCCGCCTCTACGTCGAGGTCGTCAAGCCTCGCCTGGGCCCCCCGAAGGAGCTCGAGGACCCACGCCCGCCCCGCTTCGCCGCCACCGTCGGCGTGATCTTCCTGGGCAGCGCCACGGTCGCCTTCGTGCTCGGCGCCAGCACGGCGGGCTGGATCCTCAGCCTGATCGTCGCCGTCCTGGCCGGCCTGGCCGCGTCGAGCGGCATCTGCGTGGGCTGCGAGATGTACCTGTGGTGGGCCCGCCGGTCCGGCGTGAAGCTGGCGGCCTGAGGTGGACCGCCTCGCCATCGTCGTCATCCTCGGGATCGCCGTCGCCGTGCTCGCCCTGCGCTACCGGCGGGGCCTCGCCGCCGACGCCGCCCTCGGCGGCGCCAACGAGGGCACCTGCTGGCCCGAGGTCCCGGCCGTCCACCTGGCCGCCGGCGCCCCGTGCACCTGGCTGATCTTCTCCACGCCGTGGTGCGCGTCGTGCGAGCACGTCGAGCGCATCCTCGCCGAGGCCTTCCCGCACCACGCCGTGCGCACGATCGACGCCACCGTCGAGCTCGACCTCGGCGACCGGTACGAGGTCAAGCGGGCGCCCACCACGCTCTTGGCCGACCACGACGGCAACGTCCTCGAGCGCCTCGTCGGGCCCGAAGCGGTGCACGAGTTCGTGTACGCCGCCGACGACGACCCGGCCTACATCTGACCGGCCGCCCGGGCGATCAGGTGCGGGGGATCTCCCGCTCCTCGAAGGTCTCGATGATGTCGCCCTGCTTGAGGTCCTGGAAGTCGGACAGGCCGACGCCGCACTCGAAGCCGGTGGCCACCTCACGGACGTCGTCCTTGAAGCGCCGGAGCGACTGGATGGCGCCCTTCCAGATGACGGTGCCCTCGCGGAGGAAGCGCACCTTCGAGCCACGGGTGATGGTGCCGCTGATGACCATGCAGCCGGCCACGGCGCCGACCCGGGGGACCCGGAAGACCTCGCGGACCTCGGCCTCGCCCGTGACCACCTCTTCGAACTCGGGGGCGAGCATGCCGATCATGGCCGCCTCGATGTCCTCGATCAGCTTGTAGATGATCTCGTAGGTGCGGATCTCGACGTGCTCCTGCTCGGCCAGCTCCCGGGCCTTGCGGTCGGGTCGCACGTTGAAGCCGATGATCGTGGCGTTGGAGGTGGCGGCGAGCTGGATGTCGGCCTGGGTGATGCCACCCACGCCGCGGCTCACGAAGGACAGCTTCATGTCGTTGCGCTCGAGCTTGCGCAGCGACTCGGTGACCGCTTCCAACGAGCCGGTGACGTCGGCCTTGACGATGACGTTGAGCGTGGCCGCCTCGCCCACCTTGATCTGCTCGAAGATGTCCTCGAGCCGGGCGCCGCCGGCGGTGGCATGGGCCTCGCGCCCGAGGGCGGCCTGGCGCTTCCAGTGCTCACGGGTGGACGCCACCTTCGACGCCGTCTTCTCGTCGGGCGCCACCACGAACCGGTCGCCGGACCCGGCCACCTCGTTGAGGCCGAGCACCTGGACCGGTGCCGACGGGCCCGCCTCCTTCACCTGCTCGCCCCGGTCGTCGATGAGGGCCCGCACGCGCCCCCAGGCCGACCCGGCGACGACCGGATCGCCGACCTTGAGGGTGCCGCGCTGCACGAGCACGGTGGCCACGGGGCCCCGGCCGATGTCGAGGTGCGACTCCAGCACGATGCCGCGGGCGCGACCCTCGGGGTTGGCGCGGAGGTCCTCGACCTCGGCCACCACCAACAGGTTGGCGAGGAGCTCGTCGACGCCGACGCCGGTCAGCGCGGAGAGGGGCACCATGACGGTGTCACCACCCCAGGCCTCCGGCACCAGCCCCCGCTCGGACAGCTGCTGCATCACGCGGTCGGGGTTGGCCGACTCCTTGTCGACCTTGTTGATGGCGACCACGATCGGGACGTCGGCCGCCTTGGCGTGGTCGAGCGCCTCGAGCGTCTGGGGCATCACCCCGTCGTCGGCCGCCACCACCAGCACCACGATGTCGGTGGCCTGGGCCCCGCGCGCCCGCATGGCGGTGAAGGCCTCGTGGCCGGGCGTGTCGAGGAAGGTGATCGGCTCGCCGTCCTGGAGGACCTGGTAGGCGCCGATGTGCTGGGTGATGCCGCCGGCCTCGCCGGCCACGACGTTGGCGCGGCGGATGTAGTCGAGCAGCTTGGTCTTGCCGTGGTCGACGTGGCCCATCACGGTGATCACCGGCGGGCGTTCGGGCCAGGACTCGTAGATGTCGTCGTCGACGTCCTCGTCGACCTGCAGCTGGCGGAGGAGCTCGACCTCCTGCTCCTCGCCCGGATCCACCAGGCGGAGCTCGGCGCCGACCTCGGCCGCGAACAGCTCGATGAGGTCGTCGCTGAGGGACTGGGTCGCGGTGACCATCTCGCCCTGCTGGAGCAGGAACCGGACCACGTCGGCCGCGGTGCGGTTGAGCTTCGGGCCGAGCTCTTGGGCCGTGCTGGCCCGCTCGACGACGACCACACCCTCGGGCACCGGGGCGGTGGCCGGGGTGTAGGTCTGGATGTCCATCGGCTGGAGCTCGTCCCGCTTGCGACGACGACCTCCGCCCTTGCGCCGCGGCTGGCGACGCTGACCCGGCCCACCGGGCCGGCCACCGGGACCACCGCCGGGACCGCCACCCGGACCGCCACCGGGACCACCACGGCCGAACGAGGGACCACCCGGCATCGACGGGCCGCGCCCCATGCCGGGACCACCGGGACCACCGGAGCCACCGGGCCGGGGACCGGCACCGGCGGGGCGGGCGCCACGGTTCATGGGCGGCCCGACGGGCGGACGGCCCGGTCCACGAGCCCCGGGGGGCGGCGGGATCGGCTTGCCCGTGACCGACGAGACCGGCGGACGGGGCGGCGGCGGGATGGGCCGGCCGGTCGAGGACGTCGGGCGCGGGGGCGCGGCGCCTGGGCCGGCACCGGGGGCCCGAGCGGCGGGGACCGAGGGACCGGAGGCGGGACGGGCAGCACCGGGCCCACCTGGGGCACCGGGTGCGCCGGGAGGCCCGGGCACGGGCGGTCGGGCGACCCCCGGCGGGGGGACCGAGGGGCTCCCCGCGGCGGGCACGTCGACCGGACGGGGAGGGCGGGGCGGGTGCTCGCTGCCCGACGACGAGATCATCCGGCGGGGCCGGGCGGGCTCCTCGTCGAGCTCGATGACCGCCGGGACCTCGTCGGGGGTCGGCGACGGCACCGGGGCCGGAACGGCGGCGGGGGCCGGGGCGGACGCCGGCTCCGACGGAGCGGCGGACTCCTCGGCCACCGGGGCCGCGGTCTCGGGCTCGGCGGCCCCGTCCGGCTCGGCCTTGGCCGCCGACTTCTTGGCCGCCTTCTTGACCGGCTTGGGCTCCTCGGGCTGCTGGTCGCGGATCAGCCCCTCACGTTCGGCCTTGCGTCGCACCCGGTCGGCCTGGGCCTCGACCATGCCCGAGGAATGGCTCTTGACGTCGATGCCGAGGTCCTTGCACAGGTCGAGGCACTCGGGGTTGGTCAGCCCGAGTTCTCTGGCGAGTTCGTAGACGCGAATGCTCTTGGCCACGTGTGGGGGTTCTCTTCTCTCGATCGCCGCGACGCTGCTCCCGGTCGGCCGGGTAGCGCCAAAATCGGCCCTCCATCCTCGCACACCGGGTGCGAGAACGCGAAACGTCGATGGTGCGGGGGGTCAGGTGGGGTCTGGTTCGGCGCCGGCCGGTGGCTTCGGGAGGGGCGGCGCCTCGGCGCCGTCGACCGCCGCGGTCTGGGCGGCAGCAGCCTGGTTCCACTCGGCCACCGACATGGCCGGGCCGCCTTCGGCCGGCTGCCAGAGCTGCTCGCCGGTGGCCGGATCGACGATCCACTCGCCCGCGGCCCAGTCCTCGCCGCCACCGGCGGCGTCCTCGGCCATCTGGGTCTCGCTCTTGATGTCGACGTGCCAGCCGGTGAGGCGGGCGGCGAGGCGGGCGTTCTGCCCTTCCTTCCCGATCGCCAGCGACAGCTGGTAGTCGGGGACCACGACCGTGGCCGTGCCCACCACCTCGTCGATCAGCACCTCTTTGACCTTGGCCGGGGACAAGGCCTTGGCCACGAAGTCGGCCGGGTCGTCGGAGAAGGGGACGATGTCGATCTTCTCGCCCCGGAGCTCGGTGACCACCATCCGCACGCGGGCGCCGCGGGCACCGACGCAAGCGCCGACCGGGTCGACGTTGTTGTCGTTGGACCACACGGCGATCTTGGTGCGGGCCCCGGGCTCACGGGCACAGGCCTTGATCTCGACGACGCCGTCGGCGATCTCGGGCACCTCGAGCTCGAACAGGCGCTTGATGAGGCCGGGGTGGGTCCGGCTCACGACGATCTGGGGGCCCTTGGCCGTGCGCCGGACCTCGACGATGTAGGCCTTCACCCGGGCGCCGGGCTCGGGGCGCTCGTACTGGACCTGCTCGGCCTGGGGCAGCAGGGCCTCGACCCGGCCGAGGTCGAGCAGCGTGTAGCGGCTGTCGCTCTGCTGGATGATGCCGGTGATGATGTCGCCCTCGCGGCCGGCGTACTCCTCGTACTTCATCTCCCGCTCGGCCTCGCGGATGCGCTGGCTCATGACCTGCTTGGCCGTCTGCGCGGCGATGCGCCCGAAGTCGGAGGGCGTGACGTCGAGTTCGGGGCCGTAGGGCTCGCCGTCCTCGTCGAGCTCCTGGGCGAGGACGCGGAACTCGCCGGCGTCCGGGTCGATGACCACCCACGCGTACTCGTGGGCGCCGGGCATGCGCTTGTAGGCCGTCTCGAGGGCGTCGGCGAGGGCGCCGAACAGCGTGTCGATGGAGACGCCCTTGTCGGCGGCGAGGGCCGCCAGCGCATCGAGGAAATCAGGGTTCTTGGGCATCAGGCAGTCGCTCTCTTCTCCGCGGATGCATCGTCGATCGCAGCAGGTGCACCCTTGCCGGACCCTCGGTCCTGGCCCTGCTGTCGCTTGGTCTTCCCGCCTGGTCTGGGCGCCGGCCCCCACACGAACACCGTGCGGGCCTTGTCGATCTCCGCCAGCTCGAGCGTGCGCTCCCCCGCTGGCGGGTCCGTCAGCCGCAACGTGAGCCGCCCGGCATTGGGGCGCTCACCGGGCTCGAAGCGCAGGAGGGCGCCGGTGAGGCGACGCTCCCCGTCGACCCCGGGCACCAGCTTCACGGTGACGTCGCGTCCGACCGCCCAGGCGAAGTGCTCCGGCGTGCGCAGCGGTCGCTCGAGCCCCGGGCTCGACACCTCGAGGGTGTAGTGGCCGGGGACGACGTCGTGGGCGTCGAGCGCCCGCGAGATGGTGCGGGTGGCCTCGGTGATGCCGTCGACGTCGACCCCGCCCTCCCGATCGACGGTGATCACGAGCCGGCCACCCCCGTAGTCGACGTCGAAGAGCTCGAGGCCGTGAGCGGCGAGGAGGGGCGCGACCAGGGAGCGGACCGTGTCGGCCACTGTGCTCATGCTCCTCACCTCCTCGGCGGAAAAGGGCCGGAACGAAACGAAAGGCGTGGGAACGAAGCCCACGCCTTCCTTCGAACGACTCGATGGATTGCGACGGGCGAGTATAGCTCAGGTCCGGGTCCGGAACACCTCGGCCGGCTCGACCCGGAGCACCCGCCGCATGGGCAGCGCAGCCGCCGGGAGGCTCACGACGAGGGCGTAGAGCAAGGTCCGGGCCACCGACGCCGGCTCCAACACCACCTGGAGCGAGGCGGCCCGCGCCGAAATGGCGGCGGCGAGCGCCACGGCGAGGGCGACGGCGACGACCGAGGCCGCGGCCACGGCCCAGAGGGCCTGGCCCACGACGACGCCGAGCACGGCCCGCCGGGAGCCCCCCAGGGCCTTCACCACCCCGAACTCCCGGAGGTTCGACATCGTGACCGTCGTGAGGGTGAGGGCGATCAGGGCCATCGCCACCACGAACCCGATCCCGACCATCACCCGGGTCATGTCGGTGAACGTGTCGTCGATGACCTCCGCCTCCTGCTGGGCGAAGGCCTCCCTCGTCTGCACGGTCGTGCCCGGTGCTGCGGCCGCCACGGCGGGCGTGACGACGGCCGGGTCCACGCCGGAGGCCAACCCCACCAGCACGAAGTTGACCGTGCCGGTGGTGAGCCGCACGAACTCGTCGACACCGACGAAGACCGTGGTGTTCATGGCCATCGTCCCCCCGCGCGACACCCCGGCCACCCGCAACGAGGTGCCGAAGGCGTCGACCGTGCCGCCCACGTCGACCCGGAAGGTCGCCGCCGCCGCCTCGTCGAGGACCACCTCACCGGCCCCTGGGCGCCGACCCCGCACCAGCTCTCGGGGCCCGGCGACCCGCTGGTCCTCCCCCCAGGCGATGACGTAGCTCATGGCTTTCGCCCCGTTGCCGTGCACGAGCGCGCCCGTGTAGCGCAGCGGCTCGGCCCAGGCCACGCCGGGGACTGACCGCACCCGGTCCACCGTGCCGTCGGGCAGCGAGGACACCGACATGTGCATCGTCTTGACGCCGGCCTGCGACACGAACAGGGCGGCGGGCGAGCGGTCGACGTACTCGCTGGCCTGGCGGCGGAACCCCGAGAAGATGCCGCTCAGCAACAGGACGAGCAACAACCCGGCGGCGATGCCGCCGACGGCGAGGAGGGCCCGGCGGCGGTCGTGGAACAGGCTGTGCCGGGCGAGGGGGACGACCCGGCCCATCACCCGCCCCCGAACGCGACGGCGGGCTCGATGGCGGCGAGGCGGTGGGCCGGGACGGCCGAGGCCACGAGCCCCATCAGGATGGCGGCGACCGCGGTGCGGAGCAGCGCGCCGGGGCTCAGCGAGACGGCGTACTCCGGGCGGACGGCCTCGAGGGCCCGCCGACCGGCCCCGTAGAGGACCACGCCGACGATCAAGCCGAGACCGGCCAGCACCACCGACTGGCCCACCACGATCCCGAGGAGCCTCGGCTTGGTGGCGCCGAGGGCCTTGACGATCCCGTACTCACGGCGCCGCTCGACCACCCCGGTGTAGGTGGTGAGGGCGACCACGAGGGCGCCGATGCCGAACGCCACGACCAGCATGGCCTTCATCCCGGCGGTGTAGGCCTGCGACTTGAGGGCCTGGTCGTTGGCGGCGATCTGGTCGCGGGTGAGGACGTTGAGCCCTGCCGCGGCGAGGCGGGCCTGCACCGCCGCCGGCTCGTCGGTGCCGACCAGCACGAAGGAGGTGGTCGCGTCGGAATGGACGAGCCGGTCGGTGGCGGCATGGGTCATGAACGCGAACGACGCCATGAACATGTCGGCATCCCGGGCGATGCCGACCACGGTGAACTCCGCACCGAGGATCGACAGCCGGCTCCCCGGGGCGACCCCGGCGCGGCGGGCGAAGAGCTGCCCCACCGTGACCTCGTCATCGGCGGCGGGTGCTCTCCCGGCGGCCAGCTCCCACGGCCCGCCGGGCCGCCCGGGCTCGGTCCCCACGACGTAGGTCGGCACCCGGGTGTCGCCCACGTGGGTGACGGAGAAGAACCCGCGCACGGGCACGGCCCAGCGCACGCCGGGATCGGCGGTGACGGTCGCCACCGTGGACCGGGGCAGGACGCTCACCTCGCTCAGCATGCTCGTGGTGCCCGGCTGGGCCACGTAGAGGGCGGCGCCGGCGTGGTCCTCGAAGGCGACGAGACGGTCGTCGATGCCGTTCCAGATCCCGTAGAGGAGCAGGACGAGCATGAGGGCGAGGCCGACCCCCGCGGCGCTCAGGGCCGACCGCTTGCGGTCGGCGAGCAGCGTGCGGCGCCCGAACGGCACCCGGGCGCCGCCGACGGCGACCGCCGCCATGTCAGTCGCGCACGCCGCGGCGGCGCGGGGCGTGGTCGGCGTGGAGACCGCCGTCGGGGGTGGGCTTGAGGATGCCGTCGTCGAGCCACAGGACCCGGTCGGCGATCCCGCGGAGCCGCTCGTCGTGGGTGACGATCACACAGCTCCGGCCCTCGTCGGTGGCCAGGTCGCGGAGCAGCGCACCGATCGACCGGCCGTTGGCGGCGTCGAGGTTGGCGGTGGGCTCGTCGGCGAGGAGGAGGGGCGGGTCGTTGGCCAGGGCCCGGGCGATGGCGACGCGCTGCTGCTCACCACCCGACAGCGTCGAGGGTCGCGCCCCGAGACGGTGGCCGAGCCCCACCCGCCCGAGGAGGTCTTCGGCCCGGGCCCGGGCGGGCCGTCCCCGGACTCCGGCCAGGTTCAGGGCGTACTCGACGTTCTCCAGGGCCGAGAGCGAGGCGAGGAGGTTGAAGTCCTGGAAGATGAAGCCGAGGTGGCGGCTCCGGAGCCGGGGCAGGACCCGGCCCGGCGCGGTGGCCAGGTCGACACCGCCGACGTGGACCGCCCCGGCGGTGGGCCGCAGCATGGCCCCGAGCATGAGCAGCAGCGTGGTCTTCCCGCTGCCCGACGGCCCCATGATCAGGACGATCTCGCCCTCCTGCACGTCGAAGCTCACGTGGCGCACCGGGTGCACCGCGGTGTGGCCCTCCCCGAAGGTCTTGCCGAGACCCTCCACGGACAGCACCACCGGAGCGAAGAGCCGGGCGCCGCCACGAGCCACGGCCGTGTCGCGCAGGTCGATCACGGGTCCGTCGGTCGGGGCCGGTCGGGGGCCGGGGAGGCGGGCCGCGCCGGGGATCACGGGGCCGCTTCCGTCAGCAGCCCGCCGAATCGGCGCTCCCGCCGCTGGTACTCCGCCACGGCGGCGGCGAGGTGCTCCTTGCGGAAGTCGGGCCACAGCGCATCGGTGAACACCAGCTCGCTGTAGGCGACCTGCCAGAGCAGGAAGTTCGAGATCCGCATCTCGCCCGACGTGCGCACGAACAGGTCGACGTCGGGCATCTCCGGGTCGTAGAGGTGGTGGCGGATCCGTTCGACGTCGATGTCGTCGGGATCGACGCCCTCGGCCACCATCGCCCGCACGGCATCCACCAGCTCGGCCTGCCCCCCGTAGTTGAAGGCGATCGTGAGGGTGCAGCGGGTGTTGTCCCTGGTGAGCTCGATGGAGCGGTCCATGTGGTCGAGCAGCGCCGGGGGCACCTTCTCGTCGCGACGGCCGATGAAGCGCACCCGCACGCCCTGCTCGTGGAGGCGGTGACGGTGGCGGGCCAGCACCTCCCGGTTGAACTCCATGAGGAAGGCGACCTCGTCGGCCGGCCGGTTCCAGTTCTCGGTGGAGAAAGCGAAGACGGTGAGCCACTCGATGCCGAGGGCCAGCGCCCCTTCCACCGCGTCGAGGAGGGCCTCCTCCCCCGCGGCGTGGCCGGCGGTGCGGACCAGGCCACGACGCTCGGCCCACCGGCCGTTGCCGTCCATGACGCAGGCCACGTGCCGGGGGATGCCGTGGGGGTCGAGCCCGTCGAGCAGCGACGCGGGTGGGGTGGCGGGAAGTGCGAGCACCGGGATCAACCTCCGATGGAGACGAGACGGGACCGGTCGGCGGGCCCGCCGGTGAGATCGATGACGTCGCCCGGCCGCGCGCGGCGGTCAGCGGCGAGGGCCGACCGGACGCGGTCGGCGATGCCCCGGGCGTCGAGGCCCAGGCGGGCCTGGAGCGCCGCCGGGCGGTCGTGCTCGAGGAAGCGGAGCGGGATGCCGGCCACCTCCACCCGCCGCCCGCCCGGCGGCGTAGGGAGGGCGGCCAACCGTTGGGCCACGGCGGAGCCCATCCCGCCGGCGTCGTACCCGTCCTCCACCGTGACCACCAGCGGGTGGCGGGCGGCGTCGCCGATCACGGCGACGTCGAGGGGGGCGAGGCAGCGCGGGTCCCAGACCGTGGCCGTGATCCCGTCGACGGCGAGGAGGTCGGCGGCGGCGAGCGCCTCGACCACGAGATGACCGCCGGCCACGAGGCACACGTCGTCGCCCCGCCGCAGCCGCCGGGGCGACGAGCCGGTGGCGGCGGGCAGCGCCACCGTCGGGTCGGGCACCACCTTGGACCAGCGGATGGCCACCGGCCCGGGCACGGGGCCGGTGGCGAGGGCGACGGCCTCCTCGAGCAGGGCCGGGAGCTCGGCCGGCGTGGCAGGCGACAGCACCCGCATCCCGGGCACCTTCGAGAGCAGGACGAGGTCGAGCACCCCGTTGTGGCTGGCGCCGTCGTCGCCGGTGATGCCGGCCCGGTCGAGGCAGAACACCACGGGCAGGCGGTGGAGGCCGACGTCGTAGGAGACCTGGTCGAAGGCCCGGGTCAGGAAGGTGGCGTAGATGGCGACGATCGGCACGAGGCCCCCCATCGCCATCCCCGCCGCCGCCGTGACCGCGTGTTGCTCGGCGATCCCCACGTCGACCAGCCGATCGGGGAAGGCGGCACCGAAGGCCAGCAGCCCGGTCGAGTCGGGCATGGCGGCGGTGATCGCCACCACGTCGGGCCGCCGGGCGCCGAGGTCGACCATGGCCGACGAGAACGCGGCCGTGAACGAGTCCGGGTGCATCGTCGAGGTGTCGTGCAGCCGCTTGACCGCGTCCTGCTCGGCCGGTGCGTGGCCCTTGCCCTTCTCGGTCCGCACGTGGACGAGGCAGGGACGGGTGGTCCCCGCCGCCCACTGGAGCGCCACCTCGAGCGCGGCGATGTCGTGGCCGTCGACCGGGCCGACGTAGTCGAAGCCCAGCGCCTCGACGAAGCCCCGGCAGGCCCCGGCGTCGCGCTGCAGCGGGCTGACGGTCGGCGCGTAGGAGCGACCGTTGTCGTTCAACACGACCACCACCGGCAGGCCGGCGGCGCCGAGGTTGGCGAGCCCCTCGTAGGCCATGCCGCCGGTGAGGGCGCCATCGCCGATCACCGTCACCACGTGCCCCGCCTGCCCGCGCCACCGTCGGGCCACGGCCAAGCCGTGGGCGTATGCCGGCGCCGTGGACGCGTGGCTGTTCTCGATCCAGTCGTGCTCGCTCTCGTCCCGGCTGGGGTAGCCCGACAGACCACCCGCGGTGCGCAGCGAGCCCCACGTGGCGAGGCGCCCGGTGAGGAGCTTGTGGGGGTAGCACTGGTGCCCCGTGTCGAAGAGCAGCGCGTCGCGGGGCGACTCGAAGACGCGGTGGAGGGCGATGGTGAGCTCGACGATCCCGAGGTTGGAGCCGAGATGGCCGCCGTTGGCGGTGACCGTGTCGACCACCGCGGCCCGGAGGTCCTCGGCCAGGGCGGCGAGCTCGCCGGGGCCGAGCCGGCGCAACTCCTCGGGGCCCCGCAGCGACGCCAGCACGCCGCCGCTCGCTTGGATTGCCATCTGTGCTCCCCCCGAGGGATACGCCCGCCATATGGATGGCCTGGGATGGTGATGAGGCTGGGTGTCGTCTGCCTGCACGGCGGACGGGAGACCCGGCACGACCCTGACAGCGAGGCCCGGGGGCCAACTGCGACAGTGCCAGTGTCACTGACACTCTGGTCACAGCCAGTGGCGACTGTCAACGGGCAGCCCGTGATAATTGGCGCTATGCCGCGCGCTTGGTACCGCGGCGACCACCATTGGTGAGATTCAGCCCCCGCCGCTGCCTTGCGGGCCTCGGAGCAGGCATGATGGGCGGGTGCAGGACGGCACCGACGGCTACACCATCGAGGAGCTGGCTTCGATCACCGGCATCTCGGTCCGGACCATCCGCTTCTACCGCCAGAGCGGCCTCATCGGCGCCCCCGAACGACGGGGGCGCAACGCCTTCTACTCCGACGAGCAGCTGGCCCAGCTCCGCACCGTGGCCGGGCTCCGGGCCCAGGGCCTCGGCCTCGACGCCATCGCCCGCGTCCTCGACGACCCCGATCGGTCCCGGCATCCCCTCACCAACCTGATCCAGCTCGGCAACGAGCTGCGCCGGCCGTGGATCGAGGACGGCGAGGCCATCCTCACCGAGCACGAGGTGCTCGACACGCTCGGCATCGACGATCCCCGGGCCATCCCCGTCCTCGAGCGGTACCAGGTGATCGTCCGCCTGCCCCACACCACCCCGACGCGTTGGCACGTGGCCAGCGTGGGCCAGCTCCAGCTCGCCGGGCAGCTCACCTCGGTCGGGGTCACCGACGACCTGGCGTCGGAGTCGTGGGCACTGATCCGCCAACGGCTCGGCACGCTGGCCCAGGATCTCGTCGAGCTCTACGCCAGCCGTCCGGCCGACAGCCTGCCGGGCTGGCCGTCGCCCGACGTGGTGGCCGAGACCTTCGACATGCTCAAGCCCATCACCCTGCGGGCGGTCGAGCTGGCGTTCGGGGTCGAGATGCAGCGGGCGGTGGACGACTGGGTGAGCCGGGGCGGGGTCTTCAACAGCGCCCGCGCCCGTTCCGGGTCGGCGGCTCCGTCCGACCGGCCCGAGCCGGAGACGCCGTCGGCTCAGTAGGAGCGGGCGACGGTGGCCACGATGTCGGCCTCGTCCTCGGAGGCCGGGAGGGAGCCGTCCGGGCGCTCGAGGCATCGCACCGTGACGGCGTGCTGGGCCAGCGCCTCCTCGCCCCCGGCGGCCAGCGCCGACCACGGGATCCGAGCGAACCCGGACCCGGCGGCCTCGACAGCCTCGTCGATCGTGTCGACCTCGGCGGTGCGGCTGTCGCGACGGGCGGTGGCCTCGGCCAGCAGCGAGGCCTGCTGCTCGGTCAGCGCGGCGGCCACGGCGGGGGCCAGATCGGCCAGCGGGACGGACGCCTTCGTGCCCTCGATCCGCCGGACGAGCACGGCCTCCCCCGCGGCGAGGTCACGGGGACCGACCTCGACCCGGACGGGGACACCCTTGAGCTCCCAGTCGGTGACCCGGCGCCCGAGCGACCCGTCGGTCCGGGCGTCGAGCTCGACCCGGACGCCGGCCGCCCGCAGCTCCGCGGTCAGGGCGCGGCATCGCTCGACCACGTCGCCCTCGTCCCGCACCGCCACCACCACGACCTGCACGGGGGCGAGCGCGGGCGGGAGGCGCAGGCCACGGTCATCGCCGTGGGCCATGATCAGCCCGCCGACCATGCGGGTGGACACACCCCAGGACGTGGTCCAGGCGTGCTGCTCGGTGCCCGAAGCGTCGAGGTAGGTGATGCCGAACGCCTTGGCGAAGTTCTGCCCGAGCTCGTGGCTGGTGCCCATCTGCAGCGCCTTGCCGTCGCCCATCATGCCTTCGAGGGTCATGGTGTTGGTGGCGCCGGCGAAGCGCTCCTTGGCCGTCTTACGCCCCACCACCACGGGGATGGCGAGAACGTCGACCATGAAGTCGCGGTACACGTCGTGCAGGATCTGCTCGGCGTAGCGCCGGGCGTCGTCCTCGGTGGCGTGGGCGGTATGGCCCTCCTGCCACAGGAACTCGCTGGTGCGCAGGAAGACCCGGGGCCGCAGCTCCCAGCGCACCACGTTGGCCCACTGGTTGAGGAGGAGGGGGAGGTCGCGGTAGCTCTGGGTCCACTTGGCCATGAACTCGCCGATCACCGTCTCGCTGGTGGGACGCACCACCACCGGCTCCTCGAGCTCCTTGCCCCCGGCCACCGTCACGACGGCGAGCTCGGGGCTGAACCCCTCGACGTGCTGGGCCTCCTTCTTCAGGTAGGACTCGGGGATGAAGAGGGGGAAGTAGGCGTTCTGCGCCCCGGCCTCCTTGATGCGCCGATCGACCTCGGCCTGCATCCGCTCCCAGATGGCGAAGCCGTAGGGCCGGATCACCATGGTGCCCCGGACCGGGCCGTTGTCGGCCAGCTCCGCCTTGGCGATGATGTCCTGGTACCAGCGGGGGAAGTCGTCCGCCTGGGGGGTGAGCACGGGGGCCTTGGCCATGGCGGCGGATCGTAGTGGCGCGCCGCCCCCCGACCCGCACCCAGTTCCGTTCGACGATCAGGGGTCCACGGCGAGGCGACGCAACGCCTCCACCACATCGCCGGGGGGCCAGCCGGCCACGCGCCAGCGAGGGGGGTCGAGGATGGGGTCGCGTTCCATCCACGCCCCTGCGACCCGCTGCGCGTCCTCCCACCGGACGAGGAACGACGCGCCATCGCGCCCCACCATTCCCACCAGATCGGCCTCGGGCACGAGGCCGGCATCGACCGCCTCGACCCACGCCGCCCACGTGAACGTGGACGCGTCAGGGCGTTCCCCGAGCCCGACGCTCCCGACGAAGATGTCCTCGCCGGACCGTTCGAAGATCTGCTCGAGACCGTTCTTCTGGAGCGTGTACTCGGTCAGGTGCAGCACACGGCGGGCCCGCTCGCTCGCCGGGAAGCAGGGATGGGGCCGGTCAGGCTGCCAGGGCGCGAATCCCGAGCTGTCGACCACGTAGGCCGCGGGGGACACGCTCCTCGTGGAGTGCTGGAAGCGTTCGAGCGACCAGGCGAGCGCCGCGGCGGTGAGCGCGGGATCCGAGCCGTCGAGGAACAGCAGATCATCACGGGTGGGCACGAAGGCCAGGATGGTCGATCCCGTCAATCCCACCGCCGTCGCCATGTGGTCGACCGCGCCCGGCACGAGGAGCCACGCCGACTGGTAGGCGTCGGGGCCGATCACGGTGAACGCGCCCGGGACGTCGGTGGAGGCGGTGAGGGGCGTTCCCGCCGCTCGCAGGTTGTCCCGGGCGACCGCAACGACCTCCGCCCAGGACGCCTGCCAGCGGTCGAGATCCTCGCTGCTGACGAACGTCATCGAATGCTCGCGATCGAGCGCGACGACCTCGACCAGCATGGGTGCCACCTTGGCGCTGGCCGGTGGTCGCATCGGGCCGGCCACACCGTCGACCGGACCGACGCTGGCGGCGAGGTAGCTCAGGGTCCGGAGCGATGGCATCAGCATGCCGGACGCATCGACCATCGTCTGGGGACGACTGCTGTCGTCGAGCAGCGCTCGGAGGGAGAAGGCGAGGCGGGCGCGCCGCTCCTCGTCGGGCAGCCCCGCCAGCTCGACGAAGCGATTGTGGAGCAGGACGACGTGGGGGGAGGTCTCCCCTCCCACCGTCACGCGGAGGGTGAGCTCGCCGACCCGCTCGACCCGACGCACACCGGGCATGCGATCGAGGAGGCTCACGGCCTCACGGGTGAAGGCCTCTTTGGGCCTCGCCTTCCCCCCGAAGAACGCCACGGCCCTCCTCCGTCCCCGCGGGCCGACGCGCCGGCCTCGCCCCTCAGTCGTCGGTGCCGGCCCCGACGTGCTTGCGGATCAGATCGATCTTCTGCTCGGCCTGGTTGGCGTCGTCGCCCTTGGCATCGAGGAGGGCCAACCGATCCTTCTCCGCCTCCTCCGCCGCGTGCTCGTCGGCCTGGTCGAGGACGGCGTCGATCCCTTCGTCGTTGATCTTCTTGGCCCACTCGACGAGCGCCTCGACCATCTCCGATTCGGGGACGACCCGCACCACCTTGCCCTTGACGAAGAGGTGGCCCCGCTTGCGGCCCGCCGCGATCCCCAGGTCGGCCTCGCGGGCTTCGCCGGGGCCGTTGACGACGCACCCCATCACCGCGACCTGGATCGGGATCTGCAAGCCGTCGAGGGCCTCCTGGGCCCGGGTGGCGACGTCGATCACGTCGACCTCGGCCCGGCCGCACGACGGGCAGGCGATGAGGTCGAGGCCCTTGCGCTCCCGCAGGCCCAACGACTCCAGCAGCTGCCGGCCGGCTCGGGCCTCCTCCACCGGATCGGCGGTGAGCGAGTAGCGGATGGTGTCGCCGATGCCCTCGTTGAGGAGCGTGGCGATGCCGGCCGTGGCCTTCAGGAGCCCGCCCGGGAGCGGCCCGGCCTCGGTGACACCGAGGTGGAGCGGCACCGAGCGACCCTCGTCGTCGCGGAAGAACGGGTCGTCGGCCAACATGCGGTAGGCCTCGACCATCAACGGCACGCTCGACGCCTTCACGGAGATCTTGACGTCGTCGAAACCGACCTCACGGAAGAAGGCCAACTCGTGACGGGCCGACTCGACCATGGCCTCGGCTGTGACCCGCCCGCCGTACTTCTCGTAGAGCGACGGATCGAGCGACCCACCGTTGACCCCGATGCGGATGGGGATGCCCTGGTCCTTGCAGGCCTCGGCGACGGCCTTGATGTGCTCGGGCCGACGGATGTTGCCGGGGTTCAGCCGGAGGCAGTGCACGCCGGCGTCGAGGGCGGCCAGCGCCATCTTGTACTGGTGGTGGATGTCGGCCACGATCGGCACCGGGCTCCGGGGAACGATCTGGGCCAGGCCCTCCGCCGCCTCGATCTCGTTGCAGGTGCAGCGCACGATGTCGGCGCCAGCCGCGGCCAGGGCGTAGATCTGGGCCAGCGTCCCTTCCACGTCAGCCGTCTTGGTCGTGGTCATCGACTGGACGGTGATCGGCGCCCCGCCGCCCACCGGCACACCCCCCACCATGATCTGGCGGGTCGGGCGGCGGTCGAACAGCGGGTTCCGTTCGGGGAGGGGCGGATCGGTCATGGGGACACCGGGCTCCTGATGTCGAGGAACATGGAGGTGAGCCCGAAGATAACCACCAACAGCACCACGGCGTAGGTGATGGGCATCAGCTTGGCCATGTCGACCCGGTACTCGCTGCCCCGACGGCTGCGCAGGCGCTCGTAGGTGGCCACGGTGGCGTGCCCCCCGTCGAAGGGAAGGAGCGGGAGCAGGTTCAAGACACCGAGGCTGAGGTTGATCACGGCGAGGATGAAGGCGAAGGCGGCGAGGCCCCCGTGCTCCAGACCGGCGCCGAGGGCTTGGGTGCCCCCGATGATGGAGTTGGGACGGTCGTCGCTCACGGTGGAGGTGTTGGGCTTGGCCCCGGGCGGCGCACCGTCGGCCGGGTGGAGGGGCTTGGGTTCACCGCCGGTGCCGACCGCGGTACCGAGGTCGCGCCCGTAGCGGGAGAGCCCGTCGGTGCTGAAGAAGCGGGCCAGGCCGCTCCCGCTGAGACGGATGATCTCGCCCATCACCTGGCCGGCGTGCACGGCCGCGCCCGGGAGGGAGTAGCTCAGCTGGGGTCGCTCGCTGGTGGGGATCGGCCGCACGCCGAGGAAGCCCATCGCCCCGTCGGCCGGGAGCTCGATCGGCCCGGTCATCGGCAGCTCGTAGACGTAGTCGCCCCGCAGCACCACGACCTTGACCGGCCCGCTGGCCCGGAGCGCGGCCCGGAAGGCCTCGTAGGACTCGACGGGGCTGCCGTTGACGGTCTGCACGATGTCGTTGGGGAGCAGGAGCGCCGACTGGGCCGCAGCCGACGCGCCGACCCGCCACCCGAGGGGCACCGACACCGATCGGGGCTGGTCGTCGCGCTCGTAGTCGATGGTGACGGTGCCGGTGCCGGCCCGGCGGATCACCTGCTGGAACTCCTCGTAGGTCGGCGTGAGCACGCCGTCGATGGCCACGATCTGGTCGCCGGGAACGAGCCCGGCCCGCTCGGCCGCCGACCCGGGGACGATCTCCTTCAGCGGCCACACCGCGTTGTCGGTGCTCCCGACGGCGGCGTAGTAGCCGGTGAGCAGGAAGAAGGCCAGCAGGATGTTCATCCCCGGTCCGGCCAGGATCGTGGCCAACCGGCGGGAGTAGTTCTTCGACCGGTAGGTGCGGGCCTCGTCGGCCGCATCGACCTCCTCGAGGTTGTGCATCCCGATGATGCGGACGTAGGCGCCGGCCCAGATGGCCTTGATGCCGTACTCCGTCTCCCCCCGCCGGAACGACCAGATCCGGGGACCGAACCCCACGAAGGCCTCGGTGACCTTCATGCCGGAGCGCTTGGCCGCGATGAAGTGGCCGGCCTCGTGGAGGATCACCGACACCACGATGGCCAGGATGGCGATCACGATGTACCAGCTCACGAACACCCCGAGGGCGCCGATGGCGCCGAGCAGGAGCGCCAGCCCGACCCAGCTCGTGGGCGACCCGGGGGGCGTCTCCGCGCCCCACTGGGACGCCCAGTCGGCGTACCCCAGGGGGGTGCCGGTGGGTTCGGCGGTGGTGGCGTCGGGGGGCGGGGTCACGGGGCGGGCATCCTGTCGATCAGCGCGGCGGCGGCCCGGCGGGCGGCGGCATCGGCGTCGATGACGGCGTCCACCGAGTCGGCCGGGGCCCCGTCGTGCTGCTCGAGCGTGCCGGCGATCACCTCCGGGATCTGCTGCCACCGGATGCGACCGTCGAGGAACGACGCCACCGCGATCTCGTTGGCAGCATTCAACCAGGCCGGCGCTGTTTCTCCACGTCGCCCCGCCTCGTAGGCCAGGCCCAGGCAGGGGAAGGCGTCGTGGTCGGGCGGCTCGAAGTCGAGCCGGCCCAGCGTGGCGAAGTCGACCCGCCCGAAGGGGGTGGCGATGCGATCGGGGTAGGCCAAGGCGTAGCCGATCGGGAGGCGCATGTCGGGCATCGAGAGCTGCGCGATCACCGCGGCGTCGGTGTACTCCACCATCGAGTGCACCACCGACTGCGGGTGGACGACCACGTCGATCTGGTCGAAGCCGACGCCCCAGCCGTGGTCCCCCGCCACGGCCCCGAAGAGCTCGTTGGCCTCGATCACCTCGAGCCCCTTGTTCATCAGCGTGGAGCTGTCGACGGTGATCTTCGGCCCCATGCTCCAGGTCGGGTGGGCCAGCGCGTCGGCCACCGTGACCGACGCCAGCGACTCCCGGGAGCGGCCCCGGAACGGGCCGCCGCTGGCGGTGAGGATGATCCGGTGCACCCGACCGGCCCGGTCGTTGGCCCGCAGGCACTGGTGGACGGCGCAGTGCTCGCTGTCGACGGGCACGATCTCGGCCCCCGGCGTGCGCCGGGCCCGCTGGACGACCGGCCCGGCGGCGATGAGCGATTCCTTGTTGGCGAGGGCGAGGCGCCGCCCCGCCTCGAGGGTGGCCAGCGTGACGCCGAGGCCGGCGAACCCCACCACACCGTTGACGACGACGTCGGCCTCCTCGGCCAGGCTGGCCAGCGCACCGGCCCCGGCCCGCACCTCCAGCCACGGCAGGCGGGCGGCCAGGTCGGCCCGGTTGGCCTCCTCGGCGAGGGCCAGCACCTTGGGCCGGACCTGCTCGCACTGGGCCACGAGGACGTCGGGCTGGCGGCCGCTGGCGCCGAGGGCGACCAGCTCGAAGCTCTCGGCCTCGGCCGCCACCACGTCGACGGTCTGGGTGCCGATCGATCCCGTGGATCCGGCCAGGGCGACTCGCACCGCGCTCACCGGACCCACCTTAACGGGCTAGATCAGATGGAGGACCGCCCGGGTGGTGTAGTAGACGGCGGGCAGCACGAGGAGCAGACCGTCGAACCGGTCGAGCACGCCCCCGTGCCCGGGGATCAGGTCGCTGAAGTCCTTGATGCCGAGGTCGCGCTTGAGGAGGCTCTCGGTCAGGTCGCCGATCGGGGCGATCACCGCGCCGGCGAGGGCGACGAGGAGCAGGTCGCCCCCGCGGAGCGGGCCGAAGATGTTGCCGAGCAGGAACACCACCACCAGCGCAGCCGCGCATCCGCAGAGGAGGCCCTCGAGGGTCTTGTTGGGGCTGTGCTTGCTCAACGGGCGCCGGCCGAAGCGGCTGCCGCCGAACAGCCCACCCACGTCGTAGGCGACGGCGGCGAGCACGGCGAGGAGCAACACGCTGGTGCCCTGCTTGCCGGGGTGGCCGGGCACGTTGTCGAACTGGACGAGCATCAGTGAGGCGAACGAGCCGAGGACGCCGACATAGACCACCCCGAAGAGCGTGACGCCGAGGTTGGCCATGGGATGCTCGGTGGCCACGCCGGTGATGTACCAGATGGCCCCCACCACGAAGGCCAGGAAGACCACGATCGGGATGCCGGCTTCGCCCTTGGCGTAGGTGGTGATGGGCAGGGCCACCGTAGCGGCCAGGCCGATGGGCGCGAGGGGCGTGAAACCCTTCTTGCGCACCGCGGCGTAGAACTCGCCGACCGACACGACGAGCACCGCGAGCACGTAGAGCATCGTGGTGAGCGGGCCGATGAGGAACATGACGATGGCGGCGATCGCCATCCCGAGCCCGTAGGTGACCGCGGCCCGGAGGTCGCGCCCGCCCGTGCCGCCGGGGGCGCCGGACGGTGCGGCCGGGGCCGGGCGAAGGGGCGGGCTCGGGGCCCGACGGCCCGACGAGGCGCCGATCCGGATCGGATCGGCGGCGGTGCCCCGCGCCGTGACCCGGGACAGGTCGGCGGTGGGGGGTGCGGCGGCGGGGACGTCGAGGTCCTCGAAGTCCAGGAACTCGTCGTGGGTGATGCCGTCGGCCGGCGGCGCGTTGCCGGCCAGGGCCCCGACCTTCACCGAATCGTCGTCGGCCAAGTCGGCGGCCAGGTCGGCGAACCCCTGCTCGTCCCAGGCGTCGTGCTGGTCCCGCCACCGCGGGCCGGCGGCGGCATACGAGCTCCAGGCGTCGTCGCCGGCCTCGTCGGCGTCGCCGGCGATGGCCTTCGGGACCTCGCCCGTGGCGCTGGCCGTCCAGTGCGGGAGCTCGGTCTCGCCCGTGGCCGGGCCGATGGAGATCACCGGGTGCTGGCCGGTGGCGTCCGAGACGCTCGACAGGCGGGTGGGGCCCGCCGCCGGGCGGGGACGCTCGATCGCCGCCGGGTCCTCGGTGGATCCGAGCGGGAAGCGCAGCGACGGAGTGACCGGGGCCGCGGGCGGCTCGGGCCGGTCGCCGGGCCGGGGTTCGTCGCTCCCCTTCCGCCGCGCCGCCGCGCCGCGCTCGACCGCGGCGGCGGCCTCGGCCGGATCGATCAGGCGCACGCCTTCGGCGTCGCCCACCCCGCGCGGGGGACCGTCGTCGTCGGGGGGTTCCCGGTTGAACAGCGAGTCGGCCATCAGTCCTCCAGGAGCTCCTTCTCCTTGGCGGCGAGCGCAACGTCGATCTCGGCCTCGTGGGTCTTGGTGAGCTTCTGGAGCTGGTCCTCGTAGTAGGCCACGTCGTCCTTGGAGATCTCGCCGTCCTTCTCCAGGCTCTCCACGTCGTGACGGGCGGACCGGCGCAAGTTGCGGATGGCGACCCGCCCCTCCTCGGCCATGCCCTTGACCACCTTCACCAGGTCCTTGCGGCGCTCCTGGGTGAGCGGCGGGAAGTTCAGCCGGATCGCCGCGCCGTCGTTGCTGGGGTTCAGGCCCAGATCGGAGTTCAGGATCGCCTTCTCGATGGCCCCGATGGTGCTCTTGTCGTACGGGTTGATCATCAGCTGCCGAGCCTCGGGCACGGTGAAGCCGGCGATCTGCTGGAGCGGGACCTCCGAGCCGTAGTAGTCGATCACCAGCTTCTCGACGAGCACCGGGCTGGCCCGGCCGGTGCGGATGGACGAGAAGTCCGACTTGGCGCGCTCGACCGCCTTCTTCATCTTCTCGTCGGCCTCTTCGACGACGGCGTCGGCAAGCTCGGTGGTCACCAGGGCTCCTTCCCGGTCGGCGGATGTTGCTCCAGCACCGTAGTGCCGGATCAGCGGACGAGGGTGCCGACGGCGCCGCCGGCGAGCAGCTCGGCGACGTTGCCCTCACCCATCAGGTCGAACATGACGATCGGCAGATCGTTGTCCATGCAGAGCGTGATGGCGGTGGAGTCCATGGCCTTCAGCCCCTGGTTCAGCACCTCGAGGTAGCTCACCTCGACCAGCTTGGTGGCATCGGGGTTGGTGCGGGGGTCGGCGGTGTAGATCCCGTCGGTGCCACCGTGGGTGCCCTTGAGGAGGACGTCGGCCTCGATCTCCACCGCCCGCAACGCCGCGGTGGTGTCGGTGGTGAAGAACGGGTTCCCCGTCCCGCCGGCGAAGATGACGACGCGACCCTTCTCGAGGTGTCGGATGGCCCGCCGCCGGATGTACGGCTCGGCCACCTGGGCCATGTGGATGGCCGACTGGACACGGGTGGGCTGGCCGAGCTGCTCGAGGGTGTCCTGCAGCGCGAGGGCGTTGATGACCGTGGCCAGCATGCCCATGTAGTCGGCCTGGGCCCGGTCCATCCCGGCGCCGGCCCCGCTCATCCCCCGCCAGATGTTCCCGCCGCCCACGACGATGGCCACGTCGATGCCGAAGTCGGCCCGGACCTGGGCCACGTCGCGGGCGATCTTGCCGACCACACCACCGTCGATGCCGTAGCCGGTGTCGCCGGCGAAGGCTTCGCCTGACACCTTGAGCAGGACCCGGGCCCAGCGGGGGCGGGCGGCGGCGTCGGCCATCGGCTCAGGCCCCGATGTAGACCTGGGCGAAGCGCACCAGCGTGGCCCCGCCGAGGAGCTGGGAGATGGTCTGCTTCTCGTCCTTGACGTAGGCCTGCTCGAGCAGCACCCGGTCCTTGTACCAGCCGTTGATCCGGCCGTCGACGATCTTGGGCCAGGCCGCCTCGGGCTTGCCCTCGGCCTTGGTGATGGCGAGGAGGCTCTCGCGCTCCTTCTCGACCTCCGCGGCCGGGACCTCGTCGCGGGTGAGGTACGGGGGCTTGGTGAAGGCGATGTGGACGGCGATGTCGTGGGCGAGGTCGCGATCCCCACCGGCGAGCTCGACCAGCACGGCGTTCACGCCCCGACCGTCCTGCACGTGCAGGTAGGAGTCGAGGATGTTGCCGTCGGCCGCTTCCATCCGCACGATCTCACCGAGCTCGATGTTCTCGCGCTTGGCGATCTTGATCTCCTCGAGCCGGTCGGTGACCTCCGACGCGGCTTCGGTGCCCTTGCTGACCACGAGGTCGGCCAGATCCTGCACCAGGGAGACGAAGTCGTCGGCCTTGGCCGAGAAGTCGGTCTCGCACTTGACCTGGGCGATCGCCCCGACGTTGCCGTCCACGACGGCGGCCACGGCGCCCTGGCTGTTCTCCCGGTCGGAGAGCTTGGCCACCTTGGCCAGCCCCTTCTCCCGGAGCCACTGACCAGCGGCCTCCATGTCGCCGCCGTTCTCCTCGAGCGCTCGCTTGGCGTCCATCATCCCGGCGCCGGTGGCCTGGCGCAGCTTCTGGACGTCTTTGGCGGTGAACTCGGCCATCGATCAGGACTCCTCGGTGACGGCAGTGGGGTCGGACTCGGGCGCGGCCGCCGACTCGGGCTCGGTCACGGGCTCGGTCACGGCCTCGGCGGCGGCGACGGGCTCGGGAGCGGCCGCGGGCTCGGGGGCGGCCACGGCTGCGGCCACGCGGGCCTCGCGCTCGGCGGCGGCGGCGGCCGCAGCCCGGCGGGCCTCGGCCTGGGCTTCGGCCACGGCGGCCTCCTGCTCGGGCGTGCGGTTGGGGCCGGCGCTCTGGCCCTGGCGGCGCGAGTAGATGTAGCGGCCCTCTTCGACGGCGTCGGCGATGATCCGGCACATCAGGGTGCCGGAGCGGATGGCATCGTCGTTGCCGGGGATCACGTACTGCACGACGTCGGGGTCGCAGTTGGTGTCGACGACGGCGACGATCGGGATCCCGAGCTTGTTGCACTCGGTGACCGCGATGTCTTCCTTCTTGGTGTCGAGGATGAACACCGCGTCGGGCGCCCGCTCGAGGTTGCGGATGCCGCCGAGGTTCTTCTCCAGCTTGGCCAGCTCGCGCTGGACCAGGAGGGCCTCCTTCTTCGGCATCGCCTCGAACTCACCGGCGTCGCGCATCCGCTGGTAGTCCTTCATCTTGTTGACCCGCTTGGCGATGGTCTCGAAGTTGGTGAGCATGCCGCCCAGCCAGCGCTGGTTGATGTAGGGCATGCCGCACTTCTCGGCGTAGGACTCGATCGAGTCCTGCGCCTGCTTCTTGGTGCCGATGAAGAGCACCTGGCCGCCGTTGGCCGTGAGGTCACGGATGAAGATGTAGGCCTTCTCGATCCGGGTGAGCGTCTGCTCCAGATCGATGATGTAGATCCCGTTCTGCTCCCCGTGGATGAAGCGCTTCATCTTGGGGTTCCAGCGGCGGGTCTGGTGTCCGAAGTGGACACCGGCCTCGAGCAGCTGGCGCATGGTGACGACAGGGGCCATTGGTTCTCCTTCCCAACGGTTGGGCGAAACCCGCGCGCAACGCCCGGGAACCGGGCGACCGTGGGAACGGCGCGGGTGAGGATGGGTAGTGGGGGCGTCAGTGTACGGCAGGGCGCGGCGGGCCCGAAATCCAGGGGTCGTGCCCGCCGGCGGCCCGGTTCTCGATGCGCTCGACGAGCAGCGATTCGGCGGTGCCGAGGGCGACGAGGCCCGGCGAGGGACAGGGCAGGGGCGACCCGGCGAGGGCACGGCGCACGGTGGCGCCCACGGCCGGCGCGGCCGGCAGGGCGTCGTGGGCGTGCAGCCCGTGGACCGGCACGATGACGTTCTCGGCGCCGTCGAGGGTGGCCCGCCGTGCCGGCACCACCAGGTCGCCCGATCCGGCGATGGCGATCACCCGGGTCCTCCCCGACCGCGCCGGGGTCGGCCCGTGGCCGACACCATCGGCGGCGCCGGTGGCCAGGTCGGCCAGCACCGGCGCGTCGGCCCGGAGGGGGAGCCCGGCCACCTGCAGCAGCCCGTCGACCTCGGCCGCCCGTCCCCGCCGCAGAGCGTCGGCCAGCGGCGCTCCACGGTGCGGGCTGGCGATCGTCACGAGAACGACCACCGAGGCCGCCGGGGCCGGCGGCAGCCGGTCGAGCGCGCGGTCGGCGACCACACCACCGAGGCTGTGGGCCACCACCACGATCGGGCGGCCGGGCTCGGCGTCGTGCACGGCCACGAGCAGGTCGGCCAGTCGTTCGGCGGCGGTGTCGACGGGCCCGAACGTGTCGCCGGGGGCGTAGGGGTGCGCGGGCACGGCCTGGAGCGCGGGAGCGTCGGTGGGATCGGGCACCCGCCCGCCGGCGTAGGAGAAGCGGACGATCCGGTCGGGCGGGATGCCGGCCAGGTCGACGCGGTCGATCCCGGCCACCTCGCTGGTCGAGCCGAGGCCCCCGACCAGCACGACGACGGAGGCGACCTCCGCCGGTGGCACCGGCGGATCGGGAGGCGGCCCGGTTCCCTCCGGCCCGCCCGCTCCTTCCGACCCGGCGGGGACGCACCCCGGCGGCGAGGCCCACGCCCGGAGGGCGACCCGGGCCGAGGCGACGGGGCGGGGTGCGCCAGGCTCGCCAGGCTCGCCAGGCTCGCCGGGCGCGGCCGAGCCGGCCCCTCGGGCCTGGCCTCCGTCGGGCAACAGCACGGCCCCGTCGACCACGGCCACGGGCCCGGAGAGGAGCAGGGCCGGATCGATGTAGGTCCCGTCGGGATCGCGGACCCCGAAGTGGAGGTGGTCGGTGGCGGTGCCGACCACCGAGCCCGTCGCCACCGTCTCGCCGGCGCGGACCCGAACCTCGCGCAGGTAGCTGTAGCTCGTCCGCAGGCCGTCGGGGTGGGCGACCGTGACGAACCACGCCCCGGCGATCGGGCCGGCGAAGGTGACCACGCCGGCGCCGGCGGCGACGACGGGCGAGCCCGGGACCGAGGCGTAGGCCCAGCCCCGGTTGCCCGGGCCGTACGGCGAGGACGGCGGCCGGAAGCGGTCGATCACCGGCGCCGAGGTGGGCGGGACCCAGCCGTGGGCCGGGACGGCCGGAAGCGCGATCACGCCGACCGCCATGACCACCGCGGCGACGACCCGGCGGGCGGTCACCGCCCCACCGCCTCGGCCGGGCGGCCCCGGCCGCGAGCTAGGCCGGCTCGCGCTCGGAGGCGAGGATGCGCGACCGCAGCTGGAGCACGGCCTTGGTGTGGATCTGGCAGACCCGACTCTCGGTGACGCCGAGCACCTGCCCGATCTCGGCGAGGGTCAGGCCCTCGTAGTAGTAGAGGGTGAGCACGATCTTCTCCCGCTCCCCCATCCGGTTGATGGCCTCGGCCAGGATGTGCCGCATCTCCTCGACCTCGTAGGCCGCCACCGGCCCCTCGCCGGCGTCGGCGATGGTGTCGCCGAGCGAGATCGACTCGCCGCGGTCGCCGCCGACGGAGAGCATCTCGTCGAGGGCCACCAGGCCGACGAAGGAGATCTGGTTGAGCGTCTGCTGCAGCTGATCGTCGGACAGGCCGAGCTCCTGGGCCAGCTCCTCGTCGGACGGGCTGCGGTGCAGCTCGCCTTCGAGCTTGGCGAAGGCCTTCTCCAACGACCGGGCCTTGGCCCGGACCGACCGCGGCACCCAGTCGATGCTGCGGAGCTCGTCGAGGATCGCCCCCTTGATCCGGGCGATGGCGTAGGTCTCGAACTTGAACCCGCGGCCGGGATCGAACTTCTCGATGGCGTCGATGAGCCCGAAGATCCCGTAGCTCACGAGGTCGGACTGCTCCACGTTCTGGGGCAGGCCGACGGCCACCCGCCCGGCGACGTACTTCACCAGGGGCGAGTAGTGCACGATGAGCTGATCCCGCAGCTCCCGCGAGGGCGAGGCCTTGTACTCGCCCCACAGGCGCTCGATCTGACCTTCGCCGCGTTCGTCCACGTAGGTCCCTTCGGGAGGTGGTCCGTACCCGCTCGGGCCTCAGGCCCGAGGGTGGGTGGCATCGAGCACCTGGCGCAGGCGCTCCTTGCTGACGTGAGTGTACCGCTGCGTCGTGGCGAGGTCGCTGTGACCCAGCAGCTCCTGCACCACGCGCAGGTCGGCACCCCCGTCGAGCAGGTGCGTCGCGTAGGTGTGGCGCAGGGCGTGGGGATGGGTCGGCGCCGCGGCGCGGCGGTCGACCAGGCGGCGGACGTCGCGCGGGGTGAGCGGGTTGCCCCGCTGGTTGCAGAACAGGGCCTGGCCCGGGTCGGCGCCGATGTGGGCCAGATGGGCGACCGCCACCCGGCACGCCGGCCCGCTCATCGGGACGATCCGCTGCTTGCCCCCCTTGCCCCACACCCGCACCGTGCCCGCAGCCAGGTCGAGATCCTCGACCCGCAGGGTGCAGACCTCGCTGACCCGCAGCCCACTCCCGTAGAGCAGCTCGAGGACCAGGTCGTCGCGCGTCCGGCGCTCGGGCGGATCCCCCGCGACGGTCGGACCCGGGTCGTCGAGCAGCGTCGACACCTCGACGTCGTGCAGGACCCGCGGCAGCCGGCCCCCGCCCGTGGGCGCGTGCAGGCCCACCGAAGGGTCGGCCGTCACCAGGCCCGTGCGGCGGAGCCACCCGAAGTAGCGCCGAAGGGCCGACGCCCGGCGGGCGATCGTGCTCGACGCCATCCCTCGGGTGGTGAGGTGGGCCAGATAGCGCCGGAGCGTGCGGCGGGTGACCGCGCCCGGGCTGTCGAGGGGCAGCCGGTCGCACCAGTCGGCGAAGGCCTGCAGGTCGCGGCGGTAGGCGGCGACGGTGTTGGGCGCGCACGCCGTGAGGGAGGCCAGGAACTCCTCGATGCGCCAGGCCGGCGCCGCATCCGGAACGCCCATGGGCCCAGACGGTAGCGACCGCCGCCCACGAGAACGTGTTCTCCGGCTCACCCGGGCGGCGGTCGTTACGCTGCCGCCCATGGCTCTGCGAACCCCCGACGACTACCTCGCCTCCCTCACCGACGGCCGGGAGCTCTACTACAAGGGCCGGCGGGTCGACGACCTGCTGGCCGATCCGGAACTGCGGGTGGCCGTGGAGCACGCGGCGATCGACTACCGGGTGGCGGAGGACCCCGCCTACCGCGATCTCGCCGTGATGACCGACCCCGACTCGGGCGAGGAGTACAGCCGCTACTACCACGTCCCCCGCTCGGCCGAGGACCTGCTGGAGCGGAGCCGCTTGATCGAGACCTGCACCAGCCTCGGCGGCACCATGGTGACCCTCATCAAGGAGATCGGCTCCGACGGGCTGTTCGCGCTCCTGCGGGTGTGCGAGGGCGAGGCGCTCGAGCGGGCCACGGCCTTCTGGCAGCACTGCCGCGACAACGACCTGGCCGTGGCCGTGGCCCAGACCGACGTGAAGGGCGACCGGTCGAAGGCCCCGCACCAGCAGGACGATCCCGACGTCTACGTGCACATCGTCGACCAGAACGCCGACGGGATCGTGGTGCGGGGGGCGAAGTGCCACACCTCGATCTCGACCAACGCCGACTACGTCATCGTGTTCCCGACCCGGGCGATGGGCGAGGCCGACGCCGACTATGCCGTGGCCTTCGCCGTGCCCACCAACGCGCCGGGGCTCAAGATGTACATCTCCTCGTACTCGGCCGGCGACCGCAACGAGTTCGAGTTCCCGCTGTCGTCGAAGCACAAGATGCTCGAGACCCTCACGGTGTTCGACGACGTGTTCGTGCCGTGGAGCCACGTGTTCATGGCCCGGGAGCCGGAGAAGGCCGGGCAGCTCGCCCTCACCTTCGTGGAGTACCACCGCTTCACCGCGGTGAGCTACAAGCTCCCGCTGGTGGATCTGCTCGTGGGGGCGGCAGGCGAGATCGCCCAGATGAACGGGGTGATCAAGGCCGGCCACATCCGCGACAAGCTCACGCACCTGATCATGTACGCCGAGACGGTGCGCGCCCTCACCGAGATGGCGGCCAGCCGGGCCCGCATCGACGACCGTGGCATCGCCTACCCCGATCCGATGACCACGAACATGGCCAAGTACACCTTCGCCACCAACTACCACCAAGCCCTCGAGCTCGTGCAGGACTGCAGCGGCGGTCTGCTCGTGACCGGGCCGGGGGGCGACGACTGGGCCTCGGACGAGGTGCGCCCGGTGCTCGAGAAGTACTACGCCGCGGCGGCACCGGCCAACGACCGGCTCCGGATGCTCCACCTCATCTCGGACCTGACGGCCCGCGACTTCGGCGGGTACCACGCCGTGTTGGCCGTGCACGCCGAGGGCTCGGTGGAGGCCGAGAAGCTGCAGACCTTCCGGAGCTACGACCCCCGGCCGGCCATGGGCTACGCCCGCCGGCTCGCCGGGCTCGACTGACCGCCGGCCCACCGCGGGCCTCACCGCCCACCGCCGAGGGTGGCCCGCTGGTACCAGCCACCGGTGGCGACCACCCACCCGCCCGCCTCGAGGGCGGCCAGCAGGCGCGCCACCGTGGGGATGGGCTGGCCCGTGCGGTGCACCACCTGCTCGAGGGACGCCGGCTCCCATCCCACGGCGTCGAGCACTGCGACCGCGTCCGGGTCGGCCGGAGCCGCCCGCCGACCTGCGCCTGGCCCGGCCGGCACCGGGCGCGACGCCCGCACGCCGGGGACCTGGCCGAGCCGGAACAGCACGTCGTCGGCCCCGCGGGCCATACCGCAACCGTCGTAGAGGAGCCGGTTGGTGCCGGCCGAGGCCGGGCTGCGAACCGAGCCGGGCACGGCCAGCACGTCTTTGCCCCGGGCCAGGGCTTCGGTGACGGTGGACAGAGAACCGCCCCGTTCGTGGGACTCCACCACGACCACCACGTCGGCCAGCCCGGCGATGAGCCGGTTCCGGGCCGGGAAGTGCCACGCCCGGACGCCCGTGCCGAGCGGGTGCTCGCTGAGGAGCAGCCCGGCGTCGGCCACCTCGTCCCACAGCCGCCGATGGCGGGGCGGGTAGGGCCGGTCCAGCCCCGAGCCGACCACGCCGATCGGCGGTGCGCCGGCGGCGGCGAGGGCACCCCGATGAGCCCGCCCGTCGATCCCGAGGGCCAGCCCCGACACGACGGCCACGCCGGCGGCCGCCAACTCCCGGCCCAACTCCTCGGCGACACCCTCCCCGTAGCTGGTGCAGTCGCGCGTGCCCACCACGGCGGCGGCGGCGCCGCGGACGACGCCCGGGTCGCCCAGGGCGAAGAGCACCGGGGGCGGCAGCGGGTCGTCGTCGAAGGCGCCGCCGAGCCGCGGGTCGTCGGGACGCAGGACCGCCACCCCGGCGGCCCGGTGGGCGTCGAGGAGCGCCGCCGGCTCCGTGGCGCGGGCGGCCGCCGCCCACGCGGCGCCCAGCGCGGCGGTGACACCCGGCTGGCGAACCCACCCGCGGCAGACCGCAGCCCACGCGTCCTGCGCGGTGCGGCCCTCGAGGAGGCCGGCCAGGCGGCTCGGGCCCACCTGCTCGAGCCCGGCCAGGGCCACCAGGCACGCCAGATCGGCGTCGGAGTCGCCAGCGAGGTCGGTGCCGGTCACGACGCCACCCGATCCCGGAGGAACGACGGTGGCGTGCGCAGCACCAGGGCCTCCCCCACCTGCTCGGCCGTGAGCGGCCCCTCGTGGCCCTCGAGGTCGGCGATGGTGAGCGCGACGCGGCGGATCCGCTCGAGCCCGCGGCCGGTGAGCTGCCCGGCCCGCAGGCGGGCTTCGACCACGGCCGTGGCCGCCGGGTCGAGGGGCGCCGTGCGCTCGAGCGCCGCGCCCCGGAGCTCGACGTTGGCCCGCAGCCCCCGCCCCTCGGCCCGGGCCCGGGCGGCGGCCACCCGCGCCGCCACCAGCGCCGACCCCTCGCCCGGCGTGCCGGCGAGCAGCTGCCCCGGCTCCGGACGCCCGACCTCGAGGCACAGGTCGAACCGGTCGAGCAGGGGGGCGGACAGCCGGCGCGAGTAGCGGGCCAACGCCGCCGGCGCGCACCGACAGCTCCCCGGCGCCCCTTCCGCGCCGCAGGGGCACGGGTTCATGGCCCCGACCAGCAGGAACGACGCCGGGAACACCACCCGGTACTGGGCTCGGACCACCGAGACGAACCCGTCCTCCAGGGGTTGGCGCAGCGACTCGAGGACATCCTGGGCGAACTCGGCCAGCTCGTCGAGGAAGAGGACGCCGCCGTGGGCGAGGCTGATCTCTCCCGGGCGCAACCAGCTCCCCCCGCCGCCCACCACGGCCACCGCGCTGGCGGTGTGGTGCGGGGCGCGGAACGGCGGGGTACGGACCAGCCCGCTGCGCGGGAGCGACAGCCCGGCGGCGGAGTGCACGCGGGTGGTGTCGAGCGCCGTGGCGGTGTCGAGGGGCGGGAGCAGCGTGGGGAGCCGGCGGGCCAGCATGGTCTTGCCGGCGCCGGGCGGGCCGATCATGAGGAGGTGGTGCCCGCCGGCGGCGGCGATCTCCAACGCGCGGCGGGCGACGAGCTGCCCCCGCACGTCGGCGAGGTCGACCCGGGCCGGTTCCTCGACCGGCGGGTCGTGGGGAGGCGCCGGCGGCCACCCCGACGGCGGTGGTGGGGGGCCGTCGGCCAGCTTCCCCCTGGCCTCGTCGCTCCCGAAGATCTCGATCAGCTCCCGCAGGTGGGCGATCGGGCGCATCTTCGCCCGGCCGAGCAGGCAGGCCTCGTGGTAGGCGGCGCGGGGCACGACCACCTCCGGCGCCCGGATGGCCGCGACCATGGGCAGGATGCCGGGGACCGGCCGGACGCTGCCGTCGAGGCCGAGCTCTCCGACGAACGCCAACCCCTCGATCGCCGAGGCGCTGAACACCTCCGACGCCACCAACAGCGCGACGGCCATCGCGAGGTCGAGGCTCGACCCCGCCTTCCGGCGGCCCGTGGGCGCCAGGTTCACGGTGATGCGGCGGGACGGCCACGACTGCCCCACGCCGAGCATGGCGGAGCGCACCCGGTCGCGCGCCTCCCGGCAGGCGGCATCGGGCTGCCCGATCATGGTGAAGCCGGGCAGGCCGGGGCCGCAGTGGACCTGCACGGACACGGCGTAGCCGTCGGCGCCGAGCAGGGACGCCGAGGGGATGCTGGCGAACATGGCCATCCTCCGGGGACGCGGGCGCGTCGCGGACCGGGGCAGGAGGCCTGACCGGGGCGGCGCGCCGGGAACGGGGCGAGACGGCGCAGCCGCGAGAAGGCGCAGGGTACCAGCGGGGTGCGACGGTGACGAGGGGCAATCTCGGCGGGCTAGCCGAGCCCGTCGAGGACCTCGCGCTCGTAGCGCACGATGGCGTCGATCTCGTCCGGTTCGAGCACGCCGGCCCAGGCCGGCATCGCCGTGCCCGCCACGCCTTGCTCCACGAGCCGCCGGTGGGCGGCGGGATCGGGCAGGTCCCGCCGCACGGCGCCGCCGTTCAGCCGCTTCCCGGTGCCCCCTTCGCCCCGCAGGCCGTGGCAGGCCGCGCATCGGGCGTTGTAGAGGTCCTGCCCCTTGGCCAGCGCCGGATCGGTCGGGCGGGACACCGACGACCCTGCGCAGCCGGCCAGGACGCCGACGGCCAGCGCGAGCACGACGCCGGCCGCCGTCTGCCGCGCCCCGGTCCGCCTCGCTCCCGTTGCTGGTCGCACGGCGGCACCGTAGCCAACGGGTGCAGGGCCGCCCCAGCCCCGCCGGTAGCCTGCGGCCGTGGGCTTCAACCCCGAGAAGAAGCACGAGGCCGGCGTGGCCGACTACGTGATGATCGCGGCGGCGCTGGCGATCGTCGCCGCCCTGGTGGCCTGGGGCTTCTTCGGCGGGAAGCTGTAGCGGTGCACTGGCCCTGGCCCGACGACGACATCGACGTGCGGCGGGTCCAACCGTACGAGGCCACCAAGGCGTACCTGTGCCCCGGGTGCAACCGGGAGATCCCGGCCGGCACCGGGCACGTCGTCGCCGTCCCCCGCACCAGCCCCGACGACCGTCGCCACTGGCATCGCGGGTGCTGGGACCGTCGGGCCAGCCGGCGACCCCGCCCGTAGCTCCGATCCCGTGCGGTCGCTGTCGGACCTCCTCCGTACACTGCCGTGGTGCAGCTGATCTTCGTACGGCACGGGCAACCCGAGTGGGTCCGGGATGGGCGCAGCTCGAACGATCCCCCGCTCACCGAGCTCGGCCGTCTCCAGGCCGAGGCTGCCGCCGCCCACCTCGCCGCCTCCGCCACGCCCTCCACCGAGCTCGTCGTGTCGCCGTTGCGCCGGGCGATCGAGACGGCGGCACCCATCGCCGAGGCGCTCGGCCTCACCCCCACCGTCGAGCCCTGGCTGGCCGAGATCGCCGGGCCCGAGTGGTGGGACGGCTCCCCGGCGGAGGAGGTCGAGGAGATGTTCCGCACCGCCCGCCACCGCGCCCTCGACGAACTGTGGGAGGGCCTGCCCGGCGGCGAGTCCTTCCGGGCCTTCCACGCCCGGGTCACCGAGGGGGTCGAGGGCTTCCTCGATCGGCGGGGCGCCGCTCGCGTCACCCCGGAGCCACCCCAGTGGCGCTTCCCCGAGCCCACCCGCCGCATCGTCGTCGTGGCGCACGCCGGCACCAACGCCACGGTGATCGGCCACCTCCTCGGCATCCCTCCGGTGCCGTGGGAGTGGGAGCGGTTCGTCACGCTCCACGCCTCGCTGAGCGAGCTCCACCCGATCGAGGTCGGCGGGGCGTCGGCCTACAGCCTCGTCCGCCTGTCCGACGTGGGGCACCTCGACCCCGCCGACCGCACCCGCTGAGACCGCTAGAACGCCGCCTCGTACACCTCGACCCCCGTCGGGAGCACGGCGGCCACGTCGAAGCGCAGGTCGTAGCCCCGCAACTGGTGGGCCCGCAGGAACGCCACCGCCAGCCGGCGGATGCGCTGCTGCTTGGCCCGACCGACGGCGAGTGCCGGCGACCCGAAGGCGTCGGTGGACCGGGTCTTGACCTCGCAGATCACGAGCAGTCGGGCCCGGCGCAGGACGAGGTCCAGCTCACCGTCGGGGCACCGCCAGTTGCGGGCCACGACCTCGAAGCCGCGGGCTTCGTACCAGCCGGCGGCCTGCTCCTCCCCTGCTGCACCCAGATCGAGGTGGCGACGGGTCAGTCGCGCTTCTCCTTGATCTTGGCCGCCTTCCCGACGCGGTCGCGCAGGTAGTAGAGCTTCGCCCGGCGGACATCGCCTCGGGTGACGAGCTCGATCTTGGCCACGATCGGCGTGTGGAGCGGGAAGGTGCGCTCGACGCCCACGCCGAAGCTCACCTTGCGCACCGTGAAGGTCTCGCGGATCCCCGACCCCTGACGGCGGATCACCGCCCCCTGGAACACCTGCACCCGCTGGCGGTTGCCCTCGACCACGCGCACGTGGACCTTGACCGTGTCGCCCGGCGCGAATTCGGGGATGTCGTCCCGGACGCTGCGCTCGTCAACGATGTCGATGGCGGAGTTCATGGGAGGGAACCTCAGGTGGGGTATGGGGGAAAGATGAGGATAGGCCCTTGCCCTCGGGCGGGACAAAGCCGCTCAGTCGACCGGCGGGTGCTCGGCCATGAGCCGGCGGTCGGCGTCGGTCAGGCCGCCACGGGCGGCGATGAGGTCGGGCCGCAGCGCCACCGTGCGATGGAGGGCCTGGGCCCGGCGCCAGGCCGCGATCCGGGCGTGGTCGCCGGACCGGAGCACCTCGGGCACGTCCCAGCCCCGGAAGGACGCCGGTCGTGTGTAGTGCGGGTACTCGAGCAGGCCGTCGCTGAAGGACTCCTCCTCCGCCGACGAGGCGTTCCCCATCACGCCCGGCACCAGCCGGCCGACGGTCTCGAGGACGACCATGGCCGCCACCTCGCCCCCGGCGAGGACGTAGTCGCCGATCGAGACCTCACCGTCGAGGAGGTGGGCGCGGACCCGGTGGTCGATCCCCTCGTAGCGGCCGCACACGAGGGTGAACCCGTCGAGCCCGCTCAGCTCCCGGGCGAAGGCCTGGTCGAGCGGCCGGCCCGACGGACCCAGCCCGAGCAGCGGGCGGGGCGGGTCGACGGCCTCGACCGTGGCGAACACGGGCTCGGGCATGAGCACCATGCCGGCGCCGCCCCCGAACGGTGTGTCGTCGACCGACCGGTGCGGATCGACGGTGACCGAGCGGAGGTCGTGCACGCGCAGGTCGAGCAGGCCCCGCTCCCGGGCCTTGCCGATGAGGCTCTGCCCGCCGAACTGCTCGATCATGGCCGGGAAGATGGTGATGACGTCGATCCGCACGGGCGCCTCACCCGTCGGCATCGTCGTCGAGGAGCCCGCGGGGCGGGTCGACGACGATGCGGCCGGCCTGGTGCTCCACCACGAAGGTGAGGGGCACGAGCCGACCCGAGGCCAGCTCCAGCAGGTCGCTGGCCGGATTGTCGATCACGGCCACCACGCGACCGTGCGGGTTCCCGGCGACATCGACGACCTCGGCCCCGATGAGGTCGTGGACCCACAGGGCGTCGAGGTCCTCGACCGGCTCGCCGTAGACGGCCTGCTGGTGCAGGGCCTCGGCCGCCGACCGGTCGGCGATGCCCTCGAACTGCACGATCCACTTCCCCTGATGCGGGCGCGACGCGGCCACGGTCAGCTCGCGGTCGCCGACGCGGAGCACCGCGCCGGGGTCGACCCGGCCCTCGACGTTGGTCGTGAGCGAGACCAGGACCTCGCCGCGGAGGCCGTGGGCCCGGCTCACCCGGCCCACCTCGAGGAGACGGGGGGTGGAAGGCACCGTGCCGTCAGTCGATGAACTCGATGTCGATCTCGACGTCGTCCTTCACCGCGGCAGCGCGCGTGACCCGACGGATCGACTGGGCGATGTGGCCCCGGCGGCCGATGATCCGACCCATGTCGCCCGGGCCGACGTGCACGTTGAGCACGGGGCGCCGGCCCCGGTCGTCCACCTCGACCATGACGGCGGACGGATCCTCGACCAGGCTCTTCACGAGGAAGTCGAGCACGTTGCGGGCCGTGACGGCCACGTCGCCGGCGGCGCGCTCCTCGTCGTCGCCATCGAGCTCGTCGCCATCGGCGACATCGGCAGCAGCGTCGGCGTCGGTCACGACGCCTTGGCCTTGCCCTTGGTCGCCTGGAACTGCTCCCACGCACCGGAGATCACGAGCAGGCGCTGCACGGTGTCGGTGGGCTGGGCCCCCTTCTGGAGCCAGGCCACGGCCTTGTCGTTGTCGATGACGATGGTGGACGGTTCGGTGCGGGGGTTGTAGTGCCCGAGCGTCTCGATGAAGGCGCCGTCACGAGGCGAGCGCGCGTCGGCGGCGACCACGCGGTAGGTGGGTTGCTTCGTCTTGCCCATCCGCTTCAGGCGGAGCTTGACCACGGTGCTGTTCTCCTTGCGATCTGGCCGGCAGAGCGCCGGTCGGCCCCGGTCGGCGGAGGACGGGGACCCGATAGCCTGCCCGCTCCGCCCCCGCCGGGGCAAGCGCGCGCCCCGGCTACTGCGGTGGGAATCCGGGGAGCCCACCCTCCTCGAGCCCGGGCAGGGCCAGACCGCCGGCGAGATCGGGGGGTAGCTGGGGCATCCTCGGGCCCTTGGCCGTGGTGCGGCCGCCGCCCGGCCGGCCCCCGCCCGGGCCCTTCTTGCCCTTGCCCTTGGCGCCCCGGGCCGGCTTGATCTTCTTCGAGCCGAACCCGCCCATGCGCTTCATCAGCCGCTGCATCTCGCTGAACTGCTTCACGAGGGCGTCGACGTCGGCCGGATCCATCCCGCACCCGTTGGCGATGCGGGCCCGGCGCGACTTGTCGATGATGTCCGGGCGCTGGCGCTCCGCCGGGGTCATCGACAGGATGATGGCCTCGATGCGGTTGATGTCGCGATCGTCGATCTCGACGTCGCGCATCTCCTTGGACACCCCCGGCATCATCTTGAGCAGGCTGCCCATGCTCCCCATCTTGCGGACCTGGCGCATCTGCTCGAGGAAGTCCTCGAGGGTGAACTGGCCCTCGAGGAGCTTCGACGCCGCTTCCTCGGCCTTGTCCTTCTCGAAGACCTCCTCGGCCTTCTCGATGAGGGTGAGGACGTCGCCCATCCCGAGGATGCGGCCGGCGAGCCGATCGGGGTGGAAGAGGTCGAAGTCCTTCAGCTTCTCGCCGGTGGAGGCGAAGGCGATGGGCCGGCCCACCACCTCCTTCACCGAGAGGGCGGCGCCGCCCCGGGCGTCGCCGTCGAGCTTGGTGAGGATCACGGCGTCGAGGGCCAGCGTCTCGTGGAAGGCCTCGGCGGTGGTGACGGCGTCCTGGCCCGTCATCGAGTCGATGACGAGGAACGTGTAGTGCGGCTTGGTGACCTCGCTGATCTCGCGGACCTGCGCCATCAGCTCGGCGTCGATGGCCAGACGGCCGGCGGTGTCGAGGATGACGATGTCGCGACCGAGGCGCTTGGCCTCGGCGAGGGCGTTGGCGCACACGGTGACCGGGTCGGTGGGCTCGCTGAAGACCGGGACCTGCACCTGGTTGCCCAGCGTGCGCAGCTGCTCCACCGCGGCCGGGCGCTGGAGGTCGGCGCCCACCAGCATGGGGTTGCGGCCCTGGCTCTTGAACCAGCGGGCCAGCTTGGCCGAGGTGGTGGTCTTGCCCGAGCCCTGGAGGCCGGCCATGAGCACCACGGTGGGGGGCTTGGGCGCGTAGGTGATCCGCAGGGTCTCGCCACCGAGGGTGTTGACCAGCTCGGTGTGGACCGCCTTGATGACCTGCTGGTCGGGCCGGAGGGCCTTGTTGAGGTCCTGGTCGACGAGGTCGGCCTTGACCCGGCCGATGAAGTCCTTGACCACCCGGACGTTGACGTCGGCCTCGAGCAGGGCCAGGCGGATCTCCCGCATGGCCTCGTCGATGTCGGCCTCGGTCAGGCGGCCTTTGCCGCGCAGCTTGGTGAAGATGCCTTCGAAGCGGTCGGAGAGTGCGTCGAACATGGACTGGCGACTCTACCGCCCCGCCGGCCGCCGCTTCACCGGCGCTGCAGCTCGAACACCCACTGGTAGGCGAAGAGGTTGGGCGCGACGGCCAGCGTCGCCCGGTCGAGGGCACGCAGCACCTTGCGCGGCGTGCTCGTCCGGGGCCGCTGGCCCGGTTGTGGCGTGTCCCCGCCCCGGTCCACGACCTCGACCGGGAGGCCGGTGGGCCGGACCGACACGAGGCGGAACCCCGCCTCGGCGGCGAGACGGGTGAACGAGCGGCGGGTGAAGAACCGGAGGTGGTCCTGGTCGAGGATGCCCCGCCGGTCGTAGTCGAAGCGCCCCGATCCGAACTTCAGCCTCGGGTACCAGTGGGCGACGTTCGGGACCGACGCCACGAGGGTGCCGTCGGTGGTGAGTGCCTCACGGATCTCGGCCAGCAACGACATCGGGTCACGGAGGTGCTCGAAGACGTCGGCGGCGACGACGATGTCATACCCGCCTCCGACGTCCATCGGGAGACCGTCGTCGAGATCGGCCTTGACGAAGCGGTCCATCGCCGTGCCGAGCTCGACGGGTTCTTCGATGTCGACGCCGGTCACCTCGTGGCCCTTGAGCTTGAGTCGTGTGGCGATCCAGCCGTCACCACACCCGATGTCGAGCACACGACGCGGCGTCCGTTGCCCGATGAGGTCGACGACGATGGAATGCGACGACTCCGGGCCGATCTTCTCCTCGTAGCGCTTCGTGGCGAAGGTCAGGTCGCCGCGCCCGAAGCCCATCTTCTGCAGCCGGTAGCGGGTCACGTACGAGCAGATGTCGAAGGCGTAGCGAAGGCCGTTGACGTGGGAGATCTCGTCGCCGTAGAAGGTCGGGATCGGGATCTCCACGATCCGACAGTCGGCCTCCATCAACTGCACGATCACCTGGGTGTCGAAGTCGAACCCGTCGCTGTTGCGGTCGAGGGGGAGGCGGGCGAGCGCGTCGACGCTGTAGGCGCGGTATCCCGAGTGCCATTCCGTGAGGTGGGAGCCCATCACCTTGTTCTCGTACGCGGTGAGGATGCGGTTCCCGACGTACTTGTAGAGCGGCATTCCGCCGCGCCGGGCGTCCTCCCGGTGCATCATGCGGGAACCGAAGACGGCATCGGCCTCGCCCCGCTCGATCGGGGCGACCATCTCCGACAGCAACTCGGGCGCGTACTGCCCGTCGCCGTGGAGCAGGACCACGACATCGAGGCCGTGCTCGATCGCCCACCGGTACCCCACCTTCTGGTTGCCGCCGTAGCCGAGGTTCCGCTCCTGTCGCAGCACGGTGATGGGCAGCCCGGTCTCGAGGGCGCCGTAGCCGAGGCCGACGAGGTAGGTGGCGTCGGTGCTGGCGTCATCGGAGATGAGGATCCGCTCGATCCGGGGACGGAACGGCTCCGGGATGCGGTCGAGGACCTTGTGGAGGGTGCCGGCCGCGTTGTAGGCCACGATCACGATCCCGATCCTCATCACCACCCCCATCCCGACGTGCGCACCATGGTGACCTGTCGGCAGCAGCAGGGCCCAAGTTGAGCGCCAGCGAGGCCGGCCGGGGGCGCGTCCGTGGCCGTGGGCCCCGCCGACTCGCGGTCAGCCGGTGTGCGTGTCGTCGGCCGTCGCTGCGGGCGCCGCCGCTCCCCGGCCCACCCGCCGCAGCAGGGCGGCCCGGGCCCGGGCCCCGGGGACCGGGGTCAGCAGGACACCGACGGCGACGCCGATCAGGAAGGCGACCGTGCTGGCCGCGCCAGCCACGCGGACGATCCGTCCCGTGGTTCGCACGGGGACGCGCGCCACCACATAGCCGGCCCGAAAGCCTCCCCGCAGCAGTTGGAGAGCGATGCGGAACGGGGCGAGCAGCAGACGGACCATGGCACTCCTTCGAGGGACGGGCAGCGGTTGGGTCATGGCACCGGCAGGCTGCGCCGGCGAGATGACGTCGTCGACGCGCGATCTCGGCGAGCCGCTCCGCCGCGCGGCCCGGCGGACGAGCCGTCGAACCGGCCGAGGCCTGCAGCCGCGGGCGGAGCCGGATCCTAGCCGCCGAGACGCACCCTTCGGACGACGGTTCGTGCCGTCCGAGCGAACCGCGTCCCCCGTTCAGCCCTCGAGGGCGGCGATGAACTCCTCGTAGGTCCGCAGGTAGTCATCGTTGTCGTAGGGGTGGGAGGCGAACACCCCGAGCACGGCGTCGGGGCTGTAGTTGAACTGCGATCCCCACACCAGCGGGGGAACGTACACGCCGATCGACGGCGAGGAGAGCTCGACATCGGCCCGCTGGGTGCCATCGTCGACGAGCAGGTGGACCGAACCGTGCAGGCACACGAGGAACTGGTGACAGGTGCGGTGGGCGTGCTCTCCCCGGACCTCGCGCCCGGGAACGCCGTACACGAGGAAGAAGCGACGGACCGGGAACGGCACGTGGGTGCCCAGGTCGGCCACCGTCAGCGATCCCCGCATGTCCTCGAACGACGGCAGCTCGATCACCCGCACCGAGCCGACGCCCAGATCGCCGCTTGCGACGGCTTCGCCGTGCGCTTCCGTGGCTTCGGCGGCGACCGAGGCGTCGGTGGCTCCGACCGACGCATGGGCCGCCCCCACGTAGCCCACGATCCTGGCCGGGTTGCCGACGACGATGGCGTTCGGTGGTACGTCCTTCGTGACCACTGCGCCGGCCCCGACCATGGCGTAACGACCGATGCGCAGGCCGGGCAGCACCGTGCAGTTCGCGCCCAGCGACGCTCCCTTCTCCACGAGGGTGGTTGGGTAGCTGTCCAGGTGCTGGCCCGACCGAGGGAAGCGGTCGTTGGTGAAGGTGGCGTTGGGGCCGACGAAGACGTCGTCGGCCAAGCGGACGCCATCCCACAGCTGGACCCCGGACTTCACCGTGACGCGATCCCCGATCGTCACGTCTCCCTCGACGAACACCCCGTCGCAGATGTTGCAGTCGGCCCCGACCCGTGCGCCGGGGAGGAGGTGGGCGAAGGCCCACACGCGCGATCGAGGTCCGATCTGATCGGTCTCGCACAGCGCCAGGTGGTGGATGAACGGGTCGTCACCGGCCATTGTTGCGGTCAACCTCCGTAACGATCGGCGCTGCGCACCAGGCTGAGCGGACGCTGCTTGGTGTTCTCGTACGCCCGCCAGACGTACGAGCCGATCACCCCGAGACCGAACACCGTCAGCGCGCCGACGAACAGGACCACCAGCATCAGCGGCGTGTACCCAGGCACGTCGATGCGGCCCAACAACCAGGCGCCGAACACACCGACACCGATCGCGGTCGACAAGACGACGCCGACGACGCCGATGGCGAGCAACATCCGAATCGGGAGGTCCGTGAAGGAGAAGGCGCTGTCGAACATGTACCGCACCTTCTTCCGGAACGTCCATCCGCTCGTGCCCACCGCGCGCGGCAAACGGTCGTAGGGAACGCCCTCGCGTCGATAGCCCGACCACACCAGGAGCCCGACGAGCGAGCTGTTGGACTCCCGCATGCTGACCAGGGCGTCACGAACCACCGCTGAGCAGCCGAAGACGTCGATGCCGCCCGCCGGCATCTCCGGCTGGATGAACCGGCAGTAGAAGCGCCAGAACAACGACGACCCGAGCTTCGAGGCCATTGGATCGGCGCGCTCCCGGCGTTCCCCGACGACCACATCGGCTTCATCGGCGGCGAGGAGCTCGAAGAACCTGACGACGAGGTCCGGGGGCTCCTGCAGGTCGGCCGCCATGACGGCGAAGAAGCGTCCGCGGGCGGCCTCGAGCCCGCTCCGGATCGCGGCGAACGAGCCGAAGTTGCGCGAGAGGACGATGAGCAGCGACGGGTACCGCTGATCGGGAAGCTGACTCCGGAGGAGCGCCTCGCAGTTGTCCGGGCTGCCGTCCACCACGAAGACGGCCTCGAGCTCGCCGTCGAGCGCACCTCGGATCTCCTCGATGGCGTCGAGGAGCTCGGGGATGGTCTCCTCGTTCCGGTACACCGGCACCACGAGACTGTGCACGACCTCGGTCACCACGCCTCCCGCACCGTCGAGATGGCGGACTCGAGCTCGGCTTCGGTCAACTCGGGGAAGCACGGAAGGCTCAGCACCTCCGCGCAGGCCCGATCGGCGCACGGCGTGGGTTCGGGCACCCGCACGCGTCCGGCGAAGGCGGTCTGTGCGTGGTCGGGCACCGGGAAGTGCACGGCGGTCCCCACGCCCAGCGCCGAGAGCCGATCGCGGAGCGCGTCGCGCTCGGGATGACGGGCGACGCAGAGATGGACGACGTTGGACGCGTCCGCCCGAGTGACGAACTCGACGCGGTCCGACACCGCGTCGAGAAACCGCCTCGCGATCGCTCGACGGGCGTCGTTCCACGTCGTGAGGTGCGGGAGCTTCACCCGGAGCACGGCGGCCTGGATCTCGTCGAGCCGGCTGTTGCGACCACCGCCGACCGACGCCACATAGCGCTCGCTCCACCCGTATTGGCGGAGCATCCTCGCCCTGTCCAGGATCGCCCGGTCGCGACTCACCACCGCACCACCGTCGCCGATCGCGCCGAGGTTCTTGGTCGGGTAGAAGCTGAAGGCGGCGGCGTCACCCAGGACCCCGACGCGCTGTCCATCGGCGACCGCGCCGTGCGCCTGGGCGGCGTCTTCGACGACCGGGAGGCCGGGCGGGAGCCACTCCCGCAGCGATCGCACCGATGCCGGAGAGCCGTAGAGGTGGGTGACCACGATCGCCGCCGTGCGAGACGTGACTGCGGCGGCGCACCGCTCGGGGTCGATCAGCAGCGAGCGTGCATCGACGTCGACGAGCACCGGGGTCGCGCCGATCGCCAGCACCGCCCCGGTGGTGTACCCACCGGCGTTGGGAACCGTGATCACCTCCGCGCCGGCGGAGACCCCGACGGCCCGGAGCGCGATCTCGAGCGCGTCCGTTCCGGAGGCGACGCCGACGGCACCGGCGCCTGCTCCGCAGAACGCACCGAACTCCGCCTCGAACCGCTCGGTCTCGGGGCCGAGGACGTAGAAGCCGGATCGCACGACACGCAGCACGGCCTCTTCGACCTCCGTCGCGAGCGAGGCATGGTGACGACGCAGATCGTTGAACGGGACCAAAGGCGTGCGGACCTTGCGAGGAGGTTCGAGGATGGTAGCCGCTCGCCTTCCCCGAGGAACGACAACCTAGACTCCGGCGCTCATGCCGCGGATCGCCACCGCCCCGACCGGAGATGAGGCCTGGACGCGTCCGGCCGAGGCTCGCTGGGTCCGCGGCACCGCGCTCGGGATGGCCGTCGTCTTGGCGCTCCTCTCGGTGACCCGCCATCGTCTGTACCTCAGCGGGGGCTTCGACCTCGGCTTCTACATCCACAACAGCTGGCAGATCGCTCACGGCCGCTGGAACGGAAGCCTCGGCGGCTACCACGTGCTCGCCGATCACCTGTCACCGGTGCTCATCCCGCTCGGCGTGGTGATGCTGCTCCCCGGTTCCACCGTCCTCGTCCTCGTGGGCCAGGCCGCCGTGGTCGGGTGGGGGGTGCTCCCCGCCTTCCGGCTCGGCGACCGGCTCGCCGGCCGCCTCGGAGGGGAGTTGGCGGTGGTGTGGTATGCGACGTCGGCGACGCTGTGGTTCGCGACGCTGTTCGACTTCCATCCCTCCGTCGCCGCCGTGCCCGTCCTGCTCCAGCTCTGCCTCCTGGTCGAACGCTCGGCCGGCCTCGGGACCATCGTCGCCGCCGAGCTGGTCCTCGTGCTCCTGCGCGAGGACGTGGCGCTGCTCGGCGCCCTCGTCATCCTGGCCGGCGCGGTGCAGCACCGACGCAGGGACCTGCTGGTGCTCTTCGCCGTCGCGGCCTCGATCCCGGTCGGCTACGTCGCCCTGGGCACCAGGCTCTTCGGGCCCGGCTACACCTACGCCCTCCGCTACGGATCCTTCGGCCAGACACCTGGGGCGATGATCACGGGTCTGCCGTCCCACCTCGGACTGGTCTTCCAGCGCCTCACCGACGGCTGGGCGATCGGCGCCTACGTCGGCATCCTCGCACCCATGCTGTTCCTCCCGCTGGCCGGCTGGCGCCGGTCCTGGCCCGGTCTCGGCCTCATGGTCGTGAACCTCCTCGCCGACAGCGAGCCGGTGCGGTCGATCAACTTCCAGTACTACGCGCCGGCCCTTCCGTTCCTTGTCTGGGGAGCGCTCCACGCCCTCCGAGGGGTGCTCCAGCGTCCGGGCGCCCCGTCCCGCGTGATCCGGACGGCGGCGATCGCCATCGCGGCAACCGTGTTCATCTCCATCGGACCCCCGCTCGGCGATCCGGATGCGTCAGCCACGTTCCGCGGCATCTTCTCCGCGCGCGACCGCACCGCCCTCGATGCGGTCATCGCCCACACCCCCGACGGAGTGGAGGTGGCGGCGTCGGAGACGCTCGTCGCGCATCTGGCCAGACGGGAGCGCATCTACTCCCTCCCGACGCCGTTGATCTGCACCGTCGGCCTCATCGGGCTGAACCGGTTCCGGCCCGACTACGTGGTGGTCGACACGACCGACCGCGGGGAGCCGTCCGACAGTCCCGTCTCGGCTCTCCCAGCCCTCGGCTACACCGTGGAGTGGAGCAACGAGGTGGGTGCGGTGTGGCGGAGGGTCGGCGAACGCGGGCCCGACCAGCCCTGCCCGAAGCCGAACAGCTGAGGGGCACGTCCCCGGCTGGAACCGGCGTGATCAGGTGGCGAAGAGGGCGTCGACGAACTCGTCGGCGTCGAAGGGGATCAGATCATCGGCCGTCTCGCCCAGCCCGACCAGCTTGACCGGGATGCCGAGCTGGTTCTGGATCGCGAAGACGATCCCGCCCTTGGCGGAGCCGTCGAGCTTGGTGAGCACCACCCCGGTGAGCTCGACCGCCTCGGTGAACTGCCGGGCCTGCTGGAGCCCGTTCTGGCCGACCGTCGCATCGAGGACGAGCAGCACCTCGGTGACCGTCCCCGCTCCCTTGTCGGCCACGCGGCGGACCTTGCCCAGCTCCTCCATCAGGTTCACCTTGGTGTGGAGCCGACCGGCCGTGTCGGCCAGCACGAGATCGGCCCCCTTCGCCGCCGCCGACTCGATGGCGTCGTAGATGACCGCGCTCGGATCGCCCCCTTCGGTCCCCCGCACGCAGTCGGCCCCGACCCGCTCGGCCCAGGTCTCGAGCTGCTCGGCCGCCGCGGCCCGGAACGTGTCCCCGGCCGCCATCACCACCCGACGACCGGCCTCGACCTCGCGCTTGCCCACCTTGCCGATGGTGGTGGTCTTGCCCACGCCGTTGACCCCGACGAAGAGCCAGACGGTAGGGGCGGTGGCGGCATAGGCGAGGTCGATGTTCCCCGAGGAGCGGGCCAACCGGGCCTTCATCTCCACTTTGAGTGCCTCGAGGAGCTGCTCGCCATCGGTGAGGCCTTCGGCGGCGACGCGCTCGCGCAAGTGGTCGAGGAGCTCACCGGTGGCCTCGAGCCCGACGTCGGCGCCGATCAGCGCGTACTCGAGCTCCTCCCAGGTGTCGTCGTCGATCTTGGCCCGGCGAAGGGCGCCGAACGCGCCCGAGAGCTTCTCGCGGGCCTTCGTGAGCCGATCGCGGAACCGGGGCCGGACAGGTGCCTCGACCACCGGCACCAGCGTCTCGGCCTCGACCAGCTCCTCCTCGGCCACCTCGGCCTCGGGCGCCTCCACCGCTGTCGCGTCGCCGGATGGACCGGCCTTGGTGCGGTTGACGAGGTCCTCGGCCGAGACCGCCGCGCCTTCGCTCTGGGCCTCGGCGATCTCGCGATCGAGCCGGTCGAGGAACTCGGCCCGACGGCGCTCCACGTCCTCACGGATCTCGTCGGAGATCCGGGGGCGCTCGGGCGGGGGTTCGAGCGGGATCGTCCCCCGGGAACGGCGACGGGCGGCCACCAGGCCGATCGACACCCCGACGCCGATGCCGACGACGGCGAAGACCAGGAACAGCAGGAATGCGGACATCGGGGCGGGAGCCTACCCCGCCGAGGCCTCAGCTCTTCTTGCCGAGGGTGACCTCGATGGTCAGCGATTCGCTCCCCCGCAGGATCTGCAGGTTGATCACATCGTTGGGGGCATGGGCCGCGATCGCGGCGTTGAGCTCGAGGCTCCCCTTCACCGCTTGGCCGTCGATGGACTGGATGATGTCGCCCCGCTTCAGCCCTGCCTTGGAGGCCGGGCTGCCGGCCTCGACGGTCACCAGCTGAGCCCCGGCGTCACCGGTCGTCGGGGTCTTGGCCGTGACCCCGAGGTAGCCCTTGTCGAGCGACTCGCCCTTCACGATCTTGTCGGCGACGTTCTTGGCCGTCTGGATCGGGATGGCGAAGCCGATGCCGTTGTTCTCGCCGGTCTGGCTGAAGATCGCGGTGTTGACGCCGATGACCTCGCCGTTGCGGTTGGCCAGGGCGCCGCCGGAGTTGCCGGGGTTGATGGGCGCGTCGGTCTGGATCATGTTGATGGCGATGGCGGACCGGGAGCTGGCCCCCCGCGTCTGCTGGTCGGTGACCGGCCGGTCGACCGCGCTGACGATGCCGGCGGTCACGCTCTGGGACAGGCCGAAGGGGCTGCCGAGGGCGATGGCCATCTGCCCGACCTTCGCCGGTTCCGCCGACAGGCGGGCGACCTTCACGTGGTCCATCGACTCGATCTTCACGACCGCGATGTCCGAGGACGGATCGCTGCCGACGACGGTGCCGTCGGTCTGGTTGCCGTCGGAGAACCGGACGGTCACCGTGGTGCTCGTGCCCACGACGTGGGCGTTGGTCATGACCAACCCGCCCTGGTCGTAGACCACACCGGACCCGAGGCCCTCGTCGTTCTCGATCTGCACCACCGCCGGCGAGAGGGCCTGGGCGACGGCCTCGGCCGGCTCGTCGCCCGTGACGTTGATCACCGGCGTCTGGACCCCGGGCTGCTGCGCCGGGATGGCGGTGGTGCTGTTGTTGCTGTTGGCCGCCGACACCGGCGTGGTGGTGGCGGCGGGGGACGACAGATCGTGGGCGATCCAGCCCACACCAACGAGACTGGTCGCCGACAGCACGGCGATGGCCACACGCCCGCCGACCCCGCGTCGGGCGGGAGGAGAGGAGGGAGGCGGGGTCGGGGGCGTGGGCGGTGCCCCTGCTCCCCAAGGGGAACGGGGCGGGGTGGGAGGGAGGGAGCCGCCGTAGGCGGGCGTTCCCGCCGGGGGCGTGGCGAAGGGAGGGGCGGTCGGCGGCTCGTGGGACCAACCGCTCGGCTGCCAGGGATCGCTCATACGGGCAAGCTACCGGAGCGCAGCTAAAGCGCAGGTGAAGCGACCGGCGAGGCCGGTGTGGCGTCCGCCACGGGCACCCGCGGCACCCACATGGCGAAGGTGGCGCCCTCGCCCGGTGCGCTCACCAGCTTGACCTCCCCGCCGTGCGCCTCGGCGATCTGCCGGACGATCGTGAGGCCCAGGCCGCTGCGGACCTGGCCGTTGGCGGCTGGCCCGTCGCCCCGGTAGAACCGCTGGAAGACCCGCTCGTGGTCCTCGAGGGCGATGCCCGGGCCCTGATCGGCGACCGCCATCCAGGCCCACGGCCCCTCGGTCCCGCTCCGCACGGTCAGCGTGGTCCCGCCGGGGGCGAGCCGCACGGCGTTGGCCAGGAGGTTGGCCAGCGCCTGGCGGAGGGCGACCGGGTCGCCCACCACCTCGGCGCCGGGCGGGCTGTCGATCTGCAGGGCGAGTCCCTTCGCCTCGGCCGGCACCCGGAACTCCTCGGCCCCGTCGCGGACGAGCACCCCGAGATCGAGCGGCGCCATCTCCCGCGCCGTCGTCCCCTGCCGGGCGTACATCAACAGGTCGTCCACGAGTCGGGACATCCGCTCCGAGGACCGCTGGACGACGGTCATGGCCTGGCGGAGCTCGGCGTCGTCGGCGGCCGGATCGGCGAGGGTGACGTCCACCGTCGTGCGGATCACCGCCAACGGGTTGCGCAGCTCGTGGGACGCCTCGTGGATGAAGGCGCGCTGCTCCTCGAAGGCGCCGTCGATGCGCCCCAGCATGGCGTCGAAGGTGTCGGCCAGGTGACGGAGCTCGTCGTGGGGCCCGCCCAGCTCGATGCGACGCGAGAGATCCGTGGCCGTGATCTCCTCGGCGACCGCGGTGATCTGCTCGATGGGCGCGAGGGCCCGGCCGGCCACCACCCACCCCACGCCGAGGCTGCAGAGGAAGAGGGCGAGGAGGGCGCTGAAGGAGAAGCGTCGCAGAGTGGTGAGGGCGGCGGCGTTGACGTCGTGCTCGAAGGTCCGGAACTCCTCGCGCACCTGCTGCTGCTCGATGACGATGGCGCCCGACGCCGATTGGGTGAGCCGCGTGACCGGGTACTCGCGGTACATGACCTCGTTGTTGAGCTGGGTGGCCAGGGCCAGGTAGATGATCGACACCACGATCGCGGCCAATCCGAACAGGACGCTCGAGTACACGACGGCGAGCCGGAACCGGATCGACCCCATCCACGACGGCATCCGCCCGGCCGCGTGCTCGGCTCGGCGAATGCGGGCGCCGTCCGCCGTCGTGGCGCTCATGTCGGCACCGATGCCGGCGGGACGGGGCGGTCGTCGATCATGCGGTAGCCGCTGCCGATGATCGTCTCGATCAGCTGGGCCTCGTTCTCCACGGACAGCTTCTTGCGGAGGGTGCCGACCGTGACCCGCACGGTGTTGGTGAACGGATCGGCGTGCTCGTCCCACACGTGTTCGAGCAGGGTCTCCTGCGAGAGCACCCGGCCGGCGTTGGTCATGAAGTAGCGGAGCAGGGCGAACTCCTTGGCCGTCAGGTCGAGCACCCGCCCGTTGCGCGTGGCGAGGTGGCGGGCGGCGTCGAGCTCGACGTCGGCCACCCGCAGGACGGCGTCGGTGGCCGAGGTGTCGCGTCGGAGCAGGGTGCGGACCCTGGCCGCCAGCTCGGCGAAGGCGAAGGGCTTGACGAGGTAGTCGTCGGCCCCTTCGTCGAGCCCGGCCACGCGATCCTCGATGGCGTCCCGGGCGGTGAGGAAGATGATCCGGGGTGCAACGTCACCGGCGAAGGCCCCGCCGCGGATCTGCCGGCACACCTGGCGCCCGTCGACCCCGGCCATCGTGATGTCGAGGCACACGAGGTCATAGGCCGTGATCGCCACCTTGTCGAGCGCCTCCGTCCCCGACGTGGCCGTGTCGACCGCATAGCCCTCGCGGCGAAGGCCCCGCGCCAGGGCTTCGACGAGATCGGTCTCGTCGTCGACGACCAGGAGACGCATGGGCGCGACGCTAGCGGCGGAAGGCGACGGCACTCCGGACACGGGACCGGTATCCCTCGCGCGCCATAAGCAGGGGCGAAAGCTTTACGCTGCTCTTCGGTCGCCGGTGGTCACCTGACCCCCGCGCCGCTTTCGACCCCTCCCGAGGACGCCCACCGCATGGACGACGCCCAGCCACCTGCCGAGACACCACCCGCCCCCGGTTCCCACCCCGCCCCGCCGGCCACCGCCGGCGTCACCCCGGCCCCGGCCGGCGTCACCCCGGCCACCGCGGCCTCGCTGGCCGACGCCGCCCACCGCCTCGAAGCGGCCCTGATGGAGGTCAAGAAGGTCATCGTGGGCCAGGACCGTGCCATCGAGCGGATGCTCGTCTCGCTCCTCGCCGGCGGCCACTGCCTCCTCGAAGGTGTCCCGGGGCTGGCCAAGACCCTGGCGGTCGAGACGATGGCCACCGTGTTCGGCGGCACCTTCGTCCGCATCCAGTTCACGCCGGACCTCCTCCCCGCCGACATCGTCGGCACCCGGATCTACCGCGGGTCGACGGAGCGCTTCGACATCGAGCTCGGGCCGGTGTTCGCCAACTTCGTGCTCGCCGACGAGATCAACCGGGCCCCGGCCAAGGTCCAGTCGGCCCTCCTCGAGGTCATGGCCGAGCATCAGGTGTCGATCGCCGGTCAGACCTTCGCCGCCCCGTCGCCCTTCCTGGTGCTGGCCACGCAGAACCCGATCGAGCAGGAGGGCGTGTACCCGCTCCCCGAGGCCCAGCGGGACCGCTTCCTCATGAAGATCGTCCTCGGCTACCCGAGCCAGGTCGAGGAGCTCGAGATCGTGCACCGGATGGGCGTGTCGCCCCCCGTCCCCCACCGCGTGCTCGACATGGACGAGCTCACCAAGCTGCAGCGGGCGGCCACGTCGGTCTACGTCGACCACGGCGTCGTCGACTACGCCGTCAACCTGGTGATGGCCAGCCGGGAGCCCGCCCGCTTCGGGATGCCCGAGCTCGAGGATCTCATCGCCTTCGGCGCCTCCCCCCGGGCCAGCCTCGGCCTGGTCGCCGGGGCCCGGGCCCTCGCCCTGCTCCGGGGCCGCCCCTACGCCCTCCCCCAGGACGTCTTCGACATCGCGCCGGACGTCATGCGCCATCGCCTCGTGCCGAGCTACGAGTCGCTGGCCCAGGGGCTCTCGGTGGAGCAACTCCTCACCCGCATCCTCTCCACCATCCCGGCCCCCCGCATCACGCCGGTGCAGACCGCGTCCCGCCCGACCGGTCCCGGATCGGTGCCGGTCGCTCCGGTGCCGGTCCGCCAGCCCGCCCCCGGGGCGCCACCGTTCTCGCCCACGACCCCACCCACGGCCCCACCGTCGACCGTGCCCGGGGGCTGGGCCCGGCCCGATGCCTGATCGCCCATGAGCACCGACCTGCGCGGGCACACCGGACGCAACACCGCGCTCCGGGGCATCACCAACACCCCGCCCAACCTCATGGTGGGACCCACCGGCGAGGTGTTGCGCCGGCTCGAGCTCGCCGTCACCCGCAAGCTCGACGGCATGCTCCAGGGCGATTACCGAGGCCTGGTCCCCGGCCACGGCTCCGACGCCGGCGAGGCGCGGCCCTACGTGGCCGGCGACGACGTGCGGCGCATCGACTGGAACGTCACCGCCCGCTCGGTCGATCCCTACGTGCGCACCACCATCGCCGACCGGGAGCTCGAGACGTGGGTGCTGGCCGACCTCTCGGGCAGCCTGGGCTACGGCACCGCATTGTGCGAGAAGCGGGACCTCGCCGTCGCCGCCACCGCCGCCGTCGGCTTCCTCACCCAGCGCACCGGCAACCGCGTCGGCGCCGTCGGGCTCGGCGGGGCCGACGAGTTCATCGTCCCCGCCCGGCAGGGACGCATGCACCTCCACGCCCTGCTCCACCGCCTCGTCGAAGGGGCGCGCCACGCGCACGGCGCCACCGACCTCGCCCACGGGCTCCGTCGCATCCACGGCACGGCCCGCCGCCGGGGGCTGGTGGTGATCATCTCCGACTTCCTCGACCGGTCGGCCTGGGAGCTCCCCCTGCGGGCCCTCGCCACACGGCACGAGACCGTGTGCATCGAGCTGGTCGATCCGCGGGAGCTCCAGCTGCCCGACGTGGGCGTGGTGAGCCTCGAGGATCCCGAGAGCGGCCGGATCCTCGAGATCCAGACCTCCGACGCGGGGGTGCGGGAGCGCTTCGCCGCCGCCGCGGCCGAGCAGCGTGACCGGATCGCCTCCTCCATCCGGGGTGCCGGCTCCGACCACCTCGTGCTGCGCACCGACCGAGACTGGCTCCTCGATCTCGCCCGGTTCGTCACGTGGCGGCGGGAACGGATCGAGGCGCTGGGGAGGGCGCGGGCATGAGCTGGCTCGACAGCACCCTCAGCGGCTTCCTCAACCCCGAGCGCCTCGGCCTCCTCCTCGCCGTGGTCGCGCTGGCGGCGGTCTACATGGTCCTCCAGGGCCGGCGCCGCACCTACGCCGTCCGCTTCACCAACGTCGACCTGCTGGCGTCGATCGCCCCCAAGCGCCCCGGGTGGCGCCGGCACCTGCCGGCCATCATCTTCCTGCTGGCGCTCGGGACCCTGGTGGTGGGGTTCGCCCGCCCCGTCCACCAGGAGCGGGTCCCCCGGGAGCGGGCCACCGTGATCATGGCCCTCGACGTGTCGCTCTCCATGGACGCCACCGACGTGTCGCCCTCCCGGATCGACGCCGCCAAGGTCGCGGCGTCCTCGTTCGTCGACCTGCTGCCCCCGAAGCTCAACGTCGGGCTGGTGGCGTTCTCCGGCAACGCCATCCTCAAGGTCCCGCCCACCACCGACCACGAGCGGTTGAAGCAGGGCATCGCCGACCTCGAGCTGGGCGAGCGCACGGCCATCGGGGAGGCCGTCTACGCCAGCATCGACGCCATCCGCAGCGTGCCCCCCGACGAGCAGGGCACCACCGCTCCGGCCCGGATCGTCCTCATGTCCGACGGGCACACCACCTCCGGCCGCCCCAACGAGGACGCCGGCGCTGTGGCCCGCGACCTCAACATCCCGGTGTCGACCATCGCCTTCGGGACCGACGGCGGGATCATCCAGGACCCGGTCAGCGGGCGCCGGGTGCCCGTGCCGGTCGACCGCGACGCGTTGAAGGCGCTGGCCGAGCAGACCGGCGGCACCTACTTCGCCGCCGCTTCGGAGGGACAGCTCAAGGACGTCTACGCCGACATCGGCTCGTCGGTGGGCTACGTCAACGAGGAGCGTGAGATCTCCACGTGGTTCATCGGGGGCGCGCTCGTGCTCTTCCTGCTGACGTCCACGATGTCGATGGTGTGGTTCAACCGCCTGCCCTGACGGCATAGGCCGCCACCGGGGCGCGGCCCCCGGAGAACCGCACGACGGGCTCGACATCGGCCCGCCCGTCGAAGGCCACGAGGGCGTCGGGGCCGGTGACCACCACCACCTCGGCTCCAACCGACGCCTCGACCCGGCGCGACGCCGGCCAGCTCCCCCGGTAGATCCCGCCGACGCGGGTGTCGAAGCCCCGGCGGGCCAGCTCGTAGGTCACGCCCGCGTCGACCGGTCCCGACCCGGCACCGGCGCCGAGGATCGTGAGCGTGGTGGCGCCGTGCGCCCGCAACCAGGCGTCGAGGCCGTCGGACACGGTCTCGATGGCCGCCCCGTCGTCGGCCCAGGGCTGAGCCGATCGGAGGGCCCCGCCGACGAGGAGCGCGGCGGGCACCACGATCGCCGCCACCGCCCCCCACGGACCGACCCTCGCCGCCGCCATCCGGGCCCGTCGGGGTACACGGTCGCCCACCACGACGATGGCGGCCTCGACGGCGACGGCGGCCAGGAAGGCGGCGATGCCCCAGCTGAAGCGGAGGATCCAGTCGCCGGTGTCGCCCACCGTCCGCGCCAACGCCACGAACCCGGCGCCGAGGGCCACCGCCCCCGTCGCCAGCGCGAGGGTGAGGTCCCGCTCGCCCCGCCGGATGGTGCCGGCGCCGAGGAGGCCGAGCAGGCCCACCGGCACCACGAGCAGCCAGCCCGGCAGCGGGGCCACGCTGAAGAGCGCCACCGGTTCGGGCCCTCCCAGCCACGGGCCCCCCACCAGCTCCCGGGCCAGCAGCCCCGCGGCGGCGACCGGCCCGATCGGTGGGGTGGGGGCCACGCCGGCCAGCGGCCCCGTGCGGCCGTGCAGGAAGAAGTCGGCCAGCAGCGTGAGGTTGCCCGGGTCGTTGCGCATCTGCTCGACCGCCACCGGGGCCCAGAGCACCGCGCCCACCGCCGCCGCCGCCAGGGCCGGTGCCGCCCACGCCCTCGGCCGAGGGCACGACCGGAGCGCCGCCCCGATCCCCCACAGCCCGAGGGCGCCCACCACCGGCCCGTACGACACGTGGCTCTGCACCACGAACGACCCGACCCCCACCACGATCGGCAACGCCCACCTCCGCCCGGCCACGAGATCCCACGCCGCGAACAGGAGCCAGGTGAAGGGCAGGAGCGGCACCCAGGCGTTCCACGGGTCCATGAGGGCGGTGACCCCGAACGAGCGGCACAGGAGGAGCAGGGCCACGCCGGTCAGCACGCCGAAGCGCCGGCCCCGCCGCCGCCAGGCGATGCGGACCGCAGCGGCCGCCGACCCGGCGTTGAGGAGCGCGGTGGTGACGAGGGCGGCGTTGGGCCACGCGCCGCTGGCCCGGTAGAGCGGGGCCAGCACGTAGAAGAGCCACGGGCCCGGATGGCGCCACCCGAACCGGGAGTACACGCCGACCAGCGGCGTGGACCCGCCCACGTCGTGGACCTGGGAGAGGATGATGGCGTCGTCGCTGGCCGGGTACCACCGGGTGGCGACGGCCCGCACCAGGACCGCACCCGCCGCCACCGCGGCCGACGCGACCAAGGCGGCGGTCACCGGGGAGCGCGCCGGCGGCCGCTCCTCGTCCACGGGCGGGCTCAGCCAGCCGCGGCCATGGCCGTCGACGCCTTCTCGCTCACCACGCGCGAGGAGCCGCCGGGCTGCATGGTGACGCCGTAGAGCACGTCGGCACACTCCATCGTGCGCTTCTGGTGGCTCACGATGAGGAGCTGGGCCTCGGTGCGGAACTCCTCGACGAGGCCGAGGAACCGGTGGAGGTTGACGTCGTCGAGCGCGGCCTCGACCTCGTCCATCACGTAGAACGGCGAGGGGCGGCTGCGGAACACGGCGAAGAGGTAGGCGAGGGCGGTGAGCGACCGCTCCCCGCCCGAGAGCAGCGACAGCTTCTTGACGTTCTTGCCGGACGGCTTGGCCTCGACCTCGATGCCGGTGTTGAGCAGGTCGTCGGGCGCGGTGAGCCGCAGCCGGCCCTCACCGCCGGGGAACAGCGTGCCGAAGAGGTGCTCGAAGTTCTGGGCCACGTCGGCGAAGGCCGAGGCGAAGACCGACACGATCTCCTCGTCGATGGCCCGGATGATCTTGTGGAGCTCCCGCCGGCCCTCCTTCACGTCGTCGAGTTGCTGCTGGAGGAACTCGTGGCGCTCCTGGAGCTCCTCGAACTCCTGGAGGGCGAGGGGGTTGATCGGCCCCATGATCCGCAGCTCGCGCTCGAGCTCCCGGATGCGGCTCTGGGGCGAAGCGCCGCCGGCGACCTCGGGGGCCTCGGCCGCCATGGCGGTGTCGGGCTCGGTGTCGAGCTCGTGGCGCAGCGCCTCCACCGCGTTCTCGATGCGCAGGCGGGTCTCGGCGTCGTCGACCTCGGCCCGTTGCAGCCGCTCCCGCACCTCACCGAGGTTGCGCTCCTCGATGGCGCGCTCCTTGCGGAACGCCTCGAGCTCGGCCGCCACCGCCCGCGCCGCCTCCGACTGGCGCCGGCGCTGCTCCCGCAGGTCGGTGAGCACGACCTCGATCTCCTCCACCCGCTCCCCGCTGAAGCGGGCCAGCCGCTCCACGGCCAGGATCCGGCGGCCGAGGTCGACGCGACGGCGCTCGGCCTCGACCCGCTCCTGGGTGAACTGGGTGAGCCGCTGCTCGATCTCCTCGACCCGACGGGAGAGGAACTGCCGGCGCTCCACGACGCCGACCGATCGCACGTCGAGGTCGGTGCGCATGGCCCCGACCGCGGCGGCCTGCTCCTCGAGCTCGGTGCGGGCGTCGCCCATGGCCCGGCCCCGCTCCAGGGTGTCGCGCTCGGCCGCTTCGAGGAGGGGGAGCTGCGCGTCCAACTCGCCCATGCGGCCCTCCTCGCGGGCCAGGCGCTCCTGGAGCTCGGCCAGATGCGCCCGCTGGGTGTCGGCCTCCGTGGCGGCGTCGCGCCGTTCGGTCTCGACCCGCTGCAGGCTGTCGCCCGCGGCCGACAGGCGACCGTCGTTGGCGTCGAGCTGGCGGGACAGGTCGCCCTCGGCCCGCTTGGCCTCCTCCAACGCGGCCCGGGCCTCCTGGTGGCGGCGCCGGCCGACCTCGAGCGCCGCCGCGGTGTCGGCCGTGCGCTGCTGGGCCTCCTCCAGCGCCGCGCCGGTGGCGCCGGCCCCGCCGCTGCCGAGGCGCCACCCGGTGGGACCGAAGCGGTTGCCGTCGGTGGTGACCACGACGGCGTCAGGGTTGGCGAGGGCGACGTCGACCGCCGCGGCCCAGCCCCCCTCGACGGCGACGGCCCCGGCCAGGAGGCTGTCGAGCAGGTGGTCGATCTCGGCGTGGGCGACGTGGCCCGAGCGGGCCCGGACGTGGCGTCGGACGGGGTCCCCCGACCCCGGCGAGACGATGGCCAGGCGGCGGGTGGCGTCGAGGGCGAGCACGGCGCCGCTCATGTCCTCGGCCGCCAGCGCCTGGAGGGCCTCGCGGGCCGCACCGGTGCTCGAGACGACGACGGCGGCGAGGGCCTCCCCGACCGCGGCCTCGAAGGCGACCTCCCACCCCGGGTCGACGTCGACGAGGTCGAGCACCGTGCCGAGCACGCCATGGACCTGCTCGAGGCGCTGGGCCCCGGCGCGGGCCCGGGCCTCGTCGAGGGCGAGGGCCAGCGCCTCGGCCCGGGCGACCCAGGCGTGGTGATCGGACTCGGCGGCCCGCACGGCATCGGCCGCGGCCTCGAGCGCCGCTTCGGCGTCGGCCCGCCACTGCTCGGCCCCGTCGAGCGACTCCACCAACGGGAGCTCGCTCTGCTCGGCCTCGGCCAGTTCGCCGCGCAGCCGCTCGGCCTCCTCCTCCAACCGGCGCTGCTTCTCGTCGAGGGCCTCGAGGCGCCGCTGCACCCGGGCCAGCTCGGCCCGGCCCCGCTCGACCGCACCCCGGAGGGCCGCCAGCTCGCCCCGCACCTCGGCCGCCTCTCCGCTCGGGGCGGCCACGCCGTCGGCCCAATCAGCCTCGAACCGGGCCCGGGCGTCGGCGAGCGCGGCCTCGGCCGCCGCCAGGGCCTCGGCCTGCGGCCCGAGCGCCCCGAACTCGACATCGGCCTCGGCCAGCTCGGCCGCGAGCTGAGCCGCCTCGGCTTCGAGGGTGGCCACGACCGCCTGGTCGATGAAGGCGTCGCGCTCACGCTCGAGCCCCCGCCGACGCTCGGCCAGCAGGTTCACGAACCCGCGGCCCTTCTCGTAGAGCGACTCGAAGGCGGCGAGGTCGTCGCCGAGGTCGCCGCCGCCCATGGCCGTGAGCTTGGACTCCGTGGCGATGACCTTGGCGTCGAGCTGGGCCAGCGCCGACTTGAGCTCGCCCTCCCGACGCCCGAGGTCAACCTTGGTGGCCGAGATGGTGCCGAGGCGGGCCTGGAGCGCCGACAGCTCCCGCCCGGCCACGTAGATGCGGAGGGCCGTGAGCTCGGCCACGAGGTCACCGTGGCGGCGGGCGGCGTCGGCCTGCCGCTCGAGCGGGCGGAGCTGGCGTCGGACCTCCCGGAGCAGGTCCTGCAGCCGGGTGAGGTTGGCTTCGGTGGCGGCGAGCCGGCGCTCGCTCTTCTCCCGCCGCTTGCGGAACTTGAGCACGCCGGCCGCTTCCTCGATGACCGCCCGCCGGTCCTCGGGCTTGGCGTTGAGCACGGCGTCGATCTGGCCCTGGCTGATGATGATGTGCTGCTGGCGGCCGACGCCCGAGTCGGAGAGGAGCTCCTGGATGTCGAGGAGCCGGCAGGGCACGCCGTTCAGTGCGTACTCCGACTCACCGGTGCGGAACAGCGTGCGGGTGATGGTGACCTCGGTGAACTCGATGGGCAGCAGGCCCGAGGTGTTGTCGATCACCAGCGACACCTCGGCCCGGCCCAGCGCCGGCCGCTTGGCCGTGCCGGCGAAGATCACGTCGTCCATCTTCTGCGACCGCACTGACGACGGTGCCTGCGCACCCAGCACCCAGGCGATGGCGTCGACCACGTTGGACTTGCCGCTCCCGTTGGGGCCGACCACCACGGTGACCCCGGGCTCGAGCGCCAGGGTGGAGGGCTCGGCGAACGACTTGAACCCCTTGAGGGTCAGCGCTTTGAGGTACACCCGTGGTACTCCGAGGTGGTGCGAACAGCTGCGTTGGGCCCGAGCGCGTGCGACCCGTGGCCGCTCCGCTCGACCCCGCCGACCCTAGCGGCCCCGCCCCGCACCCCTCTGCATCCCCCCTGACCTGCCGTTTTCCCGTGACGTCCCGTGGGTGCGCCTTGTTAGGGGACGCGGA
>JAKOVR010000109.1 GCA_029782025.1 Actinomycetes bacterium | reverse complement strand
GTCACTGAAACGCAACATTATCGAGCGTGGCATCCGTCACAGAAACCTGACGAGGCGTCAGAAGTGGCGGGCGCGGGCGATGGCCGACGACGTCCGTGGCGCCACCCGTCGCCGGTGGGCACCGGCGGGGAACGCAAACGGGCCGAACCCGTTGCCCAGGTTCGGCCCTTGCTTGATGTCTCTCGACATCACACGGCGGAGGGTGTGGGATTCGAACCCACGGTGACCCGGAGGCCACAACGGTTTTCGAGACCGTCCCATTCGTCCGCTCTGGCAACCCTCCGGGGGCGACGCTAGTCGGGATCGCGGCGCGAACGGAAAGGCGTTGGCCGGCCGTCAGCGCCGGGCGGCGAAGAAGGAGGTGAGCAGCTCGGCGCAGGCGTCGGCCCGGACGCCGCCGACCACCTCCATCTCGTGGTTGAGCCGCGGATCCGAACCGATCCCGTACAGCGAGGCGACGGCACCGGCCTTCATGTCGGGGGCGCCGAAGACCACCCGGCGCACCCGGGCGTTCACGAGGGCGCCGGCGCACATCGGGCAGGGCTCGAGGGTGACCACCACGGTGCAACCGTCCAGGCGCCAGGAGCCGAGTGCGGTGGCGGCGTCGCGCACGGCGAGGAGCTCGGCGTGCGCGGTCGGGTCGCCGGCGGCCTCCCGCTCGTTGTGGCGCCGGGCCAGGACGGCGCCGTCGGGGCCGAGGACGAGCGCCCCGATCGGGACGTCGGCCGGGTCGGCCCCGGCCGCCGCCCGGGCCTCGTCGAGCGCCAGCTCCATGGCCGCGATCTCGGCGTCGGTGGCTCGCAGCAGGGGCACGGCGCGCACCCTACGCCAGCGGACCCGCCCGGGAAGCGTGACCCCTGTCTCGTTGACAGTTAACACTGTAACGGTTCACGCTGGCGATATGACCGTCACCCTGACCCCCGACACCGTCGCGCCGAAGGTCCAGAAGCTCGTGGCCGCGGCCGAGCGGGCCAGCTACGACCCGTTCACCGAGATCGACTGGGACCAGCCCGTCGACGACACCGCCTACTTCCTCCCGCCCGAGATCCTCCCCTTGTACGGCACCGCCCCGTGGGAGGCCATGAGCGAGGCCGAGCGCATCGAGTACAGCCGCCACGAGACCGCGTCGCTCTGCAGCGCCGGCATCTGGTTCGAGAACATCCTGATGGCGATGGTCCTGCGCCACCTCTACGACCTCCCCGCCTCCGACGCCGCCCACCGCTACCTCCTGATCGAGACCGGCGACGAGTGCCGGCACTCGGCCATGTTCGGTGAGTTCATCCGCCGGGCGGGTACGCCGGCCTACGAGGTCGACCCGTGGTTGCGGTTCGGTGGGAAGGTGATGACCAACATCGCCGGTCGCGCCGCTGGCTTCATCGCCATCCTCGCCGCCGAGGAGATCCTCGACACGTCCAACCGGGCCACGATGAAGGACGAGCGCGTCCACCCCCTGTCGCGCCAGATCGCCAAGCTCCACGTGCTCGAGGAGGCCCGGCACATGAGCTTCGCGCGGTCGTGGCTCGAAGCCGTGTGGCCCGAGCTGAGCCCGTTCGACCGGGTGCGGGCGGCCGCGCTGGCCCCGGCCTACGTGTTCGGCATCGTCGAGGCCCTCGTCAACCCGGAGGTGTACCGCACGCTCGGCATCGAGGACGGCACCCGCATCGCCCGCCGCAACCCCCACCACCGCCGGCAGGTCAAGGACGGCCTCGGCCGGTTGGTCGCCACCCTCGAGGACCTCGGGGCCATCACGCCGGTGAGCCGACCGGCGTGGATCGTCGCCGGCCTCATCTGAACGGCGCGGCGCCGGTGCCTACCGTCCGGTAGGTACCGACGCCGGCGGGCATGGGCCAGACTGTCAGCCATGGCTGGGACATCAGAAGATGGCGGGCCCCTCGGCGAGTCGGGGCCCGACGGTGAGCACGACGAGGTCTCCTACACCATCGACGAGCTGTCGGGCCTGAGCGGCGTGCCCAGTCGCACGATCCGCTTCTACCAGTCCAACGGCACCCTGCCGCCGCCCGAGCGGCGGGGGCGCGTCGCCTACTACGACGACACGCACCTCGAGCGGCTGCGCACGATCGCCGCGCTGCAGGAGCGCGGGCTGCGGCTCGATGCCATCCGCGACGTGCTGGCCGAGGTCCAGGACGGGCGTGACTCGCTGCAGAGCTGGCTGGGGTTCGGCGACGAGCTCCAGGCGCCGTGGCTCGACGAGCAGCCGATCGTCATCGGCCAGGCCGAGCTCGACGCCAAGCTCGCCGGCATGCCCCCCCGTTCGATCCCGCGGCTGGAGGAGATCGGGATGCTCGTGCGGCAGGGCAACACCCGCCCGGCGACGTACCTCGTGCCCAGCCCGGTCCTCTTCGACATCGCCATCCGCCTCCAGCTCGCCGGCGTCGACCTCGAGGTGTCGTCCGGCGCGGAGCAGCTCATCCGCAAGCGGTTGGGCCGGTCGGCCGACGAGCTCGTGCCCTTCTTCGCCGAGGTGGCGGGCCGGGGCTTCGGCCAGGGCGGCCTCGACGAGGTGACCGCGTCGTACCGCACGATCCGTGACATCGGGATGCTCGCCGTGCAGGTGATCTTCGCCCAGGAGATGGAGCGGGCGTTGCGGGGCTGGGTGGAGCGGGGCCAGGTGCTCGGGCCGTCCCGCACCGGTGCCAAGGGCGCCACCCGGAAGCACCGACGCTCCTGATCCGGTCGGTCGGGTGCCGGCCTCGGCGTGGCCCGCTGGCGCCCGTGCCGGTCAGGCCCCGCGCCCGTGCACGCGGGCCACGGTGGTGAAGCTCACCACGTAGGCGTCGTCGTGCCAGCCGGGGGCCGGGAACAGCACGCTCTGCACCGGCGACCCGGTGGCGACGCGGCCGAGCTCCTCGCCCTCCTCGATGTCGAGGAGCACGACGCCGTCGGTGCCCTTGGCCGCGTCGAAGTCGCCGGTCAGCAGCACCCCGTCGTCGGCCCACAGCACGAGGTGCGAGCCGTGGCCCTGGGCCCGCTGCCACAGCGGCGTGAGCCCCGCGGCCACGTCGCCGTCGTAGCGCCATGCCGCCAGCGCACCGTTGCCCGAGTCGTAGCCGACGGCGATGCGGCGGTCGGTGTCGACGATCGGGGGGTTGGCCACGATGCCGCCGGGGCGGCCGCACACCGGGGTGGGCAGCACCTCCCCGGACCAGCCGACGCGCACGAGGTGCAGCGGGGGCGCGGCGGGGTCGTCGGTGTGGAGGCCGGTGAAGTGGCCCCGGCCGGCCATGTCCTCGGAGCCGGCGCCGTTGTCGAGGAACCACACGCCGTCGGGGGTGACCACCGGGTCCCATCCGTAGGTCTGGCCGTCGAGCGTGCGGTACCGGGCCAGCTCCTCGATCTCGGGCCCGCCGTCGGCCAGGCGGACGGTCCACACCGACTCGTCGCCCACGACCACCACGGTGTCGCCGCCGTCGGTGCCGAGCCGAGCGATCGACGGCTCGGGGAGGTCCACCAGGGCGATCACCTCCAGCGTGCCGGGGGCGAGGAACACCAGGCCGGCCCCGGGGTGCTCGTCGGGCTGGCGGAGGATCCCGCCGACCCGCTCCTGGCGCGACCCGATGTCCTTCATGACGAGGGTGCCGTCGGAGAGGACCACCAGCGAGTTGTACGGGCGCTCGCGGGGGAGCTCGCGGCGAGCGAGGACCGAGCAGTCGGGCCCGAGCCGGTGGCACCAGCGCCCGTACGTGACATAGAGCGACCCGTCGGCGTGGGCGGCCATCCCGCCGGGCCAGAACGGCCCGCCGGGGAGGTCGTCGGAGATGTCGATGGGCTCGAGGGTGCGGGCGTCGATGCGCTCCACCCGGCTGGTGGTGTCGGACCCGCCGAGGGTGTGGGTGAGAAGGAACACCTCGCCCTCGTCGCGCAGCACGCACATCGTCCCGCCGAGAGCGGTCCGGGCCGTGACCTCGAGCGGGCCGCGGGGCGGATGCCCGGTGCGGGTGGTGGCGAGGCGGCGCGGGCCCGCGTCCTCGGCCGGCCAGGGGCTGTGCCAGTACCCGGGTTCGCTCATGGCCGGTGACGCTACCCCCGGGCCGGGGAGCCCCGGGGCGCCGACCGCTCGTCGCCGGCGATGAGCGCGGCCGGTAGGCTCCGCGGACCGTCGGCAGAGGGGGACCCCATGACCCGCACCCGCATCGACCAGGGCGAGATCGAAGGCCGAGCGCACGGCGGGGTGCTCCGCTTCGCCGGCATCCCGTACGCGGCGCCGGTCGACGGGGCCCGTCGCTTCCTGGCTCCGGCGCCGCCCGACCCGTGGCGCGGGGTACGGGTGGCCGACAGCTACGGCCCCATCGCCCCGCAGTTCGACTTCATGGCCATGATGCTGGGCGCGCAGCCCGAGCCCCAGAGCGAGGACTGCCTCTTCCTCAACGTGTTCACGCCGGCCGTCGACGACGCCCGCCGGCCCGTGATGGTCTGGATCCACGGCGGTGCCTTCGTGCTCGGCTCGGGATCGGCCGCGGGATACGACGGCTCCTACCTGGCCGCCCGCGGCGACGTCGTGGTCGTCACCCTCAACTACCGCCTCGGGGCCCTCGGGTTCCTCCACCTCGCCGACGTCGACCCCGCCTACCCCGACTCGGGCAACCTCGGCATCCTCGATCAGATCGCCGCGCTCACCTGGGTGCGCGACAACATCGCCGCCTTCGGTGGCGACCCGGACAACGTCACCATCTTCGGGGAGTCCGCCGGCGGCATGAGCGTGGGCACCCTGCTCGGCACCCCGGCCGCACGCGGCCTGTTCCACAAGGCGATCCCCCAGAGCGGGGCCGCCCACAACGCCTCCCCGGCCGGCCACGCCGCCGAGGTGGCCCAGCAGTTCCTCGCCCACGCCGGGGTCACCTCCGTGGCCCAGCTCCAGGCGCTGTCGGCCCAGCAGATCGTCGATCTCCAGCAGGCGTTCACGATGGCCTTCTTCACCGACGTCGAGGGTCAGATGGGGGCGAGCACGAGCCTCCGCCTGCCGTTCCAGCCCGTGGTCGACGGCCGCACGCTGCCCGAGGCCCCGATCGACGCGGTGGTCGGCGGTTCGGCCGCCGACGTCCCGGTGCTGGTGGGGACGTGCCTCGACGAGTGGAACCTCTTCTCCTTCCTCGACACCCACGAGGTCGACGACGCCCACCTCGAGCGCCGGTTCTCCAAGCTCTTCGGCGACGGCGCCGCCGCCGTGGCGGTCTACCGGGACGAGTTCCCCGACCTCCCGCCCAAATCCCTCTTCGGGGCCGCCGTCACCGACGCCGTGTTCCGCCAGCCCGCCATCCGCCTGGCCGAGGCGCTCGTGGCCAACGGCTCGCCCACCTTCTCCTACCTGTTCACCTGGCCGAGCCCCGGCATGGGTGGGGCCATGGGGTGCTGTCACGCCCTCGACGTGCCCTTCGTCTTCGGCGACCTGCACGCCGCCGGGTTGGCCATGCTGCTCGGGCCCAACCCGCCGGCCTCGCTCGTCGACGCCTTCCAGGAGAGCTGGCTGGCCTTCGCCCGCACCGGCGATCCGTCCAACGACGTCACCGGGCCGTGGCCGTCCTACGACACCGACCGTCGCGCCACCATGCGCCTCGACCTCGACGCCGAGGTGGTGGACGATCCCGAGCGGCCCCGCCGCGAGCTCTGGGCCTCGCTGCTCTGACGTCGGCCCGTCCTTCGTGACCGCCGGTGGTCGCCCGACCGCGCATGCGGGCGGTGCGGGCCCGCCGGAGGAATTTTCCATAGAGGGTCAATATGTGACGGTTGACATTGTGCCATCGATCGATGTAAACGTTCCTGGGCGGCATGGTCCGAACGACCTATGCGCGACATGGGCAGGTCCCAGGGGGTCTTCGATCGTTGCAGAACGTGAGCATCGTCATCCCGGCGTACAACGAGGCGGCTCGCCTGTCGGTGTCGCTGCCGGCGCTGGAAGCCGGCCTGCGGCTCCTCCAACCCGTCGAGGTCATCGTCGTCGATGACGGCAGCACCGATGCCACCGCCGACGTGGCCGTGCGCCACCTCGACGGATGGCCGTCGGCCACCGTGGTCCGCCTCCCGTGGAACCGGGGCAAGGGCGCGGCCGTGCGGGCCGGTGTCGCCGTGGCCACCGGGGACGTCATCGTCTTCATGGACGCCGACCTGAGCGCCGACATCGCCGACCTCCCCCGGCTGGTCGGCGCGCTCGAGCACGCCGACATCGCGCTCGGCTCGCGGGCGGTGGCCGGCTCGCGGGCGGTGTACGAGCGGTCGTTGCGCCGGCTCAGCAGCAAGGTCTTCAACGACGTGGCCTGCGGGGTCGCCGGCGTGGCCGCCTCCGATACCCAGTGCGGGTTCAAGGCCTTCCGGGCGCCGGTGGCCAAGATGCTCTTCCACCTGGGGGAGGTCGACGGCTTCGCCTTCGACGTCGAGGTGCTGGCCCTGGCCGAGCTCTTGGGGTACCGCGCCGCCGAGGTGGCCGTGGGCTGGCAGGAGGAGGCGGGCGGATCGGTTCGCCCGCTGCGCGACGCCCGCCGCATGCTCGGCGACATCGTGCGCATCCGTCGGCGGGTGCGCCAGTTGGCGACGACGATGGTCCACCGCCCCGACCCGGCGTCGGCGTCGAGCCCCGGTGTCCTCGGCGGCCCCTCGCCCCGGCCGGCCCACCCCGGTCGTCCGGAGCTGGTCATCGACCTCACCGACAGCCCCGGCCCGGCCCTCGTCGCCGGCGCCCGGACGGCCCCGACGGTCGTGACCGGGTTTCGGTCGCCGGCGGCCTCGCACTGATCCGGGGCACCGTGCACATCGTCTTCTTCGCGTGGCGTGATCTCGCCCATCCCAACGCCGGCGGCAGCGAGGTCGTGGTCGACACCCTCGCCCGCCAGCTCCAGGCCCGCGGCCACCGAGTCACGCTGGCCTGCGGGGGCCCGGTCGCCCCCCGGCCCTACGGCGTGGTCGACCTCGGATCGACCTACGGGCAGTACGCCAAGGCCCCGGTCGTGCACGCCCGGCGGTTCGCCGATGCCGACCTGGTGGTCGATGTGGTCAACGGCATGCCGTTCTTCGCGCCGATCTGGCGCCGCGGGCCGTCCCTCGCCCTGGTGCACCACGTCCACGACGAGCAGTGGGGCCACTACTTCCCGCCGCCGGTGGCCCGTGTCGGCCGGGCCATCGAATGCCGCGTCATGCCGGCGGCCTACCGGCACCACCACTTCCTCACCATCTCGGCGTCGTCCCGGGACCGGCTCGTGGCCCTCGGCCTCGACGGCGCCCAGGTGCACCTGATGCACAACGGGCTCGACGCCGACGCCTTCGCGCCGACACCGCCCCGGTCGGTCGAGCCCACCTTCCTGGCGCTCGCCCGGCTGGCGCCGAACAAGCGGGTGGACCTGCTGCTCGACCTCTGGGAGCGGGTGCGCCCGGTGACCGGCGGCCGGCTGGTGGTGGCCGGGGACGGACCGGAGCTGGCGGCGCTGTCGGCCCGCGCCGGTGCCGGGGTCACCTTCACCGGCCGGGTGGACGAGGCCACCAAACGGGAGCTGCTGGGCTCATCCTGGCTGCTGGTCCATCCCGCGCTCCAGGAGGGGTGGGGCCTCGTGATCATGGAGGCCGCGGCCCAGGCCACCCCGGCGCTCGGGTTCGACGTCGTCGGGGTGCGCGACACCATCGTCGACGGCGTCACCGGGGAGCTGGCCGCCGACCCCGACGACTTCGTGGCCCGCTGGATCGCCCTGGCCCAGGACCACGAGCGCCGCCGGGCCTTGGGGGAGCGGGCGCAGGTGCGGGCCCGGGAGTTCAGCTGGGACGCCGCGGTCGACGCCTTCGAGAAGGCGGCGGGGGCGGCCATCGCCTCGGCCCGGACCCCGCGCCGCGTCGTTCGCCGGCCGGCGCCCCGCGGCGCCACGCTGGCCCGCAGCCGGGAGCTGCTGTCGCTGTTCCGCCGGGAGCAGGTCGATCCGGATCGCTTCTACACGTTCCTCGCCGCCGACACCGTGGCCCACCTCCGGTCGCTCATGGACCTCGACGGTGCCCGCGCCGTCGACGTCGGGGGTGGACCGGGCTACACGGCCGAGGCCCTCCGCGACGCCGGGGCCACCTGCGCCGTCGTCGAGTACGCCTTCGACGAGCTGCTGCTGCACGACCGCTCGCCCGACGTCGCCGTGCAGGGCGACGGCTGTCGCCTGCCCATCGCCTCGGGCTCGGTCGACCTGTGCCACAGCTCCAACGTGCTCGAGCACGTACCGGACCCCGAGGCCATGCTGGCCGAGATGGCGCGGGTGCTGCGCCCGGGCCGCGGCCTCGGCTACCTCACCTTCACCAACTGGTGGTCGCCCTGGGGCGGCCACGAGACCTCGCCGTGGCACTACCTCGGCGGGGAGCGGGCCGTCCGCCGGTACCGTGCCCGGCACGGCGCCGATCCGAAGAACCGCTTCGGCCGGAGCCTCCACCCGGTGCACATCGGGCAGGTCCGGCGGTGGTTCCGCCGGCATCCCGAGCTCGAGGTGCTGTGGGTCGGTCCCCGCTACCTGCCGGACCGGGTGCGCTGGATCAGCGACGTCCCTGGCCTTCGCGAGGTGGCGACGTGGAACCTCGCCGTCGTGTTCCGGGCCCGCGAGGACCACCCGTGAGCGCGCCGTCGGAGGGGCGGGTCGCGGTCGTCGCCTTCTGGGCCAGCGTGGTGGCCGTCGCCTCGTCGTCGATGGTGACCGTGGCGGTGCTGAGCCGCCATCTGGCCCCCGGCGAGCTGGCCGCCGTGTCGGGCGTCCTCGGCCTCTCGTTCGTCTGCGCCGTGCTCCCGGTGGCGGTGCAGTCCGTCGCCGGGGCTCGCCGGGCCGCCGCCGTCATCTCGACCGACCTGCCCTGGGCCACGCTGCGGCCGCTCGGCCTGGCGGCGCTGCTGGCGTCGCCGGTGCTGGCCACCGCCCTGCACCTCCCCGTCCTCGCCGTGGCCCTGCCCGTGCTGCAGGTGGTGCCGGCGCTGGCGGTCGCCGTCGGCCGGGGCGAGCTGATCGCCATGGCCCGGCATCGGCGGTTGGCGGTCAACCACCTGGTGGAGGCCGCCGCCCGCGTCGTCGCCGGGATCGCCCTCGGCTGGCTGTGGGGTGCCGTCGGGGTGGCCCTCGCTCTCCTCGTGGCCATGGTCGCGGCCTGGGCCACGCTGCGCTACGACCGGGCGGCCCGGCACGAGCCGGCGGCGGTGCCGGCCACCCTCGCCGCGCTCGCCGCCCTGACCGTGGCCATCCACCTCGACGTGCTGCTCGCCCCCCGCCTCCTCGGCGGGGCCGCCGCCGACCGCTACGCCGTGGCCGCCCTCCCGGCCAAGGGCGTGTACCTGGCGCTGATGGCGGCGGGGTGGGTGGTCATCCCCGGGGCGGCGGCCCGGCACGGGTGGCGTTCGCTGCGCCGGCCCGTCGCCCTGACGGCCGCGGCCGGGGTGGGGCTGGCGGCCGCGCTCACCGCCGCGGCGCCGCTGATCGGCGCCCTGCTCGGCAAGGGCGATCCCGACGTGCTCCTCGTGGCCGTGCTCGGGCTGGCGATGGCGATGGCCGCCGCCACCTGGGTCGGCGGCCAGATCCTGATCGTCAAGGACAGCGACGCGTTGACCGCGCCACCCGTCGTCGGGCTGGTGGCGGCGGTCGGCGTGCTGGCCCTCTCCGCGCCGGCCGCCGACGCCGGCCCCGCTCGGCTGGCCGCGGCTGTGGTCGTGGGCCAGGCCGCGGCGCTGGCCTCGATGCTGCACAACCTTCGGCGGGTGGCCCGGGCCACCCCCTTCGACCGGCCCCGCGAGCGGCGGGCGCACTGGACGGCGAGCCTCGCCGCCACCGGCGGGACGGCCGGCGCCGCGGTCGGGGCCGCGGCGGTGGCCAACGACGGGTCGGGCACCGAGATCGACCTCCGGGGCGACCGCGCCGTCGTCCGCACCACCACCGCCGCCACCACCGGCCCCGTCCGCTCGGCGGCCGAGCCGCTGTCGCCGCCCGGTGGGGCCGACGGGCCGCGCCCGTTGGGGGACCGCACGCCCCGGGCGTGGCTCCTCGCCGTGTCGGCGGGGCTGGCGCTGCTGTGCGTCCTCCAGCAACCGGGCCGGATCGTGCACGAGACCAAGCTCGACGTCGCCCTCGATCCCGGCCGGTTCCTCGCCCGCACCTTCAGCCTGTGGGAGCCGGCGGCCGACTTCGGCCACGTCCAGAACCAGGCCGTCGGCTACCTGTTCCCGATGGGGCCGTTCTACCTGCTGGGCCACGGTTTGGGGCTGCCGGTGTGGCTGATCCAGCGCCTGTTCATGGCCGCCCTCCTGATCGCCGCGTTCTGGGGCATGGCCCGCCTGGCCGACTGGCTCGGCCTGGGCTCGCCGGCGGCGCGCCTGGTCGGCGGGCTGGCCTACGCCCTCTCGCCGTACATGGCCGCCCGCGTCGGCAACACCTCGGCCATGGTCACCGGCGCGGCGTTCCTCCCGTGGATCCTGCTGCTGCTGGTGCGGGCGTCCAAGCTGGGCTCCACCCGCCGCGCCGGGGCCCTCGCCGGCCTCGCGGTGCTGCTCACCGGCGGCGTCAACGCCGCTGTCACCGCGGCCGTCCTCGCCGTCCCCATCCTCTGGCTCCTCACCCGCACGCCGGGCCCGCGGCGGCGGGCGCTGGCCGGCTGGTTCGCGGCGGGCACGGCGCTGGCCACGCTGTGGTGGCTCCTGCCCCTGTTCTTCCAGCAGCGGTACGGCTTCAACTTCCTCCCCTACACCGAGCGGGCGGCGACCACGACCGCGTTCACCGACGCCGCCGACGCCGTTCGGGGCACGGCCGACTGGCTGAGCTACCTCCACCTCGGCGACCCGTGGATCCCGGCGGGCTGGGACCTCGTCAGCAACCCGGCCGCCATCCTCCTGTCGGGCCTCGTGGCCAGCATCGGCCTGGTCGGCCTCGCCCGCCGCGACAACCCCGAGCGCACCTTCCTCCTCCTCGTCCTCGGCGCCGGGGTGCTCGCCGTCGGGGCCGGGTACGGGGGCGTGCTGGGCAACCCCGCCGCCCCGGTGGTCCGGGGGCTGCTCGACGGGCCGGCCGGCATGTTCCGGAACGTCTTCAAGTTCACGCCGCTGATCGCCTTCGCCGTCGCCATGGGCGTCACCCATGCCGTGGCGGTCGTGTCCTCCCTCCGGCCGCTCGCGCCCTACGCCGCCCGGGTCGTGGCCGCGGCCACGACGGTGGTGGTGCTCGGGGCGCTGCCGGCCCTCGGCGGCAAGCTGGTCTCGCCCCTCGGCTTCGACGCCGTCCCCGACTACTGGCGCGACGTCGCCGCCTACCACGACGCCCACGCCGGCGGCGGCCGCTCGCTGCTGCTGCCCGGCTCGGCCTTCGGCGACTACCAGTGGGGTCGGCCGGAGGACGAGGTCCTGCAGGCCCGCACCGACACGCCGTGGGGGGTCCGGTCGCTGATCCCGCTCGGATCGGCGGGGGCGACGCGGTTCCTCGACGGCGTCGACGCCACGGTGGCCCGCGGTGGCAGCCCGGCCCTCGGGCCGGCGCTGGCCCGGGCCGGGGTCGGTCTCGTGATCGTGCGCAACGACCTGCAGTGGCGGCAGTGGGGCACGCCCCGGCCGGCCGACGTGGAGCGGGCGATGCAGACCGCCGGACTGCGTCGGGTGGCGGGCTTCGGCCCCCGGCTGGGCGAGCGGGTCGACGGGCCGGGCCCGGCCGATGCCCTCGACGCCCTCGTGACGGCGGGCGAACGTGATCGACAGAGCGTCGAGGTCTACGAGGTGCCCGGGGGGACGCTCGTGTCGTCGGTGGCGGCGGCGCAGGTGCCGGTGGTGAGCGGCGGCCCCGAGGCCGTGCTCACCCTCGAGGAGCAGCAGCTCGACGCGGGTGCCGCCATCCTGGCCGGGGACCTGCCCGACCAGAAGGTGCCCGGCTTCTCGCTCGGCACCACCTGGATCCGCACCGACACGCTCACCCGGCGCGACACCGAGTTCGGTCTCAGCCGCGACAACACCGGGGCCGTGCTGGCGCCGTCGGAGGCGGCGGCGGGTGGGGGTCCGGTGGAGCAGCTGGCGGTGTACGACCCCAAGCGCGATCCCGCGCCGGCCCGGCACGAGACGGTGGCCGAGTGGCGGGGCATCGCCGGGGTCGGAGCGTCGTCGTACGGTTCCTGGCTGTACGGGATCCCCGAGGCCGGCCCCGATCGGGCCTTCGACGGCGATCCCTCCACGGCGTGGGTGGCGGGGTCGCCGACGACGTCGGTGGGGGAGTGGCTCCGTGTCGACCTGGCCGCCCCGACGGCGCTGCCCTACGTCGACGTGGTGCCGCTGGCCGACGGGCCGTGGCGGCCCACGATCACCGAGCTGGGGGTGCGCACCGATGCCGGGAGCGATGTCGTGGCCCTGGCCCCGGGCGCGGCCTCGACCCGCGTCCCGCTCCCGGCCGGGCCGACCACGTCCATCACCCTCACCATCGCCGGCGTCGACGGTGAGCGGGCCGACACGGCGCGGGCGGCCATCGCCGATGTCGCCCTGCCGGGCATCACCCCCCATCGCAGTCTCCGCCTGGCCGACGACGCCCCCGTGGGCGGCGGGGCCTCCGGGGCCAACGGGGTGATCGTGCTGCGGCGCTCGGCCACCGCGCCCGGGTCGCTGCTCCGCCGCGACGAGGAGGCCGACCTCGACCGGCGGGTCGCCATCCGCGACGAGACGGGCTATGGCGCGTCGGGGTGGGCGGCGCCGGTGCCCTCACCGGCGCTGACCGGCCTCCTGGTGGGCCAGGCCGACCTCAGCATCTCGGCCAGCTCCACCCTCGGCGACCTCCCGGACCACGCCGCCGTCAACCTCCTCGACGGCGATCCGGGCACGGCCTGGATCGCCCAACCCGTGCCGTCGGACCGCGCCGCCGTGCTCGCTCCGGCGGGCGGTCCCGTGGCCGGTCCCGCGGCCGGCCGTGGTGCCGTGGCCGTGGCGGCGCTGTCGCCGGCCACCGATGCCGACCCGACGGTCACCGTGCGGTGGTCCGGCGCCCGTCGGATCGATGCGCTGCGGGTGGTCCCGGTCCCGGGCCTGCCCCGACCGGGCGACGTCCGGGTGACCGCGGCCGACGGCACGGCGCGGACGGCGACCGTCGACGCCGACGGATGGGCCCGCTTCGAGCCGGTGCAGACCGACGCGCTGACGCTCTCGTTCCCGACCGTGGTGGGATCGACCTCGGGGGGAGCGGGGAGCGCAGGGTCGGGCCCGGGCCTGGTCACCTTCGGGATCGCCGACCTCGAGGTCCCCGGCCTGGCCGGCCTGCGGCCCCCGGCCTTCGACGATGCCGTGCCGGTGCACATCCCGTGTGGCGAGGGCCCGGTGGCCATGGTCGACGGGATGTCGGTGCCGTTCCGGCTGGACACCACGATCGGGGCGCTGCGCCGGCTCACCCCCGTACCGGTCACGTCGTGTGCCGACCAGCCCCTCGTCCTCGGGGCCGGCGACCACGCCATCGAAGGTGGTCGGGGTGCGGCGCCGCTCGTGCTCGACACGTTGGTGCTGGAGCCGTCGGGCTCGATCCGCCCGACGGTGTCCGACGCCCGGCCGGCCCAGGTCGTGCCCGGGGCGTGGGACGCCGAGCAGCGCCGGATCCAGGTCGGGAGCGGCGCGGCCACGGTCGTCGTCGTGGCCGAGAACGCCAACAGCGGGTGGCAGGCGACGATGAACGGCGCCCCCCTGACCGCCGTCCGGATCGACGGCTGGAAGCAGGGCTACCTGGTCCCCGCCGGCGCGGCCGGGGTCGTCGAGCTCACCTACGCGCCGGGCGGGGCGTACCGGGTGGCCCTCCTGCTCGGCGCGCTCCTCGCCCTCCTGCTCGCCGCCGCGGCGGCGATGCCCGATCGCGGACGGCGCGTCCCGCCGCTCGGGGTGTCGGCGCGCGAGCTGCGGGGGACATTGGCCTGGGCCCTCGTGTCCGGTGCGGCGCTGTGGATCGGCGGCGTCGCCGGGGTGGTTGGCCTCGGGCTCGTCGTGGTGGCCCGCCGACGGTGGCCGGCGGTGGTGCCGTGGCTGGGCCCCTCGCTCTTCCTCGCCGCCATCGTCGGGGTGGCCGTATTCCCGGGCCGGTTCCCGGCCGACCGGGCCGGGGCGTTCAGCCCGGTGGTGCAACTCCTCGCCGTGCTCGGCGTCACCGCCGTGCTCGGTGCGTTGGTGCCGGTGACGGCGGCGAGGCGCCGGCGCGCCGGTGCCGATGACGGCCTCCTCGTGCTGGCCTCCCCCGAGCCGGCCGGCGCGGCGCACGAAGCGGCGGAGCCCCCGGCCGCCGCCGCCATCTCCATGCGGGCCGTCGTCACGCCGGGGCTCCACGGCTGCCTGCCCGACGACCTGTCGCTCGACCCGCCGGACCTGGTCGGCACCGCGCCGGGCGGTGGTCACCGGTGACCGGCACCGTGGTGCCATCGCCGCCCCGGGCCACGGGTCGTCGCGGGTCGATGCCGTCCCCGGTTCGGCAGGGCGCCGGCGCCGGACCGGCGGCCACGCGCCCGTTCACCGCGCTCGAGGACGCCATCGCCCACGCCGAGCGCCCGGGCGCGCCCATGCTGATGGGCTTCATCCTCGAGTGCGGGGGCCGGCTCGACGGCGAGATCCTCGACGCCGCCCTCGACGAAGCACTGGCCCGGTGCCCGATGCTCCTGGCCCGCCGGGCGCCGATCGGGTCGTTCCAGCGGTGGCCCCGGTGGGTCTGGGGCGACGCCGCTCCGGTGGTGGTCGACACCGTGCCCACCACGGGCCACCGCACCACCGACCTCTGGGATCGCCTGCTGGCCGCGCCCGTCCCTCTCGACACGCCCCCGTTGCTGCGGGTCGTCCATCAGGTCGGGCCGTCCACCGACGCCTTGCTGGTCGCCGTCCACCACGCCGCCGTCGATGGGATCGGCGCCCTGCGGTTCCTCCAGGAGCTGGCGGCGGCGTACTCGCGGCGGGCCGCGGGCTCGGCCGCCCCGGTGGTCACGGGCACGGTGACCACCGAGCCGTCCGGGGCCGCGCCCGTCGCCTCCGGACCCGACGTCGCCAGCCGGCCCGGGCGCGCCCTCGACGTGCTGCGGGCCCCGGCCTCGGCCCGCGTGGCCAGCGACCGCCGGCTGTCGGCCGGGCCGACGGCGGGCGGGATCGGGGTGAGCCACCGCTGGGTCGAGCCGGCGCTGGCCTCGGCAGTGACCGCCGGCGCCCGCGCCACCTGCGTCACCGTCACCGACCTGCTCGTGGCCGCACTGCACCTGACCGTCGACGGGTGGAACCGCTCGCACGGGGCCCGGGCCGACACCGTGACCGTGACCGTCCCCGTGCGCCCGGGCCGGCCCACCCCCGACGACCCGTGGGGCGATCCCACCACCAACCGCACCTTGCAGGTCACCACGTCAACGTCGCCGGCGCTCCGGGTCGACCCGAGCCGCGTCGTGGGTGCCGTGCACCACCAGCTCGCGGCGGTGCGGCGCGAGGCGGCCCGGCCGACCGATCCGGCGGCCGGGCCGGCCGGGGCCAGCGAGCCGGCGGCCAGCCGCGCCCTCGCCCTCCTGCCCGAACGGGTGCGCCGCCAGGTGCCGACGGTGGTGTCGATGCTCGGCGGGGACCGGTTCCTCGCCAGCTCCCGGTTGTCGAACCTCGGCGTGGTGCCGGCCCCGTCGCTGGCCTTCGGACCGGTGCCGGTGACCCACCTCGGATTCAGCCCACCGGTGCGGATGCCCCAGGGGATCGCCCTCGGCGTGGCCGGCTTCGGCCCCGGTATCGACATCGCCTTTCGCTGGTGCCAGGCCCTGCTCGACCGCGAGGCGGCCGAGCACTTCGCCGACCGGTACGTGCAGGCCCTCGCCCGCGTCGCCCGGGCCTAGAGGGTCTTCCCGGCGGCCTTCCTGGCGGCGCTCGTCGCCGCCGGTTTCGCGGCCTTCTTGGCCGCCTTCTTGGTGGCGTTCCTGGCCGCCGGCTCGGCCGCCCGCTTCGCGCTCGGCTTGGTGCCCCGGGTCGGGGCGCGCTTGGCCGTTCCCCCCGAGGTGGCGCGGGCGTGGCCGGCCTCGATCAGCCGGGCGACGCGGGCGTCGGACTGCTCCCGCATGGCGATGCCGATCATGGTGGACGCGGTGAGGGCCGGGATCTCCCGGAGGCTGTCCATGGCCGCCGTGATCTCGGGCAGCCGGCCCGGCGGCGATCCCTCGGCGACGTACGGTGCCCAGACCGCCCGCTCCCAGAGATCGAGCCAGCGCTTGGCGATGACGCGGGCCTCCCGCTGGAGGAGCTCGGTCTCGTGGAGCAGGGCGCCGAGGTCGTAGCCGGCCGCCACGAGGGCCCGCCCGATCTCGATGAGCTGGATGTCGGGGACGAGGAACCCGTCGTCGGCTTCCTCCAGCACGCCGAGCCCGGCGGCGCGGGTCACGAGGTCGGCGTCGAACCCGCCGAACCATTCGGCCAGGTCGTCGCCGGCCACCTGCACCTTCGCCGGGCGGCGCTGGCCGCCCACCATCGCCTCCTCGAAGCCGAGCACGTCGCTCAAGCTGCGCCCCTCCTCCCACGTGGAGAACAGGTCGCCGATGGACTGGAGCGAGTAGCCCCGACCGAGCAGCCGGCCGATCACCCGGAGTCGGGCGAGGTGGATCTCCCCGTAGTACCCGGTGCGGCCGAGCTTCTGCGGAGGGGGAAGGAGTCCCCGGTCCTGGTAGGCCCGCACGTTCCGGGTGGTGATCCCGGCCTCACGGGCCAGCTCGTCGATGGTCATCCGGGCCACGGGGCCCAGGCTACTCACGGTGCCATCGATCCATGGTCCGTTCGCTGATGGAGAGATCCCGCTCCCCAAGCTGTGTCATTCGGTGTGCCACTATTGGGGCGTGCCACCGACCGACGTCGACCAAGGCCTGACCGACGGCCGTCGCCAGCGAGGCCTCCGCAACCGGGAGGCCGTGGTCGACGCCATCCTCGCTCTCATCAACGAGACCGGCGAGTTGCCCGCCGTCGGTGAGGTGGCGGAGCGCAGCGGCGTGTCGGTCCGATCGGTGTTCCGCCACTTCGAGGACCTCGAGTCGCTCCACGCCGTCGCAGTCGAGCGGCACATGCGGTCGGTGATGCAGATCATCGAACCGGTGGACCAGGGCGCGCCGCTGGCGGACCGGGTCGCCGCCGTGGTCGACCAGCGGTCCCGGCTGTTCGAGACGATCACCCCGATGCGGCGCGTGGCCGAGCGGTTGCAGCACACGAGCTCGGCAGTGGCCGACGGCCTGACGTTCTCGCTGCGGTCGCTGCGCCGCCACGCCATCGACAGCTTCGCCCCCGAGCTCGACGCCCTCCCGGCGCCGGCCCGTCGCGACGCCGCCGCCGCTGTCGACGTCGCCCTGTCGTGGGCCACGTGGAACCACGTCCGCACGGCGGGCGGGTGCAGCGTGGCCCGGGCCGAGGCCGTGGTGAGCGGGCTGGTGCGGGGCGTGCTGGCCCCGCCCGGTGGCGGGTGAGGTGAGCGATCCGGCCGGCGGCGTCGACGAGCCGGGCGGCGGGGCGGGCGATCCGGCCGGCAGCGTTGAGGACCGGGCCGGTGGTGCGGCGCAGTACGACGAGCGGCCGGGCGACGCCGGGGCCGAGTGGCTCGAGGCGGTGGGGGTGGGGCCGCATCCGGAGCCGTGGCCCGAGGACGACCGGTTCGACCCGGCGTTGCTGGCCGGCGGCGACCGCCGCAACGTGGTCGACCGGTACCGCTACTGGCGCAACGACGCCATCGTCGCCGACCTCGACCTACGCCGCCACGACTTCCACGTGGCCGTCGAGAACTGGCACCACGACTTCAACATCGGGACCGTCGTGCGAACGGCCAACGCGTTCCTCGCCGCGTCGATCCGCATCGTGGGGAAGCGGCGGTGGAACCGGCGAGGGGCGATGGTGACGGATCGCTACCAGCACGTCGTGCATCACCCGACGGTCGACGACTTCGTGGCGTGGGCGGTGGCCGAGCAGCTGCCGATCGTGGGGGTCGACAACCTGCCGGGCGCGGTCCCCATCGAGGGGGTGACGTTGCCGCGGCGGTGCGTGCTGGTGTTCGGGCAGGAGGGCCCGGGGCTGTCGTCGGCGGTGCGGGCCGTCGCCGATCCGGTGTGCTCGATCACCCAGTTCGGGTCCACTCGGTCGATCAACGCGGGCGTGGCGTCGGGGATCGCCATGCACACCTGGATCCGCCAGCACGCCCGCTGGTGACCGGGCTCAGGTCGTAGGGTGGGGTGCGACCGGGGTGGTGGGCGCGGAGCCGGTCGAGGGGCCCGGTCCGGTGCCGGTGGTGGTCCCGCGGCGGAGCACGGTGATGGCGGCGTGCGCCACGGCGGCACTGTCGCGCACGGCCCGGCCGTCGCTGTGGGCGGGGTCCTCCACCCACACCAGCCCGTAGGCGTCGTCGGCCCGGTCGATGAACGGGTAGGCCCCGAGCGACCCCGACCCGCTCACGACCACGGCGTCACCGGCGGCGTCGACCTCGTCGAGCCAGCACCCGAAGCCGTAGCGGGGGATGCCGGTGATGACGACCGCGCCGTCGGAGGGGTTCTCCTGCGCGGCCGACACCTGGTCGTGCAGGATCGCCCGGACGGACGCCTCGCTCAGCACCCGCCGGTCGCCGACGCGGCCGCCGGCGGTCAGCATGGCGAGGAAGCGCTCGTAGTCGGCGACGGTCGAGGAGCCGGAGGCAGCCGGCGTGGGGTTGGTCGTAGCGGTGCCGCCGTCGAAGCGGGTGGCGGTCAGGCCCAGCGGCCCGGCGATGCGGCGGGCGAAGAGGTCCTGGAAGGGGGCGCCGCCGGCCACCTCGGCGAGGCGGGCGGCCACGTGGAAGCTGGTGTTGCCGTAGTGGAAGCGGGCGCCGGGGTCGTCGGCGAGGTCGGCGCCGGCGATCTCGCCGACGCAGGCGGCGAGGGTGGTGCCCCGGTCCCACAGACAGTCGCCCTCTCGTAGCCCGCTGGTGTGGGACAGGAGCTGGCGCAACGTGATGCGGGCCTTGTCGCCGGTGAACGCCGGGAGCGTCGAGCCGATCGGGGCGTCGAGGTCGAGCCGGCCCTCGTCGACGAGGGTCAGCACGGTGGCGGCGGTGAGCCACTTGCTGGCCGACGCGATGCGGATGGCCGGTTCGGGGGCGCCGTCGGCCGGGGCGCCGCCGAGCCGGCGGTCGTGGACCACCGCCCCGTGCTGGACGATCCGGATGGTGACGGGAATGCCCCGGTCGGCGAAGCGGGCCCGGGCCAGGGCGTCGACCGTCGCCCACGGGCCGCCGTCGGGGACGGGGCCCCAACCGGAATCCCTCGGGTCGGAACCGGGCGAGCAGCCGGCGGTCCCGACGAGGACGGCGAGCACGCCGGCGAGCGCGACGAGCACGCCGCCGGGCCCGCGCCGCCGTTCGTGCTCCCTGCCGCGAAGTCGCCCGTCGTCCCGATGCTCCACCCCACCAGTGTTGCGCCCCGGCCCCCCGCCCGTTCTCCCGTGGGTGCGCAATGCACCGGGGACCGTTGCATTGCGCACCCACGGGGACGGCTGCGTTTGCCGGGGCCGGTCCGTCCGGGTAGTGTAGTGGCAGTATGACTGTCACCAGTTTGGTGGCGCGGCAGAGGGGGATCGCCATGGATGTGCTCCGGACACCGGACGAACGCTTCATCGGGTTGCCCGACTTCCCGTTCGAGCCGCACTACGTGGAGGTCCCGGCCGGCGACGGATCCGATGCCGTCCTCCGGCTCCACTACCTCGACGAGGGGCCGGCCGACGCCGCCGACACGGTGCTGCTGCTCCACGGCGAGCCCAGCTGGTGCTTCCTCTACCGCCACATGATCCCGGTCCTCGTCGAGGCCGGCCTGCGGTGCATCGCTCCCGACCTGATCGGCTTCGGCCGCTCCGACAAGCCGGCCGACCGCCACGACTACACCTACCAGCGCCACGTCGACTGGCTGCGCAGCGCGCTGTTCGACCGGCTCGACCTCGGCGACCTCACCCTCGTCTGCCAGGACTGGGGCGGGCTGCTCGGGCTGCGGCTGGTGGCCGAGCACCCCGACCGCTTCGCCCGGGTCGTCGCCGCCAACACGTTCCTGCCCACTGGCGACCGCCCGCTCGGCTCGGCCTTCGAGGCGTGGCGCGACTTCAGCCAGAACGTGCCGGAGTTCCCCACGGGATTCATCATCAACAGCGGCTGCACCACCGACCTCGCTCCCGAGGTGGTCGCCGCCTACGACGCCCCGTTCCCCGACGAGTCCTACAAGGAGGGCGCCCGGCAATTCCCGGTGCTCGTCCCCGCCTCGCCCGACGATCCAGCCGCGCCTGCCAACACGCGGGCCTGGGAGTCGCTGGTGCAGTTCGACAAGCCGTTCCTGACCGCGTTCTCCGACGGCGACCCGATCACGGGCGGGGCCGACCGCCCGCTGCTCGAGCTGATCCCTGGGACGAAGGGCCAGCCCCACACCACGATCGAGGGTGGGGGCCACTTCCTCCAGGAGGATCGGGGGCCCGAGCTGGCGCGCGTCGTCGCCGGGTTCATCGCCGCGACGCCTCGGTGAACGGGCGCCCCGTCCGCTCCCGGCGCCGGCGCTACTGGGGCTGCTGCGGCGGGTAGCCCTGCTGCGGGTAGGGCTGCTGGCCGTAGCCTTGCTCGGGCGGGTAGCCCGGTTGCCCGTAGGGCTGCTGGCCGTACGGCTGCTGCGGGTAGGGCTGCTGGCCGTAGCCCGGCTGGGGCGGGTAGCCCTGCTGTGGGTAGGGCTGCTGGCCGTAGCCCGGCTGGGGGTACGGCTGCTGCGGGTAGCCGGCCTGGCCGTAGGGCGCCTGGCCGTAGGGCTGCCCGTAGCCGTACGCGCCGGCCCCGGCGGGGCCCACGTACTGGGCGTTCCCGAAGGCGAGGATGGGGATGAAGATGAAGCTCAGGAGGGCGAGGCCCACGCCGAAGCCCGAGTCCTTCCCGAAGGCCTTGGCCACGTCGATCATCACCAGGAAGATGGCGACGTAGTTGATGCACGGGACGAACATCAGGATGAACCAGACCGGGTCGCGGCCAGACACCTTCACGAGCCCCCAGGTGTTGAGCAGCGGGATCCACGCCCACCACGAGGTGACGCCGGCCTTGGTGAACACCTTCGACAGGCAGAAGCTGTAGAAGATGTACAAGGGCAGGCCGATCACCAGATAGACGATCAGGATCGCGGTGATGTCACCAGAGCTATAGGTGTACGTCCTCGAGCTCTGGGCCAGCAGGCCGAGCGTGAGCATGATCAGTTCCATCGGGCTCCTCCGCGGCCCAGCCTAGGGCAACGCCGCGATCACGCCGGGGAGTACTCGGCTGGCGTTGTCCGCTCGTCGACCGGGGCCGGTGCGGCCCGGCGGGCCAACGAGAGGCTGCTCCAGTGCACGGCCAGCAGCAGCCCCATCGGCACGAAGATGAGGAAGGCCGAACCGCTGAGCGCGTCGGCCCGGGCCACCACCCACGGATCGCTCGAGGTGCGGGCGACCACGAAGGCCGTGCCGGCCATGAAGAGGACCTGACCGATCAAGCCCCCGATGGCTCCGAGCCGGGGATGATCGAGCGCCCGCGTGACGGTGCCGCCCGGCTCGTCGCGCATGAGCCATGTGAGGGTGGCCACGAGGATCCCGGAGGTGACGGCGAACCCGACCTGGCTGCCGAGGGGGAGGCCGAACCAGAAGCCCGGGCCGTCGTAGCGGAAGAGCTCGCCCAGGAAGAAGTGGGCACCGAGACGGCTGACGGGGTCGACCACCCAGATCCCCCACACGGCGAGGAGCACTGCCAACGCGAACTCCAGCCGGGGGAGGCGACCGCGGAGCTGCCACGGACCGCTCACGATCACCCGGGCCGCGGCGAAGGCGAAGTAGCTCATGAACGTGTAGGAGAGCGTGACCATCAACGGGACGTCCCCGACGAAGACCTCCTTGCCCCGCAGCTCCGGGTTGAACGAGTAGCGGGTGTAGGGGATGCCGAAGTGGGTGGAGCCGTTCTCGGCGATGACCCCCACGACGATGGCCACGGCGGCGTAGATGCCGGTGCGGCGCCAGCCCATGTGGCGGGAGGCCAGCACGAGAAAGGTGACGCCGAAGGCGGTCACGTACCAGCGCCCGACCAGCGTCCCCACGATCTCCTGCACCATTGCGCGCCCCCGGTCGTCATCCCCTGGGGCGGCCCGCCAGGGGATGACGCGAGGCTACCCGCACCTGACGCGTGTGTCAGGGTTCACTGGTCAGACCAGTTGACCACCTGATGAGTCTGGGGTACGGTCTCGGCATGGAGCTCCGCCCCGTCACCCGCCTCTCCGTCTCGGACGCCGCCTACGCCCAGCTGCGCGACGAGATCCTGAGCGGCCGGCTCGCCCCCGGCGACGCCGTCCCGTCGGAGCGCACCCTCACCGAGCTGCTCGGCGTCAACCGCCAGGCCGTCCGCGAAGCGCTGAAGCGCCTCGACCAGGCCGGCCTCATCGAGATCACCCACGGCGGGGCCACCAAGGTGTGCGACTACCGCACCTCCGCCGGCCTCGACCTGCTGGCCGATCTGCTGCTGCACGGCGGTGGTGTCGACGTGGTGGTGGCGCGGTCGGTGATGGAGATGCGGGCCTGCATCGGCCCCGATGCGGCCCGGCTGTGCGCCGACCGGGTGGTCCCAGCCACCGTCGCCGCCATGGAGCGGTGCACCACGGCGATGCGGTCCGCGCTGGGCGAGGGGGACGACCTCCGGCTCGCCGCCCTGGACTGGGAGCTGTGGGCGCTGATCATCGACGGGGCCGACAACATCGCCTACCGGCTGGCCTTCAACTCGCTCCGGGCCGCCGCCGAGCCGCTCAACGAGCTCCTGCTCCCGCTGCGGTCGGCCGAGCTGCGTGACGTCGCCACCCGCGACGCCATGGTCGCGGCCATCGCCGGCCACGACTCGACCGCGGCCGAAGCGGCGGCCCGCCACCTCCTGCGGGCCGGGAGCGCCGCCATCTCGTTGGCGTTGGCCGGGGACACGCCCGCCGCCGCGCCGGCGCCGTCCACCGGTCGCCCCCGATCCGCCCGATCCGCCACGAAGGGAGCTCGCGCATGAGCACCACCGATCACGTCCTGACGCTGCCTGCGCCGGTCGACGAGGCCCTGGAGGGCACCGCCGTCGAGCGGGCCCACCGCGAGGGGGGCGAGAAGATCAAGACCCTGCGGGATGCGGCCCGGTTCTTCTTCGGGAAGGCCACCCCCAAGATCATCGCCCCGGCCCTCGCCGGCGTGGTCGTGCTCCGGGCCAAGGAGGGCGACTGGTCGTGGCACGACCTGGCCATGGGGGCCGGCATCCTCGCCCTCGAGCCCTTCACCGAGTGGGCGATCCACGTCTACGTGCTGCACATCAAGCCCCGGAAGGTCGGGCGCTTCACCCTCGACCTGCACGCGGCCAAGAAGCACCGGTACCACCACCTGCACCCGACCGATCCCCACACGTCGTTCGTGCCGTTGCGGGACATGCTCAGCCTCGGTGCCGCCATGGTGTTGATCGAGCGAAGCGTCGCCGGCACGCACGGCGCCTTCCTCACCGGCGTGGGTGTGTCGCTGGCGATGCTCCTCACCTACGAGTGGACGCACTTCCTCATCCACACCGCCTACAAGCCCAAGAGCGCCTACTACAAGTACATCTGGCGGGCGCACCGGCTCCACCACTACAAGAACGAGCACTACTGGATGGGCGTCACCGTCCACCTGGCCGACCACGTGCTCGGCACCTTCCCCGACAAGTCCGAGGTGCCCAACTCGCCGACGGCCCGCACGCTCGGCGTCGAGGTCGAGGCCTGACCCGTGTGACCGATGGCTCAGCCGGATAACAGAATCCGAGCATTCGTTTCACGTTCCCTTCACCTCCGGGTGGGTTCAATCGGGGCATGAAGCTCCTGCCCCGTCGCCGCCCCGCCTCCACCTCGACCATGGCTCCGTGGGAGCTGGCGGCCGCCCGCCGGGTGACCGAACGGCTGGCCCCGGGGCGGCACCTGTGCTTCGGGGTGCCGTCGCCCTGCCCAGCGTGCGCGGACTACGGGTTGATCGAAGATGTCGACCCGGCCCGGGGGGCGTCCTACCACCGCTGCGTGGCCTGCGGCGCCGAGTGGGTCCTGACCCGCCGCGGCATCGCCGCGGTCAACGCCGAGCGGCAGGCCCGAGGCGCCGCCGCTGCGCCGGTCCCGGCGGGCGCGTCGGCGCCGCTGCCGGCCCCGGCTCCGGCCCCGGCCCCGGCCCCGGCCCCGGCCCCGGCCCCCGCCGCGGTCGCCACCGGCGAGGTGGTCGGCCCGCACCTCACGGTCGGCCCAGACGTCGCCGTTCCGTCGGCCGCGGCCGCGCCCCCTGCCGTCGCGGTGGCCCCGACCGCCCCGCCGGTGGCCACACCGTCGGCCCCGCCGAGCGACGGTGGCGGCATCGACGCCACGTTCCGGCCGCGGCGCTACGTGCCGGCGGCCTGAATCGCCGCGGTCAGTTCGCCGGCCGGGTCACTTCACCGGCCGCCACATCGACCACAGGGTGGGCGAGTCGCCGACCTGGATCTCACCGGTGACCTCGAAGCCGAACCGCTCGTAGTACCCGACGTTCTCGAACTTCGAGGACTCGAGGTAGGCAGGGAGGCCGTCCCGGTCGCACTCCCCGAGCACGGTCTCGAGAAGGGCCTTGGCCGATCCGGAGCCCTTCCGCCCGGGGTCCGAGCCGAGCGTGGCGAGGTACCAGTGGGGTTCGGTCGGGTGCTGCTTCTCCATGTGGAAGAAGAACTTGGCCGCCACCACGGGCTCGTGGGCCAGGAACACCCCCGACGGCGCCATGCGGGCGGCGTCGAGCGGTGGGGTCTTCCACTTCCCAGGTGGTGCCCACACCGACACCGCGCCGAGATCGTCGGTGGTGAGGATGCGACCCCGCCGCAGGCTCATGCGGACCTCGGCGAGGAAGAACCGGCGCAGCGCGGCGTAACGGGTGGCCACCCGCGGGTGCAGCCAGGTGAACACGGGGTCGTCCCAGAAGGCGCGAGCGAGCACGTCGGCCATCCACTTGGCGTCGCTCTTGGCGGCGGGCCGCGCCACGGGCGTGCGGCGCTGCTGCTCGACGGTCGCCATCGGCGCTCCCTTCGTCCTCGGTCCAGCCGGCCGTCACGCTATCCCTTGGGTGCGTGAGGGCGCGCATAGCGCACCCTCACGCACCCAAGGGCCCGTGGTCGGGTGGGGTCAGTGGCCGTTGAGGCGGGCGAAGAGCTTCTTGTTGGCCTTGTAGATGCCGGTGAACACCTCGAACAGGGTGTCGTAGGTGGCGCGGTTGGCCGGGTTGGGCTCGTAGGTGGCGTCGATGGCGATCTTCCCGGGGATGTCGTCCCACCGGAGGTAGCCGAGGGCCACGGAGGCCGAGAAGCCGGCGCCCCGCACGTTGGCCAGCACCGAGTCGTGGACTTGGCGGATCGGCCGGTCGAGGACGTCGGCCATGATCTGGCACCACAGGTCGGACCGGGCCCCGCCGCCGACGAAGTTGATGTGCTCGAACCCCTCCGGCCGGTACTTCTTCACGAACCGCTCGGCTGCCTCGAGCATCCAGCGGGAGTTGAGGGCCACACCCTCGAAGAGCGCACGCACCATCACCGAGCGGTCGGTGGTGAGCGAGGCGTTGTACCAGCCGCCCCGGAGCGTGTGGTCGTCGACAGGGGTGCGCTCGCCGTTGAGCCACGGCAGGAACATCGTGTTGTTGCTCCCGGCGGGCACGCTGGCGGCCATGACGTTGAGACGGTCGAGGACATCCTCGGGCGGCGCCCCCGACTCCAGCGCGTCGGACGGGTAGAGCACGTTGTCGATCAGCCAACTGAGGGCCTTGCCGGCGACGTCCTGCTCGGTGGCCACCCAGTAGCGGTTGGGGATGCCCGACGGGAGCGACGTGATGTTGGAGGTGATGTCGGTCTTCTTGAACGGCACATGGCACGACAGCCACGACGACGTCCCCACGTACAGGTGGGCCTCGAAGTCGCGCACGGCCCCGCTGCCGATCCCGGCCGACGCGGTGTCGCCGGTGCCCATGATCACCTGCACGTCGGTGCCGAGCCCGAGGTCCGCGGCCACCTCGGCGGTGATCGGGCCCAGCACGGCGCCGGTGGGGAGGAGCTCGGGGAGCTTGTCGCGGTCGAGCCCGCACATCCGGATGAGCCGGTCGTCGTAGTGGACGGCGGACAGGTCGCGGTTGTCGGTGCTCCAGTAGCCCGTGATGGAGTCGAACGACGCCGCCGCCCGGCCGGTCAGCCGCAGGTTGAGGTAGTCCATCGGCTCGAGGAACACCTTGGTGCGGGCGTAGACGTCGGGCCGCTCGTGCTTGATGAACAGGATGTGGCCCACCGGGTCCTTGCCGGTGCGGCTGGGCAGGCCGCCGGTGTAGGACAGCCAGGTCCGGAGCTTGCGGGCGTCGTACCCGATCCCGGGGATGGCCAGCGCGCCGCCCGTGACCTTCTCGGCGTGGGGGGCGCCGCGGTTGTCCATCCAGATCACGGCGTTCATGAGATGACGGCCGTCGTCGCCCACGGCGACCGTGCCCATCCACTGGGTGCTCACGCTGATGGCGACGATGTCGGCAGCGGGGACGTGACCGGCGGCCACGAGTTGGCGTATGCCGTCGGTGATGGTGGTCCACCACTCCTCCGGGTCCTGCTCGGCCCCACCGCCCTCGATGAGGATGAGCTGGTTGCGGGCGTAGGTGTGGGCCACCACGTCGCCGTCGGTGGACACGATCGCCACCTTCGGTCCGCCGGTCCCCAGATCCACGGCCAGCACGTACTTGTTCGCGCCCTGCGCTGCCTCAGCCATGGGCCGGAACCGTAGTGCCGGCCGCGCCGGCGTCGCGTCGGTGTCCGCCGCGGGCGCCGGGTGGGATCGGGCCGCCCCTCCTCAGTACCCTCGGCCCGTGACCTACGAGGCGCTGGCGCAGATCATCGGATGGCTCGCCGTCGCCGCCTTCTTCGCCCGCCTCCTCCCCCAGCCCTTGAAGCTGTGGCGCACGGGTGTGCCCCACGGCGTGTCGCCGGTGGCGGTGCTCAACGGCCTCGTCAGCGACCTCGGCTGGGTGCTCTACGGGCTCGGCACCGGTGTGCTGCAGGTGTGGCTCACCGCCGCTGTCGCCCTCGTGCCGTGCGTGTGGACGGCCGTCCTGCTCCGGGGCGTCACCACCCGCCGCCACGTCGGCATCGCCCTGGTGTGGCTGGCCGTGGTGTTGGGCACGATGCCCCTCGGCCTCCTCGGGGCCGTGCTCGGCGTCAGCGTCGTCGTGAACCACGGGCCGCAGGTGCTCCTCGTGCTGCGCCAGCACGATCTGCGGGGCGTGTCGGCTGCCACGTGGGGGTTGGCCATCGCCGACGCCACGTTGTGGGGCTGCTTCGGGCTGCTGAGCCCCGGGGTGGATCTGGCTCTCGTCGGCTACGGCACGGTCCTCCTCACCGCCGCGCTGATCGTGCTCGGCCGGGTGTGGTGGACGAGCCGGTCGCCCCTGCCGGACCCTGAGGTGGAGCTGCCCGCCGCCGTGCTCGAAGGCCTCGCGTACACTCCCGCCCCGTGACGAGCAACCAACCCGACCACCACGGCATCCTCGAGGCCATCCGCACCGACCCCAGCGACTACGTGAAGGTCGCCATCGTCGACATCGACGGCGTGCTGCGCGGCAAGTACCTCGACAAGGCCAAGTTCCTCTCGGCCGCCGACGGCGACGGCTTCGGCTTCTGCGACGTGGTGTTCGGGTGGGACTCCTCCGACGAGTGCTACGACGAGGTGCCCTACACGGGATGGGCCAGCGGCTACCCCGACGGCGTGGTCGAGGTCGACCTCGGCACCTACCGCAGCATCCCGTGGGAGAACGACCGCCCGTTCTTCCTGTGCAACTACGTCGGGTCGCGCGACGACATGGTGGTGTGCCCGCGCCGCACGCTCCAGCGCGTCCTCGACCGGGCCGCCTCGATGGGCTACCGCAGCTACATGGGCCTCGAGTTCGAGTGGTTCAACTTCCGCGAGACCCCCGGCTCGGCCCACGGCAAGGGCTACCGCGACCTCGAGCCCCTCACCCCCGGGATGTTCGGCTACTCGATCCTGCGCCAGAGCCAGAACCAGGGCTTCTTCGACGCGCTGCTCCGTGAGCTGCGGGCGTTCGGCGTGCCCCTCGAGGGCCTCCACACCGAGACCGGTCCCGGTGTCTACGAGGCGGCGATCGTGTACAGCGAACCGATGGAGGCGGCCGACCGGGCCGTGCTGTTCAAGGCCGGCGCCAAGGAGATCGGGCACCGCTTCGGCATCATGCCCACCTTCATGGCCCGGTACGCCACCGGCCTCCCCGGCTGCTCGGGCCACACCCACCAGTCGCTGTGGGACGCCGACGGCACCACGAACCTCTTCTACGACGCGTCCGATCCCGACAAGATCAGCCCGCTGTTCCGCCACTACATGGCCGGCGTCCTCACCCTGCTGCCGGAGCTCCTCGCCCTCGTGGCCCCCACCGTCAACAGCTACAAGCGCCTGGTCGACGGCTACTGGGCCCCGACCAAGCCCACCTGGGGGGTCGACAACCGCACCGTGGCGTGCCGGGTCATCCCCGGGAGCAGCAAGTCGACCCGGCTCGAGTTCCGGGTGCCCGGCTCCGACGTGAACCCGTACCTCGCCTGCGCCGCCTCGCTGGCCGCCGGGCTCTACGGCATCGAGCACGAGCTCGAGCTGCGGCCGGCCACCACCGGCAGCGGGTACCACGACCCAACGGCCGAGCGCCTGCCCCGCAACCTCCAGCAGGCGGCCGAGCTGCTGGCCGGGTCCACGGTGCTGCGCGACCTCCTCGGCGACGGGTTCGTCGAGCACTACGCCGCCACGCGCGACTGGGAGTGGCGCCAGTTCCAGGACAGCGTCACCGACTGGGAGCGGTCCCGCTACTTCGAGATCATCTGAGCGGCGATGACCGCGGCGGTCGCGTCCGCGGAAGCGGTGCGGCTCAGGCCGGTGCGCCGGCCCGGGCCAGGCGGGCCGGTTCGAGCACGGTCCAGTCGCCGGCCCGCAGCGGTTCGAGCAGCCCCCGCACGTCGGCGTTCTTCTTCACCGCGTTGAGGACGTTGGCGGAGTCGTCGGGCCGGCCGAGCACGATGGCGCCCACCACGTGGCCGTGGCGCACGACGAGCTTGCGGTACTCGTACCCGGGTCCGTCGATCACCACCACGTCGTCGCCCGGCTCCTCCCGGTAGCTGCCGCACGACGTCATGTCGAGGCCGACGCCCTTCAGGATCACCGGCATCAGCCCGGGGTCGAAGCGCTCGTCCCGGCCGAGCACGTTGGCCGCCGCCACCTCGGCCTGGGACACCGCGGTCGGCCACAGCCCCGGGGTTTGGCCCTCGAACTCGGCCACGTCGCCCACGGCGTAGACCCCGATGGCCGAGGTCTCCATGCGGGCGTTGACCAGCACGCCCCGGTTGCAGGCGATCCCGGCGGCGCGAGCCAGGTCGACGTTGGGGGTGATCCCGGCGCACACCACGAACAGGCCGGCATCCACCGTGGTGCCGTCCGAGAGCTCGACCGCGACGACGGCACCGTGGCCGTCGGTTCGCAGGGCGGTCGCCGTGACGTTGCTCGCCACCTCGATGCCGAGGCCGGCGAAGTAGCTGCCGAGCAGCTCGGAGCAGCGCTCGTCGCTCTGCTTGGCCATGAGCCGAGGGCCGCGGTCGAGGGCGACCACGCCGAGGCCGAGCTCGCGGAGGGCGTGGGCCGCTTCGAGCCCGAGCAGCCCCGCGCCGGCCACCACCGCCGTGCGCACGCCGTGGGCCTGGACGTAGGAGCGCATGGCCATGGCGTCGGCCGCCTCCCGCATGACGAAGCACCCGGGGCCGCCCCACCCCGGCACGGTGAGCACCGTGGACGCGCTGCCCATGGCCAGCACCAGCCGGTCGAACTGGATGGCGTCGCCGGTGGCGAGGTGGACGGCTCGGGCGCCGAGGTGCACGGCCGACACCTGCGTGTTGAGCCACGAGGTGATCCCGCGCTCGTCGTACCAGGCGTCGTCGAACAGGTAGAGGCCCTGCATGGCCGATCGGCCGTACACGAGCCGGGCGATGCCCATGCGGTTGTAGAGCGGGTGGGGCTCGCGGCCGATCACGTGGATCTCGCAGTCCGGGTGGCCGCGGCGGATGAAGTCGGCGGTGGTGGTGCCGGCCACGCCGTTGCCGATCACCACGACCCGGCGCAGGTTGGGGTCGGCGGGGGCGGTGAAGGCGCCGGTGCCGTGGATGCCGGCCCGCTCCGGGGTGAGCGACACGGTGACGGGCCCGTCGAGGCGGGCGCAGCAGGCCAGGCGGGTGGTGCTGGCGTAGCCGAGCCGACGCAGGGTGTTCTCCTCGTCGCTCTCGATGGGCGAGCAGTGCTCCATGCCCTCGAGCACGGCGATGGGGTCGGCGCCGCACATCCCCATCCGGCAGCCCACCTCGATCGGCATCCCGGCCGCCTCGGCCACGTCGAGGATCGACTGCCCGGCCCGGGCCACGGCCCGCCGGTCGTCGGGGGCGAAGCGCACCTCGGGCCCGCCCGGTGCGCCGGCCGACCCCGCGTCGCCGTCGGCCTCGCGGGCCCGCTCGGCGAGGAAGCGGGTGGCGGCCGGTGACAGCATCACCCCGGGCTTGCCCACCGCTTCCTCCACGAAGCGACGCTCGACGGCGACGGTGCGCACGAACCACCAGCCGACCAGGGCGGCGACGGCCAGCCGCAGCGGCCAGACCGCGAGCCCGAGATCGGCGCCGGTCACCTGCCCCCACGCATCGGCCATCTTCGGCGCGTTGTACCAGTAGAAGAGGACGAAGGCGATGCCGCCGAAGGCGGCGGCCAGGCGTCCGGTGGGCACCCGCAGGTAGCCGTCGAGCAGGAAGAACAGGCCCACGGTGGCCAGCACGGCCAGGTAGAAGCGGCCGTAGGTCTCGTACCACGGGTCGCCGGCGGCGGCGGTGAGCCCGAAGAACCCGACCATCACCCCGGGGAACGCGCCGGCGAAGAACTTGCGGGGCGCGCTCCAGTCGGGATCGGCGTCGGCCATGTCGGCCTGGTAGGCCACGCCGGGGTTGAAGTCGTAGCAGTGCTTCGTGCACCCGACGCAGGGTTGGCAATGGCTGTTGGGCACGGTCACGAACGGGGTCTGGCCGTACAGGCGCTCGACCGGCAGCATCGGACAGTGGCTGGAGCACCAGCCGCTCTTGCCCTTCAGGACCGTGCCCCCGGCGAAGGCCGACGCGATGACGAGGAGCAGCAGCACGCCGGTGGCCGGCCCGTTGGTGTTGAACACGAGCAGGCGGGTGGGCACGATCGTGAGGAACAGGGTGCAGGCGATGAGGTAGCCGCCACCCTGGTCCCGGAGCCACGCCGGCGCGGTGCGCCCCTGCGTGAAGCCGAACAGCCGAGGCGTCTGGTTGGCGGCGGCGAGCGGGCAGATGTTGCGCCAGAGGCCGGGAGCCACGAGGAAGATCAGCGGGGCTACCGGCACGAACAGCCGCCAGAAGAAGAACAGCGCGCCGTCGGGGCGGACGACCATGAAGGTGCACAGGCCGAGGTAGACGGCCACGCTCACCACCCGGACGGGGTGCCAGGCCACGATCGGCACCCGGCGCCGCAGCTGGGTGTAGTTGGGGAACGGCGGCAGGGGTTCGGCCTCGACCGGGATCAGCTGGCGGCCGGCGTCAGGCGGCTGGTCGGTGACGGGGGCCGGCAGCTCGGGCGGACCGAGCACCGGCGGGCCGGGGGTGACCGCGGGCGGGCCGGCGGGCGGCGCAGGCGGGGGCGCGGGTGGGGGCGCGGGTGGGGGCGCCTCGACCGTCGGTGGGGGCGCGTCGGCCGTTGGCGGGGGCGCGTCGACCGTCGGCGCCGGCGCCGGCTGGCCGATGGTGATGGCGCAGGCGCCGAAGCGCACCGTGTCGCCGGGGGACAGCAGCACGGGTGCGGTGACGGCGTGGCCGTTGACGGTGGTGCCGTAGGACGACCCGAGGTCCTCGACGCTCAGGCCGGCGGGGCCGATCCGGAACGCCAGGTGGCGGCGCGACACCGAGGGGTCGTCGACGGCGAGCCCGGCGCCCTGGCGGCCGACCTCGAGCACGGTGGGGATGGCGACGGCGGTGACGGTGCCGTCGCGGGCGGTGAGCGTGGCCGTCCAACTGGGTGCCGGTGTTTGCGCCGGTGCCGTCGGTGGGCCGACGGTCCCGGGCGCGGGGCCGCCCATCACCAGGGTGGGCGCGGTGACGGGGGCCGAAGGGGTGCCGACGAGGACCGTGGTCCCTCCCCCCGGATGGCCACCGCCGACGGGTGGGGGGGGCGCCGCGACCGATCCCCGGACCCCGACCACGAGCCGGGTCTGTCCGAGGACGAGCACGTCGCCGGCGCTCAACCCGGTCTCTCCGGTGAGCCGGCGACCGTTCACCGTGGTGCCGTACGACGACCCGAGGTCCTCGGCGGTGAGGCCCGCCGGCCCCGGGCGCAGGAGCAGGTGGCGCCGGCTGACCGACGGGTCCGCCAACCGGATCCCGTGGGCGTCGCGCCCCACCACCACCACGTCGGTCACCACCTCCTCCCGCGTCGGCGCGCCGGGTTCGGTGACCGTGACCGGGACCGGTGGCGCCGGTGTCGGCAGGATGGCGGTGGCGCTGGCGAGGCTGCCCCGGGCGATGGTCGGCCGGTGGACGGTGCGCACGCGGGAGAAGGGCGCCGTCACCAGCCACCGCCCTGCTGGGCCTCCGCGGCCCGGAGGCGCAGGCTGACGACCCGACCCAGGTCGAACAGCAGGTAGAGGCCGAGGTGGGGGTCCTTGGCCGCCAACACCTCGAACCGCTGGAGCGGGAGGCGGAGCACCTCGGCCTCGGTCGTGGCCCGCACGGTGGCGTTGGCCGCCTCCCCGTCGAGGAAGCCGTGCTCGCCGACCACGGCCCCGGGCTCGAGGAGGGCCACCCGGCGGCTGCGCCGGGTCCGCCCCGTGGCCAGCACCTCGAGCTGGCCCCGTACGACGATGTGGAGGGTGCGGTCGAGGACTCCTTCGGCGATCACGGTCGCGCCGGGGTCGTAGCGGACGGTGTCGGTGTGGGCGGTGATGACGGCCCACTCGTCGGCCGAGCACGTGCCGAGGAACGGGGCGGCGCCGGGCGCAGCCGCCGGGCGCTCCGTCCCGGGGTAGTCGAAGTAGCTGTCGAAGGACATGGCCCTCCCAGAGGTGCCCGGCCAGCGGCGTGGCGGCTTCCGCTCCGGCCCCGTCATCCTGCCAGAATGGCGGGCCGCGGCCGGCCGGAGGTCCCGGCCTTGCTCGAGATCGGACGCCGATGCCCCTCTCCCGTTTCAGCTTCCCCACGACGATCCACTTCGGCCCCGGGGCTCGCGCCCTCGTGGCCGGCGATCTCGCCGCGGCCGGGGTGCGCCGGCCGTTGGTCGTGACCGACAAGGGCGTGTCGCCGTTGCCCTTCTTCGGGGAGCTGGTGGCCGACCTCGGCCGCGACGGGCTCGACGTCGGGACGTTCGACGGGGTGTGGGGCAACCCGGTGAAGAGCCAGGTCGACGCCGGGGTCGAGGCCTTCCGGGCCCATGGCGCCGACGCCATCGTCGGGGTCGGCGGCGGCGCCGCCCTCGATGTGGCCAAGGCCGTCGGGCTGATGGCCACCCACCCGGGCGACCTGTTCGACTACGAGGACGAGATGCCCGGGGCGCGCCCCATCGAGGCCACCGTCCCCTACTTCGTTGCCCTGCCCACCACCGCCGGCACCGGGAGCGAGGTGGGTCGCTCCGCCGTGATCGCCGACGACGACACCCACGTCAAGAAGATCATCTTCTCGCCCCACCTCCTGGCCAAGGCCGTGTTCGCCGACCCCGAGCTCACGGTGGGCCTGCCCGGCCCGATCACCGCCGCCACCGGGCTCGACGCCATCACCCACAACATCGAGGCCTACCTGGCCAAGCACTACCACCCGATCTGCGACGGGATCGCGCTGGAGGGCCTGCGCCTCGGTGCCCAGCACCTCGCCACGGCCGTGGCCGCCCCCACCGACCTCGACGCCCGCGGCGGGATGCTCATGAGCTCGATGATGGGGGCGATCGCCTTCCAGAAGGGTCTCGGGCTCGTGCACTCCACCGCCCACGCCCTCGGCACCATCGCCGACATGCACCACGGGTTGGCCAACGGCGTCATGATCGACATCGCCCTCGAGCACAACGTCGAGGCCGTGCCCGAGCGGTTCACCACGATGGCCGTCGCCGTCGGGTTGGCCGACGCCACGCCGGGCGGGTTCCTGCGTTGGCTGGCCGACCTCAAGGCCGAGGTCGGCATCCCGGCCACCCTGGCCGGCACCGACGTCGACCCGGCGAAGGCCGGGGCGTTGGCCGAGTTCGCGCTGGGCGACGCCTGCCATCTCAACAACCCCCGCGACTGCACCCTGGCCGACTTCCAGCTCATCTTCGACAAGGCGTTCGCATGACCGAGGAGCGGCCGCCCCGGATCGGCATCTCGTCCTGCTTCTTCCACGCCGATCCGGACCGCCCGATCTTCAAGGGCAAGACCCTCCTCTACGTCGAGCAGTCGATGGCGTGGTGGGTGCAGCGCGGCGGCGCCATCACCTACGGGGTGCCCACCGTGCGGCCGGGCGGGGCCACCACCGTCGCCGCCTACGTCGACGACCTCGACGGGTTGCTGCTCCACGGCGGCAGCGACGTCTGCCCGCGCACCTACGGCGAGGAGCCGCTCCGCCCCGAGTGGGAGGGCGACGCCATCCGCGACCGCTACGAGATCGAACTGATCCACGCCTTCCTCGCCGCCGGCAAGCCCGTGCTCGGGATCTGCCGGGGCGCCCAGGTCCTCAACGTCGCCCTCGGGGGCACGCTCTGGCAGGACCAGCGCGAGCAGGGGGCCACCGAGCGGGTGCACCGGAGCCAGGAGCTCTACGACCACAACCTCCACCGCGTCGACCTCGTCGAAGGATGCGGCCTCGCCGCCCTCTACCCGGGGCAGGGGTCGGTGCTCGTGAACTCGATCCACCACCAGGCCGTGCGCGACCTCGGCGAGGGGCTCGTGGTGGAGGCCCGATCGAGTGACGACGGCATCGTCGAGGCCATCCGCCTCGCCCCGACGGGCCCCGACGACCGGCGCTGGGCCTTCGGCGTGCAGTGGCACCCCGAGTTCTTCGAGGGCGTCGACGACGGCTCCATGCTCGACAACGACCCGATCCTCCACCAGTTCCTCGACGAGGCGCGAAAGGCAGCCACCCGATGAAGATCGTCAACCCCGCCAACGGCGAGCTCATCGACGAGGTCGACGACACCACCCCCGACGGCGTCGCCTCGGCCTACGCCTCGGCCCGGGCCGCCCAGCCGGCGTGGGCCGCCCGCCCGCTGACCGAACGGCTCGACGCCATCCGTGGCTTCCGGGCCGGGGTGGTGGACCGGCTCGACGAGCTGGCCGCCGTGCTCACGGCCGAGACGGGCAAGCCGATCGGGCAGAGCCGCAACGAGCTCAACGGCCTGCTGCCGCGGGTCGACTTCTTCCTCGAGCACGCCGAGGCCACGCTGGCCGACCAGGTGGTGCTCGACGACACCGCCAACGGCCTGGTCGAGGTCATCAGCCACGAGCCCCTGGGGGTGGTGGCCAACATCTCGGCCTGGAACTACCCCTGGTTCGTGGGGTCCAACGTGTTCGTCCCCGCCCTGCTGGCCGGCAACGCCGTGCTCTACAAGCCGTCGGAGTTCGCCCTCGGCACCGGCCGCGCCATCGGCGAGCTGCTCTGGGCGGCCGGCGTGCCCCGCGACGTGTTCCAGGTGCTGGTGGGTGGCGCTGACGTGGGCGGCGCCCTGCTGGCCCAGCCCATCGACGGCGTGTTCTTCACCGGCTCCTACGCCACGGGCCGGCGCATCGCCGAGACCGTGGCCGGGCGCATGATCCCGGTCCAGCTCGAGCTCGGCGGCAAGGATCCGGTCTACGTGTGCGACGACGTCGACGTCGACGCCGTGGCTCCCGCCATCGCCGACGGCGCCTTCTACAACAACGGCCAGAGCTGCTGTTCGGTCGAGCGCATCTACGTCCACGAGGCCGTCTACGACCGGTTCGTCGAGCGGTTCCTCGACACCGTCGACGGGTTCGTCCTCGGCGACCCGGCCGATGACGCCACCTACCTCGGCCCGCTCACCCGCCCGCAGCAGGCCGACGTGCTGGTGGCCCAGGTGGCCGACGCCGTGACCAAGGGTGCGACGTTGGCGCGGGGCGGCGGGCCCACGACCCACGACGGCCACCCGGGCTGGTTCGAGCCCACGGTGCTGCTCGACGTCACCAGCGACATGGCGGTGATGCGCGACGAGAGCTTCGGTCCGATCATTGGCATCGAGAAGGTGGGCTCCGACGACGAGGCCCTGGCCCGGATGAACGACACCGAGTTCGGGCTGACTGCCGGCGTGTACACCCCCGACGAGGGCCGGGCGCTCGGGCTGCTGGCCCGCCTCGACGCCGGCTCGGCCTACTGGAACTGCTGCGACCGGGTGAGCCCCCGCCTGCCCTGGTCGGGCCGCGGGCACTCGGGCATCGGGGCCACGCTGTCGACCCTCGGCATCACCGCCTTCACCCGCCCCAAGGCCTGGCACCGCCGTTCGGCCTGAGCACTGCCTTTGGGTGCGTAAGGGCGCGCATAGCGCACCCTTACGCACCCAAAGGAACGGCACCACACGTGGCTGTGGCCGGAGCGTTCCTCAGGGCAGCTTCGCCGCGGCGTCGAGGGCTTGCAGGAACCGATCGGTGCGCTGGTCGGGCGTGGTGTCGGGGCCGAGGTCGATGACGAGCGCCACCATGTACCGGTGGGACACGGCGCCCAGGCGGAGCTGCCGCAGGCAAGGGCCGTCGAGGTCGAGCTCGGCCCGGGCCCCGGCCGGAAGCGACGCGAGGGTGAGGTGCTCTCCGGGCTGTTGGGCCAACCCGTAGCGCCGCTGGTCGAGGGTGGCCTGGCGAGCATCGAGGGCGGCCTGTGCGTCCTTGGTCGACGCGAACTCGGAGATGACCCAGTGTTCCGTGGTGGCGCAGGTACCGTCCGTGCCGCGGAACTTGACATCGACCCCGCTCCTCCCCTGGACGGCGCCGTTCGCCCAGCAGAGCTCGAGGAGCGACAGATCGCGGCGGGTCGGCGTGGTCCCGGGGAGCGACGGGACGATGTCGGCGACCATCGGGGAGGTGGGGGGCGCCGGCAACCCCGACGGAGGGCACGAGGCCGGGATCGCTCCCGTGCCCGGGGTTGCTCGAGGCACCGACGTCCCGGGGCGGCTGGTGCCGGGGCCGGAACGCGGCGCGGTCGGGCCGTCGGTCAGCTCGTCGAGCGTGGCCAGCGACGGCGGCTGCAGGATGTCCTTGCCGGCGGGGACCAGGGCGATGGTGATGGCCTGGCGGTCCTTGTCGAAGTGGATGTCGCCGAAGGCGTCGTCGATCGTGCGCACCGGGGTCGACGGGTCGTCGACGTCCCAGATGCGCACCCGGACCGTGGCCGGCTTGCCGTCGCAGGTGGAGTACGTGGTGGAGCGGCCTGAGTTCGGCGCCGGGATGGTCATCGACGTCGTCGAGACCGTCATCCCGGTGTCGCTGAAGAACCGGCCGAGGGTGGCTCGCCGTCCGGCGACGTTGCCGCTGAACGGGTGGATGTGGATGATCCCGTCGCGGTGGGTGTGGATCCCGAACTGGTCGCCGAACTCGTCGCTCAGATGCGGGAGGAAGCGGTCGCACACGTAGATGCCGTAGGCCCAGTGCCAGTGGTCGGCCGTGGTGGGCGCCGTGCCGTCCTCGGCGATCGACACGCTTCCCGTCCGGCGCGTGCCGTTCGACGACGCCGCCATCCCGACGAAGGCGAGCAGGAGGATGACGAGGACGATGGGTCCGAGGATGTAGATGGCGATGCGGACCCCGGAGGTGGGTTTGCGGGGCGGGGGCGGGCCCCACATCCCGGGCGCGGGTCCGAAGCCCGGCGGTCCGTAGCCGGGTGGCCCGTAAGCCGGCCCGCCCGGGGGTGGTCCGTAGCCGGGCGGCCCGTAGCCCGGCCCGCCCGGCGGTGGCCCGTAGCCGGGAGGTCCGGACCCGGGTGGCCCGTACCCGGGCGGTCCGTACCCTGGCCCCCCCGGGGCTGGCCCGGCGCCCGGCCCAGCGGTCGGCGGCCCCCAGCCGGCCGGACCGGTGGCCCCCGGTGGCGGCCCGCCGCCTGCTGGTCCCGCGCCCGGACCCGACGGCGGTCCCCATGGCGACGGCGGGCCCGACGGCGGACCCCATGGCGAGGGGGCGGCGGCATCCTGCGCCACGAGCGTTCGGCCGCACACCGCGCAGAACACGTCGGCCCCCGCGGCCGGTGCCCCGCAGTACCCACACGTGCTCACCGGCGCCACGTTAGCGACGAGATGGGGGCCGGGCGGGAGCGGCCAGCGGGGCCCGGACGGCACCGGTCGCGGATCGGCGTAACCTGCGCCCATGATCGAGAGCGTGCTGGTCGGCCATTGGAGCGACCCCGTCGCCCGCACGGGGTGCACCGTCGTCCACTTCCCCGAGGCGGTGATCGCCTCCGGCGAGGTGCGGGGCGGCTCCCCGGCGAGCCGCGAGTTCGCTTTGCTCGAGCCGGCTCGGCTGGTCGACCGCATCGACGCCGTGGTGCTGAGCGGGGGTTCGGCCTTCGGTCTCGCCGCCGCCGACGGCGTGGTGCAGTGGTGCGAGGAGCACGGCCGCGGCTTCCCCACCGGGGGCGGACTGGTGCCGATCGTGATCGGCCTCGGCCTCTTCGACCTCATGGAGGGCGACGCCAGCGTGCGTCCGGGAGCGGCCGAGGGCCGGGCGGCCTGCCAGGAGCTGCTGGGCTACAACGTCGCCGCGCAGGGGCGGGTGGGCGCCGGCACCGGGGCCACCGTCGACAAGACCCGTGGTCGGGAGCACGCCCGGCCGGGCGGGCTCGGCATCGCCCACCGCGAGCACGGCGGCTTCGGGGTGGTGGCGATCATGGCCGTCAACAGCTTCGGCCGGGTGGTGGCCGACGGCGAGGCCTTCGACGAGCCGCCCCCGACGATCCCGGGCGATCCGTTCGCCAACACCACCATCGGTGTCGTCGTGACCGACGCCCGGCTCACCAAGGCCCAGTGCCATCTCGTGGCCCAGTCGGCGCACGACGGGTTGGCCCGCGCCATCCACCCCGCCCACACCATCTTCGACGGCGACGCCATCGTGGCCGCCGCCACGGGCGAGATGCATCACAAGCTCGACCCCCCCGAGCTCGAAGCCGTCCGCCACCTGGCCGCGCTCGCCACGGCCGATGCCATCCGGGCTGCCGTCGCCTGACGGGCGGCCGGTAGCCTCGTCTCCCGTGTCCACCGCCCTCGAGGCCCTCGCCGCCGACCTCCACGACTGCACCCGGTGCAAGCTGGCCAGCCTCGGGCGCACGCAGGTCGTGTTCGGCACGGGCCGGCCCGACGCCGACCTCATGTTCGTGGGGGAGGGTCCCGGCGAGGAAGAGGATCGCCAGGGGCTGCCCTTCGTCGGCCGGTCGGGCAAGCTGCTCGACAAGCTCATGTTCGAGGAGCTCGGCATCACCCGCGACCGGGTCTACATCGCCAACGTGGTGAAGTGCCGCCCCCCTGCCAACCGCGACCCCGAGCCCGACGAGATCGCCTCCTGCCGGCCCTTCCTCGAGCAGCAGGTGGAGCTCATCGCCCCGAAGGTGATCGTGACCCTCGGCAAGTTCTCCACCCACCTCCTCCTCGACACCAAGGAGCCGATCACCCGACTGCGGGGCCAGGAGTACCCCTTCGGCGCCGGCGTGCTCGTCCCGACCCTCCACCCCGCCTACGTGCTCCGCGGCGGCGGGGAGCTGGCGGCGCAGATGCGGGCCGACCTGGTGCGGGCCAAGGTGGCCATCGCCCGACTCGGGGGTGCGCTGTGACCGAGCCCATCCTCGCCGTCACCCACGGCGTCGACGACACCCGGGCCCTGGCCGCGGCGCTGGCCGAGCTGGCCCGCCCCCACGACCTCATCCTGCTGGCCGGCGACCTCGGCGCCGGTAAGACGGCGTTCGCCCAGGGGTTCGGGGCCGCCCTCGGGGTCACCGACCGCATCACCAGCCCGACCTTCACGATCGTGAGCCAGTACGAGGGGCGGCTGGGCCTGAACCACCTCGACGTGTACCGCCTCGAGCAGCTCAACGAGGTGCTCGACGTGGGGCTGCCGGACCTCCTCGACGAGGGCGGGGTCACGCTGATCGAGTGGGGCGACACGGTCCTCCCGGCCCTGCCGCCGACCTACCTCGAGATCCACATCGAGCTCCCCGACGATCCCGAGGCCGGCGACGACGACCGCCTCATCACCCTCATGCCCGTCGGGAGCGTGTGGCGGGCCCGGGCCCGGGCCATCACCGAGGCCCTCCGCCCGTGGCGGGCCGGCGGCGGGGAGGCTCGCTGATGCTCATCCTCGGGATCGACACCGCCACCACCCAGGTGTCCTGCGCCGTCGGCGGCCACGAAGGCGTGCTGGCCACCACGTCGTCGACGCGGGCCAAGCGCCACGCCGAGAACCTCACGCCCGCCATCGAGTTCACCTGCCGGCAGGCCCGGGTGGAGCTGTCCGAGATCGGCGCCATCGCCGTCGACCTCGGCCCCGGGCTGTTCACCGGGCTGCGGGTCGGGGTGGCCTCGGCCAAGGCGATGGCCCAGGCCCTCTCGGTGCCGATGATCGGCGTGCCCTCGCTCGACCTCGTGGCCTTCGGTGTCCGCTTCACCCCCCGCCTGATCGTCGCTTGCCTCGACGCCCGCCGGGGCGAGGTGTTCTCCGCCTTCTACCGGCAGGTGCCGGGGGGGATCCAGCGCCTCACCGACCACGTGTGCCAGTCGCCCGACGACCTCGAATCCGAGCTCCTCGCCTGGAGCGAGGACGTGCTCCTCGTGGGCGACGGCGCCCTCCGCTACCGCGAGGTCTTCGAGGGGCTGCGCAAGGTCGAGATCGTGGGTGAGGAGCTCGCCTACCCCAACGCCACGTCGCTGGTGATGCTGGCCCACGCCCAGGCCCTCCGCGAGCAGTGGGTGCGGCCGTGGAACCTCGAGCCGCTGTACCTCCGCAAGCCCGATGCCGAGATCAACTGGTCCACGAGGGACTCGTCGTGAACGCGGCGTCCCCCCTGGTCGCCCCCGGCGTGGGCGCCCGCGCCCTGGTCGAGGTGGTGCCCATGCGTCGCCGGCACCTCCGCAGCGTGCTGCGCATCGAGCGGGCCGCCCCCCACCGCGGCTGGTCGGCGGGGCTGTACCTCGGGGAGCTCCGCCGTCCGGAGGACCGCCGGTACGTGGTGGCTCGCCGCGGGGCCGCCGTGGTCGGCTTCGCCGGGCTGATGCAGGTGCTGGAGGACGCCCACGTCACCACCATCGCCGTCGACCCCGCCGTGCAGGGCCAACGGATCGGCACCCGGCTCATGCTCGCCCTGGCCGAACAGGCCCGGGCGTGGGGGTGCGACAACCTGACGCTCGAGGTGCGGCCCAGCAACGCCGCCGCCATCGCCCTGTACCGGCGCTTCGGCCTGGCCCCGGCCGGCGTCCGCAAGGGCTACTACGCCGACCTCGGCGAGGACGCGCTCGTGATGTGGGGCCACGAGGTGCAGTCGCCGGCCTTCGCCGACCGGCTGGCCGCCATCGCCGCCACCCTCGACCTGCCCTCGGGTCCGCCGCCCGCCGAAGGGACCACCCCGTGACCTCCGATCCCTCGCCCTCCGTGTCCCGCATCCTCGGCATCGAGACCTCCTGCGACGAGACCGCGGCCGCCGTGGTCGTCGACGCCCGCCAGGTGCTGTCGTCGGTGGTGTCGAGCCAGATCGACCTCCACGCCCAGTTCGGCGGGGTCGTGCCCGAGATCGCGTCGCGCGCCCATGTCGAGTGGCTCACCCCCGTGGTGGCCCAGGCCCTCGTCGAGGCCGGCATCGGCGACGACCACGTCGACGCCGTCGCCGCCACCGTCGGCCCCGGGCTGGTGGGGGCGTTGCTGGTCGGCGTGAGCGCGGCGAAGGCTCTGGCCCTGGTGTGGGGCGTGCCGTTCATCGCCGTCAACCACCTCGAGGCCCACCTCTACGCCGCCTTCCTCGAGGAGCCCGATCTCGAGCTGCCGCTCGTGGTGCTGCTCGTGTCCGGGGGGCACACCCTCCTCGTGCTGATGGAGGCACCCGGCCGGTACCGCCTGCTCGGCTCCACCATCGACGACGCCGCCGGCGAGGCCTTCGACAAGGTGGCCCGCTTCCTCGGCCTCGGCTACCCGGGCGGACCCGCCATCGACGCGGTGGCCCTGCACGGCGATCCCTCGGCCATCGCGTTCCCGCGCGCCCTCCCCGACGAGCCCTACGACTTCTCCTTCTCCGGACTCAAGACGGCGGTCGTCAACTACGTGCGCAAGCACCCCGACGTCGCCACCGAGGACGTGGCCGCCTCGTTCCAGGAGGCGGTGGTCGACGTGCTGGTCACCAAGGCCCGCCGCGCCGCCCGGGAGCTCGGGGCCAAGGGGCTCTGCCTCGGGGGCGGGGTGGCGGCCAACTCCCAGCTCCGCGAGCGGCTCCTCGACGCCTGCGTGGCCGACGGCCTCCACGCCTTCCTCCCCAGCCGGTCGATGTGCACCGACAACGCGGCGATGGTGGCGGCGGCGGGGTGGTGGCGCTACCAGAGCGACGGGCCGTCCCCCCTCGACACCGGCGCCTACCCCAACCTGGCCCTCCCCACCATCTGACCGGCGGGCCGGTCTCGGGCCGGCGGTCGGGCCTGGCCGTGGGGCCGGCCACGGGACCGGCGGCGGGCCACGGGTTGCCGACCTCGCCGAACGCGCCTATCGTTAGCACTCGCCTGATGAGAGTGCTAGCACTCGCCGAGTGCGAGTGCGAGGGGAACCACGGCACGAGCCAGGCATCCGCCAAGAACCCACCCTCATACGGAGGAACCGAAGATGGCCCTTCAGCCGCTCGAAGACCGCATCGTCGTCAAGCCCAGCGAGGCCGAGGAGACCACGGCCAGCGGCCTGGTGATCCCCGACACCGCCAAGGAGAAGCCCCAGCAGGGTGAGGTGATCGCCGTGGGCCCCGGCCGCCGTTCGGAGCAGACCGGCGAGCTGATCCCCGTCGACGTCAAGGTCGGCGACAAGGTCGTCTACAGCAAGTACGGCGGCACCGAGATCGCCGTCGACGGCGACGACCTCCTCATCCTCAACGCCCGCGACGTGCTGGCCAAGCTCAGCTGAGCGTCCCGGAGAGAGCAGACATGTCCAAGATCCTGAAGTTCGATGACGAGGCTCGCCGCAGCCTCGAGGCTGGCGTCGACAAGCTCGCCGACGCCGTCAAGGTGACGCTCGGCCCCAAGGGCCGCAACGTCGTCCTCGACAAGAAGTTCGGTGCCCCGACCATCACCAACGACGGCGTGTCCATCGCCCGTGAGGTGGAGCTCGAGGACCCGTTCGAGAACATGGGCGCCCAGCTCGTCAAGGAGGTCGCCACCAAGACCAACGACATCGCGGGCGACGGCACCACCACCGCCACGGTGCTGGCCCAGGCCCTCGTCCACGAGGGGCTGCGCAACGTCACCGCCGGCGCCAACCCGATGGGCCTCAAGCGAGGCATCGAGAAGGCCGTCGCCGCCGCGGTCGAGTCCATCAAGGGCCAGGCCAAGGAGATCGACGACAAGTCGGAGATCGCCCAGGTCGCCTCGATCTCGGCCGCCGACACCACCATCGGCGAGACCATCGCCGACGCCATCGACAAGGTCGGCAAGGACGGCGTGGTCACGGTGGAGGAGAGCAACACCTTCGGGATGGACCTCGAGTTCACCGAAGGCATGCAGTTCGACAAGGGCTACCTCTCGCCGTACTTCGTGACCGATCAGGATCGCCAGGAGGCCGTCCTCGACGACCCGTACATCCTCTTCGTGAACTCGAAGATCTCCTCCGTGCAGGACCTCCTGCCGGTGCTCGAGAAGGTCATGCAGGCCGGCAAGCAGCTGGTGATCGTGGCCGAGGACGTCGAGGGCGAGGCGCTCGCCACCCTCGTGGTCAACAAGATCCGCGGCACCTTCCACTCGGTGGCCATGAAGGCCCCCGGGTTCGGTGAGCGTCGCAAGGCGATGCTGGCCGACATGGCCATCCTCACCGGCGGCCAGGTGGTGTCCGAGGAGGTCGGCCTCAAGCTCGACAACGTCACCCTCGACCTGCTCGGTCGGGCCCGCAAGGTCGTGGTCACCAAGGACAACACCACGATCATCGAGGGCGCGGGCAGCGAGGCCGACGTGCAGGGCCGGATCGCCCAGATCCGCCGTGAGATCGACGACACCGACTCCGACTGGGACCGCGAGAAGCTCCAGGAGCGCCTGGCCAAGCTGGCCGGCGGCGTGGCCGTCATCAAGGTCGGCGCCGCCACCGAGGTGGAGCTCAAGGAGAAGAAGCACCGCATCGAGGACGCGCTGTCGGCCACCCGCGCCGCCATCGAGGAGGGTGTGGTCGCCGGTGGCGGCACCGCCCTGCTGCGGGCCCGCTCGGCCGTGGCCGCTGTGGTCGAGTCGCTCGTGGGCGACGAGGCCACCGGTGCCCGCTCGGTGTTCAAGGCCCTCGAGGCGCCGGCCCGGCTGATCGCCAACAACGCCGGCCTGGAGGGCGCCATCATCGTCCGCCAGGTCGAGTCCGAGACCGGCACCACCGGCTTCAACGCCGCCACCGGCGAGATGGTCGACCTGCTCAAGGCCGGCGTCATCGATCCGGCCAAGGTCACCCGGGCCGCGCTCCAGAACGCTGCCTCCATCGCAGCCCTGCTGCTCACCACCGAAGCCCTCGTGGCCGACAAGCCGGAGGACAACCCGCCGGCGATGCCGGGCGGCGGCATGGGTGGCATGGGCGGCATGGGCATGATGTAGCCCGCCCCGGCGAGCAAGGGTTCCCCGAACGGCCGGCCTCCGGGCCGGCCGTTCCGCGCCCGGTCCTCTTGGGTGCGCAAGGGTGCGCTATGCGCGCCCTTGCGCACCCAAGGGATCAGCGCAGCAGGTGCCGGCCCGAGTACACGGGCAGGTCCAGCATCGTCTTGACGCCGGGGGTGGCGGCGCACACCGCCGGGATGGCGTTGAGGACGTGCATCGCCGTGGCCAGGCAGCCGGCGTGGTTGTGGTCGCCGACGTGGGAGGACAGCTCGAGCTCGATCTTGAGGCAGGGCTCGCCGTCGATCTCGATGCGGTAGCCGTGCCCCTCGGGCCAGTGCGGGGCGTCGTCGTCGCGCAGCCGGGTGACATGCTCGACGATGATGCGCGGCTCCCCGCCGACCATCCCCCGGATCTCGAACCGCATGCCCGAGATGGTGCCGGCGGCGATCGGTCCCGACGCGATGGTGAAGTCCTCGTCGGCGTGGATCAGCTCGTGCCACTCGGTGATGCCGTCGAGCTCCACGTCGAGGGCGTCGGCCACCAGCTCGATGACCGGGCCCCAGGCCAGCGTGGTGGACCCGGGGGCGAGGAGGAGCGACGTGCTCGGATCGGGCTTCCCGAAGCCCATGATCTCGAACATGGTGAACGGGTTGTCCCACGTGGCGTAGTTGACGATCTCCATCATCCGCACCGTGCGGATCTCCTTGCTGAGGGCGAGGGCGTGGATGGTGATCCCGGCGTTGCCGAACCCCGGATCGATGCCGGAGGTGTAGAAGCTGGAGCCGCCCTCCTGGCACGCCGCCTCCAGCCGGGCGAGCAGGTCGGGGCCGGCCATGGCCGCCGAGGTGCTGGCCGGATGGAGCAACGGGACGAAGCTGGTGTTCACCACGTTGAAGCCCTTGGCCAGCATCCCGCAGATGTCGTCGACCACACCGTCGGGCCGCAGGTCCGAGTTGGCCATGTAGACGATGCAGTCGGCATCGAGGGCCAAGAGGGCGTCGGCGTCCTGGGTGGCGATCACGCCGACCGGATCGCTGCCGCAGATCTCGCCGGCGTCACGGCCGGCCTTGCTGTCGGAGTGCACCCACAGCCCCACCAGCTCGAGGTCGGGGTGGGCGGCGATGGCCGGGACGCTGTGGACACCGACCGTGCCGGTGGCCCATTGGATGACGCGGTAGCTCATGTCCCATCCTCGCACGGCCCCGCCGGCTCCGTGTCCGCGCCCGCCGTCGTCGCTGGTGCAGCTTCCCGGGCTCCGGCCGCGCAGGTGCACCGGCGAACGCCGAGGGTCGAGGACCTGCACCGACGATCCGGCGCCGTCGCCGGCACCCCGGTAGCGTCACCGCCCGTGGCGTTCCCCGCGACACCCCCACCGGCGCCGCCGGATGCCCCCGCCGGCAGGGCCGACCGGCTGGTGCTGCGGCGACCGGTGGTCCCGTTGCTCGTCGAGTCGTTGGTCCCGGTGGTGGTGGTGCTCGCCGTCCCGCTCGTCGCGGTCGGCGTGCTCGCCTCGCGGGCCGGCGAGGAGCTGAGCCTGCCCTTGATCGGCGCCCTCTTCGTGGCCGCGGCGATCCTCTCGTTGGTGTGGGTCGGACGCGAGTGCGTCGTGCTCACGCCGTCCGGCATCCGCATCGTGCGCCGGCTCGGCTCGACCGATGTGGCCTGGTGGCAGGTGCGGGCCATGGAGGTGCGGCGCTCCTTCGGCCAGGGGTTCTTGCACCTCGCCACCCTCGACGGCGAGGCCCTGGTGTTCGCCCCGAACACCGGCGTGTGGATCTTCAAGGACGCCGGGTTCGACGAGAAGGTCGCCACGATCGCCTCGTGGTGGGAGGCCTACCGCGGCGCCGGCTCGCCCTTCCGCTGACGCCGGTGCAGTTCTCCGGCCCGCGGTGATCGCCGGTGCAGTTCCCCGGCCCGCGGTGATCGCCGGTGCAGTTGCGCGGTTGCAGGCCGGGTAGACGCACCGGCGAAAGCACCCGGCCGGGAACCTGCACCCGCGATGGGGCCGGATCCGGCGCCCACCCGACGGGAGACCGACGCCGCCCGGTAGCCTCACCGCTCATGGAACGGCTACCCATCGATCCCGAGAAGCTGCTCGCCGCCTGGAACGAGTGGGAGCGGGGCGAGACCACTCCGGGTCGAACCATGGCCACCCTCAAGACCGGCGGGCTCCCTACGCTGCTCCAGCAGCTCGTCGAAGAGCGCAAGGCCGCCGAGGAGTGACCGACACGGTCGCGGCCGGCGGAGTCCGCCGAGGCGGCGACCAGATCATCCCGCGCCCCCCGTCGAGCCGCCCCGGGGCGCCGGCGCCGTGGGCCCACCTCCCCGAGGCCGACCGAGCCGTCGACCTCGACCGCCTGCGGTCGGCGCTGGCCGAGGCCCCGGCTCCCCGGTCCTCCGCCCTCGAGGACACCGGCGTGCGGGCCTCGGCGGTGATCGCCCCCGTCTACGAGGAGGCGGGCGAGCTGTGGATGATCCTGACCCGCCGGTCGTGGCACCTGCGCTCGCACAGCGGTGAGGTCAGCTTCCCCGGCGGTGGGCAGGACGAGGGCGAGTCCTATCTCGACACCGCCCTCCGCGAGGCCCGCGAGGAGATCGGCCTCACCGCGCCGGTGGAGGTGCTGGGCGAGCTCGACCACCTCCAGACCGTCACCAGTCGGAGCTTCATCGTGCCCTACGTCGGGCTGCTCCCCGGGCGCCCCGACCTCACCGCCAACCCCGACGAGGTCGCCCACATCCTCCACGTGCCGGTCCGGGAGCTCCTCCTCGACGAGGTGTACCGGGAGGAGCGGTGGGGGTACCCGCCGCTCGACCGCCCGCTGTACTTCTTCGAGCTGGTCGGCGACACGGTGTGGGGAGCGACCGGGTTCATGCTCCACAACCTCCTGGCCCTCGCCACCGGCACGTACCGGCGCTGACGTGGAGCGCTCCACCCCCCACCCCGACGTCGACCCGGGCCGCTTCGCCGTGCACCACGCCGACGTGGGCGGCCACCGGCTGGCGTTCGTCCGCGAGAACGTCGGCGGCGTCCCCCTGCTCCTCGTGCACGGTTGGCCGGAGACCAGGCGCATCTGGTGGCGGGTGATCGAACCGCTGGCCGCGGCCGGCTTCGAGGTGATCGCCCCCGACCTGCGGGGCTTCGGTGACTCGGATCCGAGCCCCGACGGCCGGCACGACACCGTCGGTTGCAGTCTCGATCTGATCGCGCTGCTCGAGCATCTCGGGCACCCGTCGGCCGTCCTGGCCGGCGGCGACTTCGGCGGGCCGGTGATCCTCGATCTCGCCGGTCGCCGGCCGGACCTGGCCGACCGCCTGGTGGTCTTCAATTGCCCGCTCCCCGTCGACGCCGACCGGATGGCCGGGCTGCGCCTGGGCACGCCGGGCACCACCGACTACTTCCTCCGCCAGGGCACCGATCCCGACGGGCTGGCCGCCGAGCTGGCGACGCCCGATCAGCGCCGGCGCTACGTCGCCCCGTTCTACTCGTCCCGCCTGTGGGCCCACCCGGGCACGTTCGACGACGCCGCCATCGCCTTCCACTGCGAGCCCTTTGCCGACGCCGACCATCTGCGGGCCAGCTTCGGCCCGTACGAGAGCGTGTTCGATCGGGAGAAGCGGTCGGGCCGGACCGTGTGGTCGGCCGGACTCGCCGCCCGCACCCTCGTCCTGTTCGGCTCCTCCGACCACGTGATCGGTCCGGACTTCGACCGCATGGCCGAGGTGGTGTTCCCGAACCGGGTCGGTCCGTTCCTGCTCCGCGACTGTGGGCACTTCGTGCCGTGGGAACGGGCCGACCTCTTCGTCGGTGCGGTCACGTCGTTCGCCGGTGACCTGCTCACCGCCCGCGCCGGCGGGTGAGCCGGATACGGTGGAGCCATGCCCAAGGTGATCTTCGAGGCCGACACCCACCCCGAGCTGGTGGCGCAGGTGAAGCGCTGGTTGGCGTCGCTGAAGGCCGACGAGGAAGGGTCGATCACCGTCACCGAGGCGATCAGCCAGGGCGCCGAGCTCACCAAGGACGCGCTGCGCATCATCGCCGGCGCCGCCCCCAAGCCCATCGCCCAGAACGAGGTCGTCAAGGCCCTGACCGACATGGGCTACAAGGCGACCGATGCCACCAAGGAGCGCCTCGTCGAGGGGTTGGGCAACGTCGAGCAGCTCACCGGCGGCAGCGTGCTCAAGCAGGTGAGCGAGCGGGGCCGCAGCGCGGTCTACGAGATGAACGTCACGATCGCCAAGCAGATCCTGAAGCAGCTCCACGGCCAGTAGCCCGACCGGTCCTTGGGTGCGTAAGGGTGCGCTATGCGCGCCCTTGCGCACCCAAGGGACCAGGGTCGAACAGTGCCCGCAGGCGGGGATCCCACGCCGCTTCGATCTGGTCGGCGAGGTAGGTCGGGTCGAGCTCGTCGAGGACGCCGTAGTCCACCCCGGTGGCGTGCTGGTGGGCCTTCGTGGGGTCGGTGAGCGCGGCGTCGAGTCCGCAGTGCACGGCGATGGCGCCGGCCTGGGCCGGCAGCTCGGCGGTGGGGACGACGAGCAGTTGGGCGGGGGGCACGGCGTCGAGCGCGTCGAGCGTGGCCTTCCGCCAACGCCCGAGGATGCCGGCGACGGGGTAGAGGCCCCGGTCGAGGAGCGGGGCGTCGTGGGGCGAAGCGTCGACGCCGGCCTGGTAGCGCAGGGCCTTGTAGCGCTGCCACCGTGCCGATCCGGGGGTCTTGATGGCGGCGTTGACCACGGACCGCAGGTACTCGTCCGGGGGCCGGACGGTGAGCACGTAGCGGCCCTCGGGCTCGAGGGCGACGAGCACGTCGACGACGTCACCGAGCGGATGGCTCACGTGGACGTCGAGCCAGCACCGCTCGAGGTGGCGGGCCAGCGCCCGCCGCCCGGCGGCCTCGTCGAGCCGCCCGGCCGCCCGGTCGAGGACCAGGTCGAGCAGCCGGTCGACGTCGGCCTCGTGCCCGGCCCGCACGGGGGGTCGGAAGAGGGCGGCCAGGCTGTGGGTGCCGGTCTTGTTGAGCCCGATCCCGAACGCCCGGGCCCGCCGCCGGTGGGTGAGCCGGTAGGCCGCCGAGTAGCGCAACGACCGGCGGACCGGAGCGGGGAGCACGCCGGCACGGTAGTCCCGCCGTGGTGGCCCCTGTGGGTGCGCAATGCATCGCGCCCCGTTGCATTGCGCACCCACGGGAACGGGGGTGCACCGGCTCGTCGGGCGGGGCGGCGGCCCGTCGGAGGCGGCGTCACCGGTCGTCTGGCGCCCGACCCGCCGGGCGGTACACTCCCCTCTTTGCGGGCCGAGTAGTGAGGAGTCCCCCCGTGGCCGAGATCGAGATCGGGCTTGGAAAGTCGGGCCGCCGGGCCTACGGCTTCGATGACATCGCCATCGTGCCGAGCCGCCGCACCCGCGACCCCGAGGACGTCGACATCCGCTGGGAGATCGACGCCTTCCAGTTCGAGCTCCCGCTCATGGCCTCGGCCATGGACGGTGTGGTCAGCCCCGCCACCGCCATCGAGATCGGCAAGCTCGGCGGCGTGGGTGTGCTCAACCTCGAGGGCCTCTGGACCCGCTACGAAGATGCCGACACCGTGCTCGAGGAGATCAGCACGCTGTCGCCCGAGAAGGCCACGCTGCGGATGCAGCAGCTCTACCAGGAGCCGGTGAAGGTCGAGCTCGTCGGGCAGCGCATCCGTGAGATCAAGGAGGCGGGCGTCGTGTCCTGCGCCTCGGTCACGCCGCAGCGCACCGAGGCCTTCATCAAGGAGATCGTCGACGCCGAGCTCGACCTCCTCGTCATCCAGGGCACGGTGGTGTCGGCCGAACACGTCTCCAAGACGGTCGAGCCCCTCAACCTCAAGCAGTTCATCCGTGAGCTCGACATGCCGGTGATCGTGGGCGGGTGCGCCAGCTACCAGGCCGCCCTGCACCTCATGCGCACCGGCGCCGCCGGCATCCTCGTCGGGGTCGGCCCGGGCCACGCCTGCACCACCCGCGGCGTCCTCGGCATCGGCGTCCCCCAGGCCACCGCCATCGCCGACGCCCGCGCCGCCCGGATGCGCCACCTCGACGAGACCGGCGTGTACGTCCACGTGATCGCCGACGGCGGCATGGGCACCGGGGGCGACATCGCCAAGGCCATCGTCTGTGGCGCCGACGCCGTGATGATCGGCTCGCCGCTCGCCGCCGCCCACGAGGCGCCCGGCCGGGGCTACCACTGGGGCATGGCCACCTTCCACCCGACGCTGCCCCGCGGCGCCCGGGTGAAGACCGAGCCCCGCGGCACCCTCAAGGAGGTCCTCGTCGGCCCCGCCCACGAGAACGACGGTCGGCTCAACCTCTTCGGCGCCCTGCGCACCTCGATGGCCACCTGTGGCTACGAGACGCTCAAGGAGTTCCAGAAGGCCGAGGTCATGGTCGCCCCCGCGCTGCAGACCGAGGGCAAGAACCTCCAGAAGGCCCAGCGCGTCGGCATGGGCCACTGAGCCCTGCCGCCGCCATGACCGACGCCTCTCCCGTCCATCCGGAGCCGCACTTCGACACGGTGCTGGTCGTCGACTTCGGCGCCCAGTACGCCCAGCTGATCGCCCGCCGGGTGCGTGAAGCCCACGTCTACAGCGAGATCGTCCCCCACACGATCACGGCCGAGGAGATCATCGCCCGCCGCCCGGCCGGCGTGATCCTCTCGGGCGGCCCGGCGTCGGTCCACGTCGACGGCGCGCCCCGGCTCGACCCCGCCGTCTACGACAGCGGCGTGCCCATCCTCGGCATCTGCTACGGCGCCCAGCTCGTCGCCCTCCAGCTCGGCGGTGAGGTGTCCAAGCTCGACCGGGGTGAGTACGGCAAGACCGAGCTCACGGTGGCCGACCAGGGCGGGGTGCTCTTCGGCACCGACCAGCCCCGCGACCAGATCGTGTGGATGAGCCACTTCGACTCGATCACGCGGGCGCCCGCAGGGTTCGACGTGGTGGCCACCACCTCCCACGTCCCGGCCGCCGCCTTCGAGGATGCCGGCCGGAAGATCCATGCCGTGCAGTTCCACCCCGAGGTCGTCCACACGCCCCACGGCCAGGAGATCCTCAAGCGCTTCCTCTACGAGGCGTGCGGCTGCCGGCCCACCTGGACGATGACCTCGATCATCGAGACGTCGGTGGAGGCCATCCGCGAGCAGGTGGGCACGGGCCGGGCCATCTGCGGCCTCTCCGGCGGGGTCGACTCCGCTGTGGCCGCTGCCCTGGTGCACAAGGCCATCGGCCACCAGCTCACCTGCGTGTTCGTCGACACCGGGCTCATGCGCCAGGGCGAGGGCGAGCAGGTGGTGGAGACCTTCAAGCGCAACTTCGGCATCGAGCTGATCCACGTGCGGGCCGCCGACCGGTTCTTCGAGCGGCTGGCCGGCGTGGTCGACCCGGAGGAGAAGCGCAAGACCATCGGCGAGCTGTTCATCCGCGTGTTCGAAGATGCCCAGGGCGGCATCGAGGACGCCCGCTTCCTCGTCCAGGGCACCCTCTACCCCGACGTGATCGAGAGCGGCACCAAGGACGCGGCCAAGATCAAGAGCCACCACAACGTGGGCGGCCTCCCCGACGACATGGAGTTCGAGCTGGTCGAGCCGCTGCGCAGCCTGTTCAAGGACGAGGTGCGCAAGGTCGGCGAGGAGCTGGGCCTCCCCGAGGAGATCGTCTGGCGCCAGCCCTTCCCCGGCCCCGGCCTCGGCGTGCGCATCATCGGCGAGGTCACCCCCGAGCGGGTCGCGATCCTCCAGCACGCCGACGCCATCGTGCGGGAGGAGATCAAGAAGGCCGAGCTCGAGCGCGACATCTGGCAGGCCTTCGCCGTGTTGCCCGACATCCGCAGCGTCGGGGTGATGGGCGACGAGCGCACCTACGCCCATCCGATCATCATCCGGGCGGTCACCAGCGAGGATGCGATGACCGCCGACTGGGCCCGGCTGCCCTACGACCTGCTCGAGCGGATGAGCAACCGCATCATCAACGAGGTCGACGGCGTCAACCGCGTGGCCTACGACATCACCTCGAAGCCGCCGGGCACCATCGAGTGGGAGTGAGGCGGCTGGGCGACCCGTCGCCCTCGCCCGCCGGCCTGCCGTCCCGGCCTCAACCCGTGGTCGGCGATCCAGGCACGTAGCCCACCACGTCGATCACCACGTCGACCGCCCCGGAGTTGTTGTAGACCGAGAACCGCCCCGCCGCGTCGACCGGGACCAGCACCAGGTTGGGCACCACCGCACCCGGGGTGGCGTTGAGGTTCGACGTGGTGGGGATCGTCCCCGGCGGGACCACACCGGGGACGGCGGCCAGGAAGGTCTCGGCCGAGGGGAGAACGGCGGTGACGTTCACCCACACCGCTCGGGTGTGGGCCGGCGTCCCGGTCGCCACGGTCCGCCATTCCCCCTGTGCCACGGCGCCGCCGGGGCCGCCGACGTGGTCTGGCCCGGGACGGGTGTCGACGATCCTCGCCGGGGTCACCGGTTGGACGGGGCTGCCGCCCCCGGCTTCGAACCAGCCGACCACGTCGGCCAGGACGTCCACCGTTCCGGAGTTGTTGTAGATCGTCACCTTCCCCCCATCGGCCAGGGGCACCGTGACGAGGTTGGGCCGGACCTGCCCGGCCGCCAGGTTGAGGTTGGACGTCCCGGGCACCGTGGCCGGCGGGAGCACGCCCGGGACCACGGAGAGGAAGCTCTCCTGGCTGGGGGAGACCGACGTGACGTTCATGACGACGGCCGTGGCGTCGGCCGGGACGCCGGCCGTGCCCGCGACCTGGAGCACGCGGGCGGCCCCCGGACCGAATGGTCCGGCCAGGCCCACCTGGCCCGGGCCGGGGCGGGTGTCGAGGATGCGGGCGGGCGCGGCGGGGTGGAGGCGCTCGCCGTCGATCGTGCCGTCGTCGAACCAGCCGATGAGGTCGATGGCGACGTCGACCGTGCCGGAGTTGTTGTAGATGGCCATCGAACCCGACGGGTCCAGCGGGACGAGGGCGAGGTTGGGGCGGACGGCCCCGGCGGGCAGGTTCAGGGTCGAGGTGGACGGGCTGGTGCCGGGGGCGGCGGGGACCGGGGTCAGCGACAGGAACGTGGCGTGGCTGGGGAGGATGCCGGTGACGTTGACCAGGACGGCCGTGGCCCCGGTGGGGACGGCGGCGCCGGTGACGGCGAGGGTCCGGGATTCCCCCGGCCCGAAGGCACCGGCCGGGCCGACCTGGCCGGGCCCGGGGCGGGTGTCGAGGATGCGGGTCGGGGCGAGACCGTGGAACTTCGGGCCCGCGGTCGGGGTGACCGCCGGCTGGCTCGGCGCCGAGGCCGGGCCGGTGCCCGAGGCGTTGGTGGCGGTGACCGTGAACGTGTAGCCGACACCGTTGGTGAGGCCCGGGACGGTGCAGGTGAGCGGGCCCCCCGTCCATGGGCAGGTGGCGCCTCCGGGGGCGGCGGTGACGGTGTAGCCGGTGACCGGCGACCCGCCGGTGGACGGGGGCGGCAGCCAGGTGACCTGGGCCGATCCGTCGAGCGCGGTGGCCTGCACCTGGACCGGCGCGTCGGGCTCGCCGATGAGCGTGATGCGGCCGAGCCCGTTCTGCTCGGCGTACCAGAGGTTGCCGTCGGCCGCGGCGGTGAGGCCGAGGCAGCAGGCGGAGCCGAGGCCGGTGACGGTCCGGAGCCAGTAGGGGTCGGGGGCGACGCGCCACGCCGTTCCGTTCTGCCCCGCGACCCAGATGTTGCCGTCGGATCCCTGCACGATGCTGTTGCCGTCGATGCCGGCGAACCACTTCACCAACGCCCCTCCGACCGAAAGCACCCCGGCCGACGGCGGGTCCCACAGATTGCCGGCGTTGAGGAACCACAGGTTGCCGTCGCCGCCGACGGCGAGGGCGAAGGGATGGTTGATCTCGTGCGCGGTGGTGGGGTTGAACCACGAGATGGCGCCGGTGGTGGTCACCCGACCGATGGACCCGTAGCCGTAGGCCCCCTGCCCGCTGTTGGTGAACCACAGGGCGCCGTCGGGCCCGGCCACGATCTGGCGGGGGTTGAGGACGAACCCGCCGGTGAAGTTGGTGATGGCGCCGGCCGGGGTGATCCGGCCGATCGACCCGTAGGTCTGGCCCGGCGCGGCGTCGTTGGTGAACCAGAGGTTGCCGTCGGGCCCGGTGACGATGCCGTACGGGGCCACCACCGTGGGATCGGTGAAGGTGGTGACGACCCCGGCCGGGGTGATGCGCCCGATCGAGTCAGTGGTCCGGTTGGTGAACCAGACGTTGCCGTCGGGGCCGGCCGTGATCATCGCCGGGTCGGAGATGGCGGCATCGGAGAACACGGTGACGTCGCCGGCCGTGGTCGAGCGGCCGATCGAGGACGCGCCGTTGACGAACCACACGTTCCCGTCCGGGCCGGTCGTCATGGCGGTGGGGTGGATGATCCCGTTCCCGACGTGGGGCGTCACCGTGCTCGGCGGGGTGAGGCGGTCGATGCTGCCGCGCTGGGTGTCGGTCACCCACAGCTCGGTGTCGGGGCCCTGGACGATCGACGTGGGCCAGGCCAAGCCGGCGAAGGAGGCGCTCGTGACGGCGCCGGCGGTGGTGATGCGTCCGATGCCGGTGTTGGGGGCGGTGTTGGTGAACCACAGCGCGCCGTCGGAGCCGACGGCGAGACTGGTGGGCCGGTCGATCGACGCGTCGGTGAAGACGGTGGCGGTCCCGGTGGTGGTGATGCGGCCGATGCCGTGGGGCCCGGCCCCGAACCACAGGTTGCCGTCGGACCCGGTGGTGATCGGCCCGGGGTGGTCGAAGGCCGGGTTGCTGAAGGCTGTGTAGGTGCCGCCCGGCGTCCGGCGCACGATCGTGTTGTCGGCGCGCGTGATCCAGGCGTTGGCATCGGGCCCGAACGCCAGTGCCGTCGGCTGGCCGATCTCCGGATCGATGTAGGCGGTGGCCGTCCCGCCGGTGGTGATCTTCCACAGCCCGAACGTGCCGCCGGGGGAGAGGATCGGGGTGAGGAACCACAGGTTGCCGTCGGGCCCGGCCACCAGCGCCCGGGGGTCGCCGGCGCCGAAGGCGTGGAACAGCGTGAAGATGGTGATGACGCCGGCGGGGGTGATGCGGCCGATCGCCGGCGGCCGGGCGCCGCCGTTGCTGTCGACCGTGAACCAGACGTTGCCGTCAGGCCCGGACGCCATCTCGCACGTGCACGTGATGATGCCGTCGGGGAGGGGGAACGTCCCGGTGACGTTGCCCGTGGTGTCCATCCGGCGGATGGCCGCCGGCGCCGTGACGAACCACAGGTTGCCGTCGGGTCCGGTCACGGCGTGGCGGGGCTGGGCCACCCCGCGTGCCATCTCGGTGATCGTCCCCACCGGGGCGGCGCCGGCGGGAGCGGCGGTGAGCACGGCGACGGCCATCGAGGCCAGGAGGGCGAGCACCACGAGTGGCGCCGCCGTCGTCCGGATGACGTTCCGCCGGTCCATCGTCGCTGGTCGTCGCACCCACGCCCCCTCGTCGGTCCGCCGCGGATGATACCGCCCGCCGTCGCCGGCGGCCGGTGGTCAGCGCCCGCGCAGGGCGGCGACGACGGGGGCGAAGGCCTCGTAGGCGTCGGCACTGATGGTGATGTAGCTGATCCCCCAGCGCTCGCGGCGTTCGAGCAGTCGGTCCACCAGTGCGGGCACCGGCCCCGCGAGGGCGTGGGGGCTGTCGAGGGCCTGCTGCGGGGTGAGCCCGAGGACCGGCCCCATGATCTCGGCCAGGCCCATCGGGTCGTCGGTCACGGCGGCGACGTGGATGCGCGACTGCAGCTCGATCTGCTCGAAGCGGTCCCCCGCCGCCGCCCTGATCCACTCGACCTTCTGATCGGTCGACTCGGCGGTGGCGGTCGGGCCGGAGCGCTCGTCGATGGTGCCGGCCCACATCTTGATGTTGAGGCCGATGATGTCGGCCTCCCGGGCGGCGAGGCTGAGCATCTTCCTCCCGCCGCCCCCGATGAACACCGGCGGGCCCGCACGCTCCCCGGTGCGCTGCGTGGGCTTCGGGGTGCCGTCGAGGTCGGTGATGGTGTAGTGGTCTCCGGCGAGGTTGCACGGGCCGTCGGCCCACAGCGCCTTGATCACAGCGAGCGCCTCGGCCATGCGGTCGATCCGCACCGACGCCGGATCGAGGGGGACGCCGGTCGTGGTGTAGTCCGACGTCTGCCACCCGGCGCCGATGCCGAACTCGAACCGTCCCTCGGTGAGCACGTCGAGCGAGGCCGCCTCCTTGGCCAGCATCACCGGGTGGTGGAAGTCGTTGGCGTACACGACGGAGCCGACCCGGATCGTGGAGGTGGCCTCGGCCGCGGCCAGGATGGCGGGGGTGGTGGCGAACTGGTCGCGGATGTGGTCGGCCACCGTGAGCACGTCGTAGCCGAGGTCCTCGATGCGGCGGGAGCGCTCTCGCCACGAGGCGCGGTCCTGCGAGCCGGAGAGCTGGACGCCGAAGCGGAAGGGGCGGGGAGGGGCAGCCATCGTCTGGCAGTTTCGCACCCGGCCCCGGCCGGCTCCCACCCCGGTGGCACCTGAGGACCCTGCCTCGCGCCGCGGTGCTTGTGGCAAGATGGCGTGATGCGTTCGGGTTGGGTCCGGTTCCGGATCGGGGGCGCTGCCGTGGTCCTCGGTGCTTCCGCCTTGGTGGTGGGCGCCGCCCCGGCCGCCCACGCATCGACCATCACCGTCGACACCACCGCCGACGTGGTCAACGGCGGCGACGGGGTGACCTCGCTGCGCGAGGCCTTCACGCTCGCTAACACGACCTCGGGCAACGACACGATCGTGCTGGGTTCGAACCTGACCTACCAGATCACGTTGGGGTGCTCGGGTTCGTCGGGGGAGAGGGCCAACGCCTCGGGCAGCTTCGACCACACCGACACGGCCGGCACGGTCACCATCCTCGGCAACGGGAGCACCATCGCCGGGTGCGCCGGGGGGACGACGCTCAACGACTGGGTCGTCCAGGACAAAGGTCTGGGCATCACGCTCGACCACGTCACGGTGTCGGGTGGGCGGCTCGGCGGGCTCAGCCGCTTCTTCGCACCGTCGGCCGGGACCTTGGCGGTCACCGACTCGACGGTGACGTCGAACGGGGGGACGGCGCTCGAGTCCAGCGGCACCGTCTCCTTGCTCCGATCCCACGTCGACGACAACACCGGGACAGCGTTCTACGGCCCGGGGACGGGCTCGTTGACGATCGTGGATTCGACGGTGCAGCGCAACGCCCACCTCTTCAAGGGTTCGTTCGTCACCGAGTACGCGTCTGTCACCGTGACCGGTTCGACCGTCGACGCCGTGCTCGACTCGTCGGAGGGGACGGTCACCTGGGCCCCGACGGTGGCGGTGACCGACTCCGTCGTTCGCGGAACGGGTTCCGACCTCGGCTTCTCCTACATCATCCGAGCCGGTGCGGTCACGTTGGTTCGGTCGCAGGTGGTCGTGGTGGGCCCCGGCTCGGGATTCCGGATCGCCGTCGGCTCGGGGTCTCTCGACGCCACCGACAGCACCATCGACGGAGGAGGGACCTGTTTCACCGGGGTCTCGGTCATCTCGGCATCGCTGCTCCGATCGACCGTCGAGCACTGTCTCCTGGGTGTGTACCTGGACGTCACGGGGCCCGCCGGCGTGTCGTCGACGGCGACGACCACCATCACCGATTCCCACATCGACGACAACACCGGGATGGGGCTGGCGACCAACTGGAACTCCGGTGCCCCCTCTCCGCCGAACCACTGGGTCGATCCCCAGGTCACGCTCACCCGTTCGACGGTCAACCGCAACCAGCTCGGTTTGTATGTGCTCGGCTCGCTCACCCTGACGGATTCGGTCGTCGCCGACAACGTCCCGAGCGGCCCGTTCACCGGCGACACCCTCGAGGCCGGCGGCGTCACCGTGCGCAAGGCGCCGAGCGGTGCGGCGGGCTCCTTCACGATGACGCGGTCGACGGTGTCCGGGAACGTGAGCGCGTCGTCCGGGGGCCCCGGTGGCGTGTCGTGCGGTCCGAGCGTGTCGCCGTGTTCGTTGGGCTTGTCGACGGTGTCGGGGAACGTGTCGTCGGGTGGTGTGGGTGGGGTGGCTGGTGCGGCCGGGGTGGGGGTGTCGTGGTCGTCGGTGGTGGACAACGTGGGGGTGTCGGCGAACGAGGTGGGGGCGGGGTCGTTGGTGGTGGGTGGTTCGGTGGTGGGTCGGGGGTCGGTGTCGGGCGTGGCGGAGTGTGTGGTGGCTGGTGGGGTGGTGTCGTCGGGGTACAGCGTGGGGTCGGATGGGTCGTGTGGGTTGACGGGTGTGGGGGATGTGTCGGGGGTGGGGGATCCGGGGTTGGGTGCGTTGGGGGTCAATGGTGGGGTGACGTTGACGCGGGTGCCGGTGGAGGGGTCGGTGCTGGTGGATCGGGTGCCGGTGGGGGTGTCGGGGTGTTCGGGGTTCGATCAGCGGGGGGTGGGGCGTCCGTCGGGGTTGGGGTGTGAGGTGGGTGCGGTGGAGGTGTCTTCGCCGTTGGTGGGTGTGAGTGCGCATGGGTCGGGGTTCGGGCGTGGGGTGGCGGCGCGTCCGGGTGGGGGGTCGGTGACGGTGGGGAAGGTCGATGCGGGTGGTGGGGTGGCGGGTGGTGCGGTGTGGTCGGTGGATGGTGCAGGGGCAGCTGTGTTCACTGATGTGTGGGTGCCGTCGGTGGGTGGGGATGTGTCGCCGGTGTCGGTGGGGTGTGACGGGTCGGGGTTGTGTGTGGTGGGTGGGGTGTTCTCGGGGGTGTTGACGGCGGGGTCGGTGGTGTTGAGCTCCCATGGTGGGGTGGACGGGTTCGTGGTGGCGGTGGACGGGTCGGGGGTGCCGGTGTGGGGTGTGGCGTTGGGTGGGGTGGGGGATGATCAGGTGTCGGCGGTGGCGGTCGGTTCGGGTCGGGTGGCGGTGGCGGGATCGGTGGCGGCGCCGGGTGGTGTGGTCGGTGGGGTGACGGTGCCGGCGGTGTTGGCGTCGGGGTTCGTGGCCGCGTTGGCGGTGGGGTCGGGGGCGACGTCGTGGGTGGTGCCGGTGGCGTCGTGGGTGTCGTTGGGGTTGGGGGTGGCGGTGGCGGGGAACGGGGATGTGTTGTTCTCGGGTCTGGGGTTCGTGTCGGTGACGGTGGGTGGGGTGGTGGTGTCGGGTCGTTGGTTGGATGGGTTCGTGGTGCGGTTGTCGGGGTCGGCGGGGGTGGTGTCCTGGGCGCGTGATCTGGGGGCGCCGGTGGGCGGGTCGACGGTGGTGTGGCCCTATGGGGTGGGGGAGGATCCGGGGTCGGGCGCGGTGGTGGTCGCGGGCGGGTTCGAGGGCGGGGGGTTGCAGGCCGGGGGTGCGGGTCCGGTGCTGTCCAACGCGGGGTCGATGGACGGGTTCGTGGCGGTGTTCGATCCGTTGGACGGGTCGGGACAGGCGGCGGAGTTGCACGCGGTGGGGTCGGCGGCGGCGGAGTTGTTCTACGGGGTGGCGGCGGGGTCGTCGGGGTGGGCGACGGTCGGGTACACCCAGGGTGTGCCGACCTTCGACGGGGCGGCGTTGATCGATGG
>JAKOVR010000101.1 GCA_029782025.1 Actinomycetes bacterium | reverse complement strand
GTCCCGTGGGTGCTAATTGTTCGCCACCGCGAAAAATTCGCACCCACGGGAGAACGGCCACGGGAGGACGGGGCGGGGGACGGGCGTAGGCTGCGCCCCATGACGACCATCGCCGGCACGACCGCGCTCATCACCGGTGGGGCGAGCGGCATCGGCCGCCTCATCGCCGAACGCCTCGCCCGCAAGGGGGCCCGGGTCGTGATCTGGGACCTCGACCCCGAACGCACCGAGGCCGCCGCCGACGACCTCCGGGCCCGCACCGGCGCCCAGGTCGTGGGTTACGCCTGCGACGTCACCGACCGGGCCCAGGTCTACGCCACCGCCGACCGGGTGCGGGCCGACGTCGGCGGCGTCGACGTGCTCGTCAACAACGCCGGCATCGTGAGCGGGCGCCCGCTCCTCGAGATCCCCGACGAGAAGATCGAGCGCACCTTCCAGGTCAACACGCTGGCCCTCTACTGGGTCACCAAGGCCTTCCTGCCGGGCATGCTCGAGCGCAACCGGGGCCACGTGGTCACGGTAGCGTCGGCCGCCGGTCTGGTCGGTGTCTCGCGGCAGACCGACTACTCGGCCAGCAAGCACGCCGCCGTCGGGTTCGACGAGTCGCTCCGGGTCGAGCTGGCCCACCTCCGCTCCAAGGTCGTCACCACCGCGGTGTGCCCGTACTACATCAACACCGGCATGTTCGACGGGGTGCGCACGCGGGTGCCGTTCCTCCTCCCGATCCTCGAGCAGGAGGACGTGGCCGACAAGATCGTCGCCGCCATCGAGCGCAACCGGCGCCTGCTGACGCTCCCGCCGATCGTGCGGCTGCTCCCCGCGCTCCGGGTGCTGCCGCCGCGGGTCTTCGACAAGATCATGGACCTCATGGGGGTCAACGTGTCGATGGACCACTTCGCCGGCCGCGTCGAGGCGCCGGAGAAGGTGCGGGCGTGACCACCGTCGCCGTCACCGGGTCGGCATCGGGCATCGGCCGGGCCACGGCCGAGCGCCTCGCCGCCGACGGGCACAGCGTGATCGGCGTCGACCTCCACGATGCCGACGTCGTGGCCGACCTCGCCACCCCGCACGGACGAGACGCCGCCGTGGCCGACGTGCTGGCGGCGTGCGCCGGCGTCCTCGACGGGCTGGTCACCTGCGCCGGGCTCGGCGGCGTGCCCGACCGGGCCGGCTCGCTGGTGGTGGAGGTCAACTACTTCGGCACGGTCGATCTGCTCGATGGCCTGCGGCCGGCCCTGGCCCGGAGCGACGCGCCCGCCGCAGTGGCGATCGCGTCGAACTCCACCACCGCCCAACCGGGCATCCCGATGGACGTGGTCGACGCCTGCCTCGCCGGCGACCGGGAGGCGGCCCGGGCCGCCGCCGACACCGCCGGGTCGATCGCCGCCTACCCGGCCACGAAGACGGCCATCTGCCGGTGGGTCCGCCGCCACGCCACCCAGGAGCCGTGGGTCGGCGCCGGGATCCGCCTCAACGCCATCTCACCCGGCCTGATCGAGACGGCGCTGGTGGCCGAGCAGCGGGCCGACGCCATGATGGGCCCGCTCATCGGGCTGTTCCCCATCCCGGTGGGCCGGGGCGGCCGGCCCGAGGAGATCGCCGGCCTGATCGCCTTCCTGCTCGGGCCGGAGGGCCGCTTCTTCTGCGGCTCCAACCTGCTGATCGACGGCGGCACGGAGGCCCTGCTCCGCCCCGACGACTGGCCCACCCCCTGGGACCTCGACCCCTCCGTCTTCCCCCGCTCCTGACCGCCCTCCGGCCTGGTCACACCGTCCCTTGGGTGCGTGAGGGTGCGCTATGCGCGCCCTCACGCACCCAAGGGCAGGGTTCGGCAGAATGGCGGGATGGGACCTGAGCATCCGGCGACGCATGCGGCCGCCACGCCCGACAAGCCGGCCGTGGTCATCGAGCCATCGGGGGCGTCGCTGACCTACCGGGAGCTCGACGAGGCGTCGAACCGGGTGGCCCACCTCCTGCGCGGCCGCGGCGTGGCGGCGGGCGACAAGGTGGCGGTGCTCCTCGGCAACGGGCTGCCCTGGTACGAGGTGGTGTGGGCCTGCCTCCGTTCGGGCCTGTACGTGGTGCCGGTCAACTGGCACCTCACCGCCGACGAGGCCGGCTACATCGTGAGCGACAGCGGGGCCACCGTGCTGTTCGCCGACGGCGACCTGTCCGGCGTCGTGGCGGCCATGGGCGACCACCTGGCCGGCGTCACCCACCGGTTCGCCGTGGGCGGGACGGTGCCCGGCTTCGAGCCCTACGAGCCGGCGGTCGCTGGGCAGCCGACCACCCTGGTCGAGGGCGAGCGCGAGGGCTCGTGGATGTTCTACTCGTCGGGCACCACGGGCCGACCCAAGGGCATCCTCACCGGGCTCCCGGCCACCGCCGTGGGCGACCCGCAGCCCTTCAGCATGCTGCTCCAGTTCCTGTACGGCTTCACCGCCGACACGGTCTACCTGTCGCCGGCGCCGCTGTACCACGCCGGCCCGGCCGGGTGGACCACCCACACCCACCGCCTCGGCGGCACAGCCGTCGTGATGGAGCGCTTCGATCCGGAGGCGTTCCTCGCCCTCGTCGAGCGGCACCGGGTCACCCAGTCCAATGTCGTGCCCACCCACCTGATCCGCATGCTGAAGCTCGACCCGGCGGTGCGGGCCCGCTACGACCTCTCCAGCCTGCGCTACCTGGTGCACGCCGCCGCGCCGTGTCCGGTCGAGGTGAAGCGGGCCGTGATCGAGTGGCTCGGACCGATCGTCCACGAGTTCTACTCGGCCAGCGAGGGGGTGGGCTTCTGCACGATCGGCCCCGAGGAGTGGCTGGCCCACCCGGGCTCCGTGGGTCGGTCGCTCCACGGCGTGCTCCACATCCTCGGCGACGACGGCGAGGAGCTCCCGCCCGGCGAGGAGGGCGAGGTGTGGTTCGAGACCGAGCACCGCTTCGTGTACCACGGCGATCCCGACAAGACGGCCGGGGCGTGGAACGACCGCGGGTGGAGCACGATCGGCGACATCGGGCGGGTCGACGAGGAGGGCTACCTCTACCTCACTGACCGCCGGGCCAACATGATCATCTCCGGCGGCGTCAACATCTACCCGCGCGAGATCGAGGACGTGCTCGTGATGCACCCGTCGGTGGAGGACGTCGCCGTGCTCGGCGTGCCCCAACCGGACATGGGGGAGCAGGTGAAGGCCTTCGTCCAGCTGCGCGCCGGCGAACCCGCCACCGACGAGCAGGCCGAGCAGCTCGTGGGCTGGTGCCGCGACCGGCTCTCGCACTTCAAGTGCCCGCGCACCGTCGCCTTCGTCGACGAGCTCCCGCGCCTGCCGAGCGGCAAGCTCCTCAAGCGCCGCCTGCTCGCGTCCGGGGACTGACGGTCACGGACGACACAAGTCCATCTGTCCATCGCCTCGGCATTCGAGGATCGACACGAGGAACCGGTCTTCGCCGAGGTTGTCGGCGCTGATCCGATACGTGCCGTCGGTCGAGAACCGTTCGACCAGTGGCTCGCCGTTGGGGCCCTCGTAAGGGCGTTCGCGTCGCTGGACCCCGGCGGAGGCGAGCCCATCCAGCCACGCTTGCACGTCGCGCTCGGTGCCACACACGATCGCGTTGAATCCGAAGTAGTTCGAGACCGTTTCGACAGGAAGGGTGGGCTGGAGGCCTTTCGGCACCTTGCTCTGGGCGTCGGCGGGCACCGGGATCCCGGGCCCGCACGGCGGTGCGGCAGGGGCGGCGGGCCCCCGACGGCGGGCATTGAACGCAAGCGTGACGCGCCCGTGGCACGCACCCTCGAGCGTCCCTGTCTGCGACGCCACCAGGATGCCGTCCCGGCCTGGCGTGATCGTCATGGTGGCATCGGGTGCCGTACATTCCCCCGCCTCGATGAAGGCCAGGGGGCCGCTCAGGCGCCCGTCGGCCCACGTGAGCGTCCCGGTGCTCGTCTTCGGGCTGTCCTTGTCGCCCCCCACCATGGAGATGGCACAGGTGGTCGTCGCACACGCCAGCTCGAAGGTCGTCCCGCCATACTCTGCCCCGAACTCGTTGCGGGCTGGATGGGTGGTCAAGGTGTCTTCGTACGTGCCGCTGAGCGCAGGCGGAAGGTCCGGCGGGGCAGTCGCGACGGGCTGCGTGGCCAATGGCCCCCCCGACGCCGGCGGGCCGGACGCCTGTGGGCCGGTCCCTGACGGGGCCGACCCGGCCGGGGCGCCGGTGGTCGTCCCCGATCCCGCGGCGCAGCCGCCCAAGCCGGCGACGGCCATCGCCGCAACCAGGACGACGGCCGGTAGCCCCAGGACGGCGTCCTTGTGGCGGCGCTCGGCGCGCCGACTCCTCGTGCTGTCCGCCACCACCATCAGGGCACCTCCGATGTGCAATCGCGACGGTCCGCCGCTCGGCGAGACCCGCCGGCCGATCATCGCCGGTCGGGCCTCCCCTGTCTGTCGGCCACCCGACATGCGTGGTGGCTGCCGGTCGTTCGAGGGGTGGGTGGTGGGTCTGGTGGGTGGGTTTGTCGGGTGGTTGACAGACGTGGGGGTGGGGGTTTGGTAGGTGGGTGGTATGGCGTGTGTGCGGCGGTTTCGTGGGGTGTTGGTGTTGGTGGTGGTTGTGGTGGTGGGTGGGTTGGTGCCGGTGTCTGAGGTGGGGGCGGTGCCGGTGGGGGGTGGGGTGTCGGTGGGGGGTGGGGTGTCGGTGGTGGGGGTGCCGGGTGCGCCGGTTGGGGTGTCGGCGGTTGGGGGGGAGTTGTCGGCGTTGGTGTCGTGGGGGGCGCCGGTGTCGGATGGTGGGTCGCCGGTGGTGGGGTATCGGGTGAGGGTGTTGCCGGGGGGTGGGGTGGTGGATGTGCCGTTGCCGGTGTTGTCGTGGCCGGTTGATGGGTTGGCGCCGGGGGTGGGGGTGTCGTTCAGTGTGGCGGCGGTGAACGCGGCGGGGGTGGGTGCGGAGTCGGTGGTGTCGGGGGTGGTGACGCCGGTGGTGTCGGGGGGTGCGTTTCGGGCGTTGGTGCCGGCGCGGGTGCTCGATACGCGGGATGGGACGGGTGCGCCGTTGGGGCGGTTGGCGGGTGGGGCGTCGTTGGATGTGCAGGTGACGGGGCGGGGTGGGGTGCCGGTGAACGGGGTGGGGTCGGTGGTGTTGAACGTGACGGCGGTGGGGGCGAGCTCGGCAACGCATTTGACGGTGTGGCCGGCGGGGGCGGTGCGGCCGGTGGCGTCGAACGTGAATGTGGCGGACGGGGCGGCGACACCGAACCTGGTGGAGGTCAAGGTTGGGGTGGGGGGGAAGGTGTCGATCTTCAACAACTCGGGTTCGGTGGATGTGATCGGGGATGTGTCGGGGTTCGTGTTGACGGAGGGGGCGACGGCGTCGACGGTGGAGGGGTTGTTCCACCCGTTGGCACCGGTGCGGGTGCTCGATACGCGGGACGGGACGGGTGCGCCGTTGGGTCGGGTGGGGGCTGGGGGTCAGGTGGATGTGGTGGTGACGGGGGTGGGGGGTGTGCCGGTGTCGGGGGTGTCGGCGGTGGTGTTGAACGTGACGGCGGTGTTGCCGTCGGCGGCGACGCATGTGTCGGTGTGGCCGGCGGGGGAGGTGTTGCCGGGGGTGTCGAACTTGAACCTGTCGGCGGGGGAGGTGCGTCCGAATCGGGTGGTGGTGAAGGTCGGGGTGGGGGGAAAGGTGTCGTTGCGGAACAATTCGGGGCAGGTGGATCTGCTGGCCGATCTGGGTGGCTGGTTCACGGACGGTTCTGATGTCCGGGGTTCGGGGGCGTATTTCACGGGGATGGTCCCGACCCGGTTCGCGGACACGCGGGACGGGACGGGCGGTCCGAAAGCGCCGTTGGTGGCGGGGTCGTCCCGGTCGGTGCAGATCGCGGGGGCGCACGGGGTGCCGGCGATGAGTGCTGCGGTGCCGCCGACGGCGGTGGTGGCGAACATCACGACGGTCGGGTCGACGGCGACGTCGCATGTGACGGTGTGGCCGAGTGGGACACCCAAGCCGAACGCGTCGGATCTGAACTTCGGGCCGGGGAAGGTGATCCCGAACTTGACGGTGGTGAAGTTGGGTTCGGGTGGTGCGATCGATCTGGCGACGAACTCGGGGCAGGTCGATGTGATCGTCGATGTGTTGGGCTACTACTCGGGTGACATCGTGGTGGCGTCGAACCGGGTGGTGGTCGACGGGGCGGCGGTTTCGTCGGTCACGGGGGTCACGGCGTCGACGGTGACGTTCTCGGTGGTCCCGGCCGGGCTCGGGGTGGGGACGTTCTTGGTGATCGGGGTGGGGCCGTTGACCCCGTTCGGGGCGATCCGGTTGGTGACGGCGGTGAACGGTTCGACGGTGACCACGATCGATGCCGGGTTGGGGGATGTCGTGAAGGTCGGGTCGGTCCACACCGCGCACCAGATGGCAGCCGCGACCCTGCCGGGGTCCACGCCCAGCACGACCGTGATGGCCCCGGCCGATCTGGGTGGGCCCGCCCCGGGTGCTCCCGCGGCGATCGGCGGGCCGGCGGCGCTGTCCGCTGGCGGCCGTCCCGCCTACACCGATATCCCGCTCGAGCCGCGCCCCGGGGTCCTGGAGCCGTTCAGCAAGACCTTGTATGACAGCGGTGGGGTGAAGGCGACGATCGACGGGTCGCTCGATATCGGCGGGTACGTCGATATCTGGCTCGATTTCGGGTGGCAACGGATCGACACCACGGTGAAATCCCATCTCGAAGCCGACGCCAAGCTGACCCTGACCGTGACGGGAGAGGTCGGGACCGCCACCGGGCCAGGCGGGATCAAGATCGCGGACTGGCACGGCGCCGGGTTCATGGTTCTGATCGCGGACGTTCCCACCTGGATCAATCCCGAGCTGCGGGTCACGGCCTCCGCGTCGGCGAACGTGAAAGCCGCCGTCACGGTCGGCATGCAAGCCCACGCGTCAGGCAAGGCCGACATCTTCTGCAAGGACTACATCGACTGCCACTCGCTCACGAACTTCGCCGCCGATTTCACGCCCGTCGGCCCCGATGCCACCGTCGAAGCCACCGCCCAGGTCGAGCTCGAGCCGTTCTTCGAGGTCGAGATCGACCGCATCGGCCGCATCGGGACCGGACTCACGCCTTACCTCAAAGCCACCACCGACATCTGCAACCTCACCATCGACGCCGGCCTCAACGCCCGAGGCAACATCAACCTCGGCGCCGCCGGCCTCCAAGCCCTCACCCGGCTCATCCCCGGCTTCAGCAATGTCGGCACCATCGACAAGGACCTCGACTACACCACACCCCCCTACCAGATCACCGAACACCAACTCTTCAACGGCCCCACCGGACTCTGCGGCAGCTGGACCGGCATGTTCAGCGCGACCGGCACGGCGGCACTTGCTCCCGACATCGTCTCTTCACAGTTCGCCATATCCTCCCGATCGTCGACGCCGTCGCTCCCGGGTGCGTGGTCGTTCGATGAACACAGGGTGGAAGACGACGTGTGGTGCCTTGGTAACCAAGTCCACTTCTACGCCTCGACGGATCCGCAGGACATCATCGGCCCTCCGGGCAACATCCCGATGGCCGACAACGGCGCCGGGAAGTGGTCGCTCTTCTCCTACCCGAGCAACCTCCCGACGAACCTCGACACGAGATACGACGTGCAGGGTTCATTGGTGCCCCGGTACCCCGGCTACACGGGTTGCACCGGTGGCGTGTCCACGAACCAGAACGGCGACTTCGTGATGGGCGCAGACGGCATTGGCCGCACGCAGATTGGCGACTGCATCTACCTGGGGATGAACCCGGAGGTGACCAAGCACCCGATCCAGGACTCGGTCATGGCCGGATCGTTCACGATCGGCTTCGACCCCTCGACCAGTGACCACGGTTGGACCGGATCCTGCGCGGGGAAGTTCCGGTTCACGCGACGGCCCGACAACGACGGCGACGGCATCCCCAACGCCACCGACGCCGCCCCCGATACGCCCGATCCACTGTGACGGGCCGCGGCCGGGCTCGGGCCATCGTCGTCGCTGCGGCCGTGGCCTCGATGCCGCTCACGGTGGCGGCGGCGGGCCCCGCCGGTGCGGCGGACCCGGTCGGGTCGATCGTCACGATCCGCCCCAAGGTGAACCAGCCCAGGTCGATCACCGGTGGACCGGACGGCAACGTCTGGTTCACCAACACGGCCGACGATGCGATCGTGCGCATCACGCCTGCGGGGGTGATGACCGCGTTCCACGACCCGTCCATCCACGGCCCCACCGACATCACGTCGGGTGCCGACGGGCGGGTCTGGTTCATCAACCGTTCCGAGAGCCAGCCGTTCACGCCCACCATCGGCGCCATCACCCCCGCGGGGGTGGTCACGGCCTACAGCTCACCGGCGATCAGCGACCCGCGCCAGATCGCCCGTGGACCCGATGGCAACGTGTGGTTCACGGACGACGCGGCCGTGCTACGAGTCTCTCCCGCCGGGGTGATCACCCCGTTCACCGGACCGGCGATCACGGATCCGCGCTCGATCACGGCCGGGCCGGATGGCAACGTGTGGTTCTTCGACTGGGCCGCGCACGCCCTGCGCAGGATGACCCCTGGCGGCGCGGTGACGCCGGTCGTGGTGCCGTCGTTGTCGAGCTACTACGACATCCCGTCCCTCACCGCGGGACCGGACGGCAACCTGTGGCTCACCGCCGGGTTCACGATCACGCGGGTGACGCCGGCCGGGACGACGACCGACTTCGCCGTCGCGTCTCCCGCCTTGGCCATCGTCAACGGCCCGGACGGGAAGTTGTGGTTCGCTGAGCGCTCCGACGGACCCTGGTCGCCGTCCTCCATCGGGACGATCACCACTGGCGGGGTCCTCGGGCAGCACGCCGATCCTTCGATAGCCCTCCCATCGGACCTCGCCACCGGCCCGGACGGGAACGTCTGGTATACGGACATCGGCACCGGGTTTGCCATCGACGCAGGTCAGGGGATCGGTCGGGTGACGCCCGCCGGGGTGGTCACGGAGTTCTCCGACGTCCCTGAGATCGCCAGCCCCATGTCGAGCACGCTCGGGCCCGACGGGAACGTCTGGGTCGGCAACTCGAGCGCGACCACGATCAGCCGCGTGACGCCGGCAGGGGTCGTGACCGCCTTCACCGACGCCCGCATCCTGGCGCCGTCCGACATGGTCACGGGCCCCGATGGCAACGTGTGGTTCGCCAGCCCATACGACGACGCGATCGGACGGATCACCACGAATGGCGTCGTGTCGAAGTACACCGGCACCGGCATCGGGAGACCGACCGACATCACCGCCGGGCCTGACGGCAACCTGTGGTTCGTCAACGCCGGCAACGCCTCGATCGGGCGCATCACACCGGCGGGGGTGGTGTCGAACTTCTCGGCCGGCGGAGCCAGCGGCCTGTCGGACATCACAGCTGGTCCCGACGGCAACCTGTGGTTCACCGCCGCGGGGTCCAACGCGGCGACGAGTCGGCTGGGGAAGGTGACACCGGCAGGCGCGGTGACGTTGCTCGCCGACCCGTCCCTCGACCGGCCGACGGCCATCGTGGCGGGGCCGGACGGGAACCTGTGGGTCGGCAACGCCGGCAGCGCCAACCCACCCCCGGCGGGTTCGATCGTCCGTGTGACCACCGCCGGGGTGTTTTCGAAGCTGCCCGACCCGCTCCTGGGGCCGGTGGGCATGATCGTCGGTCCCGACGGCAACATCTGGGTGGCCGACGAGGTGACGCTGACGGCGTCGCCGCCCTGGGCAGTGTTGTCGGCACTCGTTCGGGTGACCACCTCTGGTGTGGTCACCCACTTCCCTATCGACGGGCTGGTGACCTCTCTCGCACCGGGGAGCGACGGCAACGTGTGGTTCACCGACGAAGCGACGCCCTCGATCGGCCACATCGGCACGGGCGTTCCGGGAGCGCCGACCAACGTCGTCGGGAGCCCGGGCAACGGACAGGTGACCGTGTCGTGGCAGGCGCCGTCGTCGGACGGTGGGTCACCGATCACCGGGTACACCGTGACCGCATCGCCGGGCGGTGGATCGTGCGCCACGGGCGGTGCTCTCTCCTGCACGGTGTCGGGCCTGACCAACGGCGTCACCTACTCGTTCGACGTCAGGGCATCGTCCAGCGTCGGTCAAGGCCCGCCGTCGCGACCGAAGGTGGCGGCCATGCCTCGCACCACCCCGGGGCCGCCGACAGGGGTCACGGCGTCGGCGGGTAACGCGGCGGTAGCGGTTTCGTGGACACCGCCGGCGGTGGACGGGGGAGCCCCGATCACGGGCTACTCGGTGACCGCGTCACCTGGTGGCGCCACCTGCGCCACGACCACCTCGACGATGTGCGTCGTGTCCGGCTTGACCAACTCGACGGCCTACACCTTCACCGTGCGGGCGGCGAACCTTGCCGGGCAGGGCACCCCGTCGGCCCCGACCGCGTCGGTGACACCGCTCCTGCCGGCTGGCGGCCCACGGTTCCATGCGTTGCCACCGGCGAGGATCCTCGATACCCGGCCCGGTGCGGATCAGACGGGTCTCGCCGGACCGTTCGGCCCGGCCCAGGCCCGCGAGCTCCAGGTCGCCGGCCGGGGAGGGGTGCCGAGCGGGGCGACGGGGGTCGTCCTCAACATCACGGCCGTCCGACCGTCGGCCTACAGCTTCCTCTCCGTCTTGCCGGACCTCCCTGCCTCGGGTTCCCCGATCGCGACCTCGAGCCTCAACCTCACGCCGGGATCGGTTCGACCGAACCTGGTCATGGCCAAGCTGAACGGTGCCGGACGGCTGTCGATCTACAACAACTCGGGGACCGTCGACGTGCTCGCCGATGTCGTCGGATGGCTCGACGACGGCACTGCCGGCGGTGACTCACTCACCTCGGTCGCGCCAGCCCGGATCCTCGACACCCGGCCCGGCCCGGACCAGGTCGGGCTGGCTGGCGCGTTCGGACCCGTACAGGCGCGGGTGCTCCAGGTCACGGGGAACGGCGGCGTGCCGGCGGGGGCCACGGCCGTGGTGATGAACGTCACCTCCGTGAACCCTTCGGCGGAGAGCTTCCTGTCGCTGACGCCGGACACGCTCGCTCCTGGACAGGTGCCGGCCACGTCCAGTCTCAATCTCGCCGCCGGCGAGGTGCGACCCAACCTGGTGGTGGTCAAGCTCACCGCCGCCGGTCAGGTCACGATCTTCAACAACTCCGGATCCGTGGACGTGCTCGCGGACGTCGTCGGCTACTTCGCTCCGCCCAGCGGTGGGATGGTCCAATCGGTGACGCCCCAGCGGATCCTCGACACGCGACCGGGACCTGACCAGACCGGCCTCACCGGCGCGTTCGGTCCATCGACGGCGCGGGTGCTGCAGGTCGCCGGCCGGGCCGGTGTCCCGGCAGGGGCGAAGGCGGTGTGGATGAACGTGACGTCGGTGAACCCTTCTGCCGCGAGCTTCCTCTCGTTGGTTCCGGGCCCGCTCGGTCCCGGCCAGGTGCCGGCGACGTCGAACCTGAACCTGGCCACGGGGCAGGTTGCTCCCAACCTGGTGCTGGTGAAGCTCAACGTGGCGGGGCAGGTGACGATCTACAACAACTCGGGGACCGTCGACGTGTTGGCGGACGTCGTGGCCTACACGCCCTGACCGGCCCTGGCCGGCGTGGCCATCATTCCGACGGTCGTCAGCCGTACCAGCCGTTGGAGTCGGCGATCACCTCGACGGTCCCACTTGGATTGAAGATCGAGATCTGACCACCGACGCCGACCATCGCGTTCACGGCATTGGCGAGGGTCTGACCGGCGACCCAGTTCAAGGACGACGCGTTCGGTCGAGGCTGGCCTGCCGGCCAGATGGTGAGGAAGCTCGGTGCGGTGGGGCCGGTCACGGTGACGTTCAGGAGCACAGCCGTTGCACCGGCCGGCACGCCGGCGGCCGGGCTGGCGGTGACCGCTCGTGTCGTTCCCGGTCCCCACGGTGTGCCGTAAGGGCCGACCCGCTCGCTCCCGCGCGAATCCTGGATCCGCACTGGATCGAGGGGATGGAAGTGGGAGCCCGTCCCGGTGGTGAAGTAGCCGACGACGTCGAGGATGACGTCGACCGACCCTGACGGGTTGAACACGGCGATCTGCCCGCCGACGCCGATCTTGGCGGTGACGGCATTGGCGAGCGTCTGCCCCGTCGTCCAGTTCAACGACGACGCGTTCGGCTGGGTGGCACCGGCCGGGTAGATCGTCAGGAAGCTCGGGGCCGTGGCGTTGGTCACCGTGGCGTTGAGGACCACGGCGTCAGCGTCGGCGGGAATGCCGTTCGCGCCCGCTGCCTGCACGAGTCGCGTCGTGCCAGCCGTCCAGGGCGTGCTGTACGGGCCGAACTGGTCGCTGGCCCGCGAATCCTGGATGCGCACCGGCGCCAACGGTACGAGCCCTTCGCCCTGTGCGCTGGCGGCGTCGGTGTAGTAGCCGACGACGTCGATGATCACGTCGACCGAACCCGCCGGGTTGAAGATGGAGAGGGTCCCGCCCTGGCCGACCGACGTGGTGACGGCGTTTGCGATGGTTCGGCCGGCCGTCCAGTTCAGGTTGGAGGACAACGGCAGCGGTCGCCCGGTCGGCCAGATGGTGAGGAAGCTCGCCGCCGTCGTGCTCGTGACGGTGACGTTCATCGCCACGGCCCTGGCATCGGCTGGGATTCCCGATACGCCGGCCACCTGCACCGTTCGGGTGGTTCCTGGCCCCCATGGCGACACGTAGTTGCCGAGATGGCTCTCTGGGCGGGAATCCTGGACCCGCACCGGTGCGATCGGGTGGTAGGTCGTGTCTGCTTGTGGTGTGGCGGCGATCGGGGCCGAGCCCACGCCCGCGCCCAACGACGAGACGGCTCTCACCACGAAGGTGTGGATCGTGCCGTCGGTCAGGCCGGCCACCTGGCAGGTCAACGGCCCCGCGGTCCAGGTGCAGGTCGCGCCACCGGGAGATGCGGTGACGACGTAGGAGGTGATCGGAGCGATGCCCGGGTCGGTCGGCGCGTCCCAGGAGACGGCGACCACCCCGTCGCCGGGTGAGGCGGTGACGTGCAGAGGAGCACCGGGCAGTCCCGTGTCGATCGACCCGACCGAGACATCCGAGCCCGAGTACACCTCGCCCGCGAACCACATCTTGCCGTCGGGACCGGTTGTGATGTCGCCGTGGTACAACCCGGTCGGGTCGGTCACGCTGTTGACGGATCCATCGGTGCTGATCGTCATCGTGGTCCCGCTGGCCGTGAACCACATCTTGCCGTCAGGTCCAGCGGTGATCTCGGTAGGACCTGTCAGGTACGGATCGGTGAAGTTCGAGACGACACCGGCCGGCGTGATCCTTCCGATCGAGTCGCCGGCGTAGTTGGTGAACCACAGGTTGCCGTCCGGGCCGGCGGCGATGTCGTACGGATCGGCGATGCTCGGGTCCGTGAAGGTGGAGAGTGCGCCGGTCGGCGTGATCCTCCCGATGGAGTTGTCGGTCCGGTTCGTGAACCAGAGGTTGCCGTCGGGCCCGGCGACGATTCGGCTCGGGCCGCTGAGGGAGGGAAGATCGAACCGGGTCAACACGCCGGCGAGACTCATGCGGCCGATTCCCTCGTGGGTGTGCAGGTCCTGGCCCAGGTAGGAGTACGGGAGCCAGAGGTTGCCGTCCGGGCCGACGGCGATGTCCCTGAAGTCGGCGGCGTTGGCGGCGACGTCAGTGATCGTTCCTGTCGGCGTGATGCGGCCCACGGATCGGCTGTTGGTGAACCACATGTTGCCGTCGGGGCCCGCGGTGATACCGAGCGGACGGGACACCGTAGGGCCGGTGAACTCGGTGTAGGCCCCGCCGGGGGTGATCCTCCCGATGGAGTCCCGGTAGGTGTTCGTGATCCAGAGATTGCCATCGGGCCCGGTGGCGATCTGACGATCGCCGCCGATCAGCGAACTCAGGGGAACGTCGGTCTCCACTGCCGCTGGTGAGAACCTCTGGGCCACGGTGCCCACCAACCTCCAGCGGTTCCCGCTCGAGTCGAGTGGGCCGGCGATCAGCGACGGAGGAGGGGCGCCGAGGAACGAGCCGGCGGTAGAGATGCGTTGCGTCGACCCTTGGGCGGTGAACCAAAGCGTGCCGTCGGGACCTTGCGAGATGTCGTTGGGGAGGACCACGCTCGGGCTGCTGAAGGTCGTCACCGTTCCGGACGTCGTGATGCGTCCGATGGAACCGCCCCCGTTGATGTAGCCGTAGTTGGTGAACCAGAGCGCGCCGTCCGGCCCCGCCGCGATCGATGAGGGTCGGTTCAGGCTGGGGCTGGTGAACGTGGTCACCGTTCCGGAGGTCGAGATCCGCCCGATCGAGTTGCCGGCGAAGTTGGTGAACCAGAGGTTGCCGTCCGAACCCGCCACGATGCCCTGCGGTCGGTAGATCGCCGGACTGCCGTAGCTGGTCACGGTACCTGCCGGTGTGATCCGCCCGATCGAGTTGTCGTCGTTGTTCGTGAACCAGATGTTCCCGTCAGGTCCGAGTGTGAGAGCGAAGGGGCCGACGATGCCGCTGCTGGTGAACTCGGTGGCTACGCCTGCAGGCGTGATCCGCCCGATGGCTCCGACTCCATTGATGAACCAGAGGTTCCCGTCGCTGCCGATCGTGAGCCCACGCGGCCGTGCGATCAGACCGTTGAAGAACTTGGTGACGGTGCCGCCGGGAGTGATCCGGCCGATGAGCCCGACGGCCGTGAACCAGACGTTGCCGTCAGGACCGGCGACGAGACCGGTGGGATCGATGACTGGGAGGAGGACATGGCGGACGGTGGGCTGGGCGACCGCTGCGCTGGCGCCGGTCGGCCAAGCTGCCTCGATGCTGATGGCCGCCGCGGGACCGAGCACCACGACGAGCATCGAGAGGATGGCCGTCCGCGCCGCCGACCGGGGGCCCTGGCTCTTTCCGGTTCGTACCCGCGACATCATCGGATCCTGCGGCCTTCCTGCCAGCGGCCGCCCCACCGGTGTGGCGCCGAGATCGAGGCCCGCCACTCGGTGAAGGCGAGGGACCGATCGATCCAACCACGCCGGCGGTCCCGTGTCTGTCGTCTGACCGACACTCTCCGGCCAGAATCCGGGTCGTCCCGCCCGATCCGCGACTGCCTCGATTTTGCAGCTCGGATTGTCGAGTGGTTGACAGAACTCGATCCGCAACTGTGGTCGGATCGTGTGGTCGGCGACGAGGATGAGGATCGGTCAATTGTCGGAACGCACCTGCCACCCGAATCTCCACCCAACGGTTCGTGAACCCCGAGGGGCGCCGAGCCGGACGAGGCTTGTCGTTCGCCGCATCTTCCTCGTGGTGTCGTCCGTCGCGCTCGTGACCGCTGTCAATCCGAAGTCGGGAGAGGCGCGACAGGCGGACTCAGGAGGAGCGGCAACTGCGGCTCGTGTGGCGACAGGATCACCGGCGTTCGCGTCACCCGTGGAGGTTCCGGTACTCGAGTCGGCGATCGGGATCGGGCAGATGCGAGGCAATGCCGAGGACGTCGCAATGGCCCCCGACGATTCGATCTACGTGGCGACCGACCAAGGCTGGGTGCAGCACTTCAGTGTTGATTCCCTGCTGCTGGCTGAGTGGCGGGTCTGCTCCTCCACCTGTCCCAGCGGGCTCACCGGCATCGACCTCACCAGCGCTATTCCTGGCGCCTCGCTCGTCGTACAGGAAGCCGGGGCCGGAACGCAGTTCCACCTCTACGCGTCGGACGGAACGGGCCACCAGCTCGTCGACGCTGGAGAACCGCTGGCCGGACAGAGTCCGTCGGTCGTTCGGTCGTGGTGCGACGGGGCTTGCGCCATGCATCCGACCGGGACGATGCATCTCGAGCGCTACGGGCAGATGGCGGTCGACACCGCGGGAACCATCTGGTTCGGGGGTGAGGTGTGTACCGACTGGTACGAGGCTATTGGGCCTGGGTCCGGGATATGGGAATGCATGGTGGACCGGTTCGCGATGATCGGACTCGGTGCCGATGGTCGGCATGTCGCTCATCACGCCTTCGATGTGAGCAACGACCTCCGACCAGGGGGGACGTATGTCGACGACTCCGTGGCAGCTGTCGCTGTGAACCTTCCTGGAACGGAGACCGCTGTGTTCGAACGCGGGCATGGGGGGAAATGGATGGTCAATGCCGCGGGACAGGTCCTGGTGAGCGACGCGATCGGTCAGCGGGCATCGAGCACGGTCGCCCTTGACTCGTCGAACCATCTGTGGGTGTCGTGGAGCCCGCCGTTCGACCCGGACGTCATCACGGCCAACCGGGTGTACGACGCCGCCGGTACCGAGCTGGCCAGCTTCGACCAACACGACCCGGCGTGGTCTGGTAGCAGGGCCGGTGAGAGTGGAGGGGGCCGGGCCATCTCGGTGGGGGCCGCGAATCGTATGGTCATGGCCGATCACACGTACAGGTGCTGCGGTTCGGAACACGTGGTCGTGCTGGCGCCACCGTCATCGACCGTGCCCACTCTTCGTATCGAGAACGCCGCGGGAGTCCCCGTGGACTATCTGATCAGCTGGGGAGAAGCGCCAGGGTACGTCGGATACGCCGGAGAGGAGTACGACCTGCGGTACCCCGATCCCGGGAACGTGCCCGGCGCCGACTTCCACGTTCCGGTCGGCGCTGTTCAGGTCGTGGCGCAGGGGTTCGGGGTCCAAGAGGTCGTCCTCCAGCGCGGTGTGACGACCGTCGTGCACTTCCCGGCCTCTGCGACGGGATCGCTCTCCGGTGTCGTCTTGCGGGAAGGGGGGCTTGCGGTGGCCGGGGCGAGGGTGGCCGTGCGGATGGGAGACTTCGTGCGTACGACGGAGACCGGTGCCGATGGTTCGTACGCGTTTGCGGGGATGCCGGTCGGTACCTTCTTCCTCTGGGTGTACCCGGCTGAAGCAGACCTCGTGCCCGGCGTCCGCATCGTGGGGGTCGGGGCGGACACGGTCGAGGACGTGGTGCTGTCCAAGCAAGCGGCGGCGCCGGTGTCGATCGGCAGCTGCACGCTCTCGACCGGTGGCCGGTGTTCAGTTCCGTCGTCGCGCTCGTCGACGATATCGGCCCTCGGCTGCTTGCCGGGCAGGGTCGCCTCGTTCCATCTCCAGTCGGCGGTCCGTGCCGTCGATCTACCCTCGAACGAGCCCATCCCCGGTGTCTACGTGGCGACGTTCACCCCGGTACTGGGTGAACAGTTGATCATGGGTGAACTACTGGTGGAGGGGTGCCCTTCGGTGCCGTTCCAGTTCTACATTGATCCGTCGGGGACGGTGCGTGCGCCCGGGGGAACACCCATCGAGGGGGTCACCGTGACGCTGCTGCGTTCGGACAGTCCGGACGGACCGTTCGATGTGATTGCCGACGGTTCGACGTTGATGTCGGCTTCGAACCGGGTGAACCCATGGGTCACGGGCACCGATGGGGAGTTCGGGTGGGACGTCGTGCCCGGCTTCTACAAGGTGCGGGCACAGAAGCAGGGGTGTACTGATCCTGTCGACGGGGCGAAGTCCTCGGTGGAGACAGGAGTGCTTCCTGTCGCACCGGCGTGGCTCGATCTGGATCTTCGGCTCTCCTGCCCGTCTGGCCCGATCGGCTCGTGGTACCACGCAGTGTCTCCGGCCCGGATCCTCGATTCGCGTCCGCCTCCGGAGCAGGTTGGGCCGTTCGGCACGCCGTGGGGTGCGGGGATGTCGCGTGAGGTGACGGTGGCGGGCGTCGGGGGCGTTCCCGCCGATGCCGAGGCGGTGGTGCTGAACGTGACCGTGACTGGCACATCGGCGCCGTCGTTCCTGTCGGTGTGGCCGGCTGGGCAGCCGCAGCCGTCGCCGTTGGTGTCGAGCCTGAACTGGTCAGCGGGGTCCACGATCCCGAACGCGGTGACGGCCAAGGTCGGCGCCAACGGGAAGGTAACCGTCTACAACTCGTCGGGCTCCGTGCACGTCATCATCGACGTCGTCGGGTTCTACCGAGCGAACTCGGGTAAGCAGTTCTTCACCGTGAATCCGTCACGCGTTCTCGATTCCCGGCCTCCCCCGGAGCAAGTGGGGGCGTTCGGTACACCGTGGGGGCCGGCGACCTCGCGGTCCATCACCGTGACCGGGATCGCCGACATCCCGTTGGATGCAGCTGCAGTCGTCGCGAATGCAACAGTCACCAGTACGTCGGCGCCGTCTTTCCTTTCCTTCTGGGCAGGCGGTGCAGCAACACCGTCGCCGTTGGTGTCGAGCCTGAACTGGTCTCCCGGGGTCACAATCCCGAACGCAGTCACCCTGATCTGCGGCTCGGGCCCCGACGCGGGTCGCGTGCAGGTCTACAACTCAGCTGGTTCAGTGCACGTCATCGTCGATGCCCTCGGGTATTTCCGCTGATCCGACGGGCTCCACTTCCTGCCGGCCGTGGGGCGGTTCGAGCCGCGGATGTCGGCGGTCCGACAGACACGTGAACGTATGTGGTGGTTCGATGGCGGGACGGCGTGGTTTCCATCAGGCCGGATGGCGAGCGACCTGAGACCAGGGGGATGCATACGGTGAACGACGGGACCTCATCATGGGAACCACGGGATCGCACCCGGCGGCCGGGCGTCGTGACATCTCGGCTGTTGGTTGTCGTCCTCGGCGTCGGATCGATCCTCGGCGCTTTCGCCGCCCCTGCTCACGCCGCAACGCCGGCCAACGACAACTTCGCCAACGCGACGGTGCTGGGTCAACGCGGCCAGATGGCGGCCGCAGACACGTTCGAGTTCGCGTCCGCAGAGGTCGGTGAGCCGTCCCTCGGTGCCAGCGCACTGGGTAAGACACTGTGGTACTCGTACACGCCGACATCTACTGGAACGGTCACCTTCAGTTCCCAGGGCTTGAACGACACGTTGATCGGCGCCTTCACAGGCTCGTCTGTCGGGAGTCTCACGCTGGTCGCCTCGAACGACAACTGGCCGTCGGCGGCATTCGTGTTCGTGTCCCGTATCACCTTCACTGCTACGGCTGGGACGACGTACCACATCGCGGTGGACGAGAGCTCCGCCATGCCTGTGGCGTTTCGCGACTCGGTCGTCAATATCCTTTCGTGGGCGCCGCCGCCCCCAAATGACGCGTTCGGCGCGGCCACGCCTCTCGTCGGAGCTTCAGGAGACCTCGCGATCGACAACAACGGCGCCACGATCGACGCTGGTGAGGCGCATGGCGGTGCCTTGCGGTACGACAACTCGAGCTGGTTCACCATCACGTCCCCCACGACCAAGCAGTACACCCTCGAAGCTGGCGACCCCGGTCTCGGTTGGCTCTGCAGCGACTTGGCCGTCTACTCCGGTACGTCACCCGCGACTCTGGTGGAGGTCGCCGCCCCCTCTGGATGTTTTCCGACAAGTCCCTACACATTCGTCGCTTCGGCGGGCGTGACGTATCACGTTCGCCTGGCTGGGGCCCAGACCCTGAGCGAGTTGGTCGGCCCGGCGAGGATCGAGGGTCCCCAGCATCTCATCTGGTCGAGCGGAGCGGCCGCGAGCGTTCCCGGTGCTCCCACCAATGTCGTCGCTACGCCGGGGGATCGCACGGCCACCATCACATGGCAGGCGCCGACGTCGGACGGCGGTGCTCCGATCACGGACTACTTCGTCCTTCCCCTGCAATACGTTGAGAACTTCGTGTGTCACTGGGTCGGAGGCCCTCTCACCTGCACCGCGACCGGCCTGTCGAACGGCGTCAGCTACACGTTTGTGGTCGGTGCGGTCAATGCGGTCGGACCGGGGCCTCAATCGAGCCCGTCGACGCCGATCGTGCCCTCCGCGGTCAGTACAGCGACCTTCCCAGGTGCTCCGACGGGCGTGACGGGCGCCGCTGGTGATGCGTCCGTCGCGGTGAGCTGGGTCGCGCCGGCGAGCGACGGAGGTACACCTGTGACGAGCTATGACGTGACGGCTTCTCCGGGCGGCATGGGGTGCATGTGGACCTCGGGTCCGCTGACGTGCACAGTCAGCGGCCTCTCCAATGGCACTCCCTACACATTCCGAGTGCGGGCGACCAATGCGTACGGCACAGGTGCTCAATCGGACCCCAGCGCACCGGTCATCCCGATTGCGGCCGTTCCGGCTGGCGAACCCCGGTTCCACGCGCTGACCCCGGCTCGAGTGCTCGACACGCGACCAGGGCCAAGTCAGGTCGGTCTCGCTGGCGCGTTCGGCGCGGCGCAGTCCCGGTTGCTGCAAGTGGTGGGCAATGGCGGCGTTCCTGTGGGAGCGACGAGCGTCGTTCTCAACGTGACGGCTGTACAGCCGTCGGCCTACAGCTTCCTGTCCATCACGCCTGAGGCGCCCTCGCCGGGCGTGCCGGTCACGACGTCGAGCCTGAACCTGACCCCCGGGTCGGTGCGCCCGAATTTGGTGGTGGCGAAGCTCGACGCCCTTGGCCGGCTTTCGATATACAACAACTCTGGAACGGTCGACGTGCTCGCCGATGTCGTCGGATGGTTCGACGACGGGACCGTTACTGGTGATTCCCTCACTGCTGTGCCGCCACAGCGCGTGCTGGACACGCGCCCGGGTCCGGGTCAGGTGGGCCTCGCAGGCGCATTCGGTGCTGCTCAGGCTCGGGTGCTGCAAGTCAGCGGTACCGGCGGTGTTCCTGTTGACGCAACGGCCGTCGTGATGAATGTCACGTCGGTCAACCCTTCGGCCGAGAGCTTCCTGTCGGTGACGCCTGACGCTCTCGGCCCAGGCGTGGTGCCAGGAACATCCAACTTGAACCTCGCGACGGCGACGGTGCGCCCGAACCTCGTGGTGGTGAAGCTCAACGGGTCGGGCCAAGTCACGATCTACAACAACTCGGGGAACGTCGATGTGCTCGCAGACGTGGTCGGCTATTTCTCGCCGAGCACGGCTGGTCCGGTCCAGTCCCTGATTCCCAGCCGGATCCTCGACACTCGCCCAGGCGTGGGACAGGTCGGTCTCGCCGGTGCGTTCGGTCCCGCCCAGGCCCGCGTGCTGCAGGTGGCGGGGCAGGGTGGCGTGCCGTCTGGAGCGAAGGCGGTCTGGATGAACGTGACTTCGGTCAACTCGTCCGCGCCGAGCTTCCTTTCAGTTGTGCCCGACCCGCTAGCACCAGGCCAGGTGCCGTCGACGTCGAACCTGAACCTGGCGACGGGGCAGGTCGTTCCCAACCTGGTGCTGGTGAAGCTCAACGTCGCGGGGCAGGTGACGATCTACAACAACTCGGGGACCGTCGATGTGCTGGCGGACGTCGTGGCCTACGTGCCCTGACCAGGTTTCGGGGGCGACCCGGCGGCCCGCGGTGCGAGCCGGTCGAGGTCGGGGATCGCGATCGTCCCCCACGACAACTCGACCAACCCGTCCTCGGCGAGCGTCCGTAGCACGGTGTTCACCGTCTGGCGCGTGAGTCCCACCATGGATGCCAGCTCGTCCTGGCGGATCGTGATGCGCACACCCGGTCGGTCGGCGGGACCGTCAGCAGATCCGTTGCCGGGGGCGTCGGCGTGGTCCTCGACGCTGAACACGGGGGCGAGCATCAGGAGCCGTCGCACGACCCGCGGTTCGGCGGGGGTGTGCAGCGCGTCCACCAGCTGCTCGGACAGCCGTCTGACCTGCGCGGCCAGGACGTCGATGAGGAACCGGTCGAGGGCGGGGCTCTCGTCGCGGAGCCGGGCGAACTCGACGCTCGGCAGCATCCGGGTGCGGGTCGGGACGACCGCCACGGCGCTGGCGGTTCGCAGGGCCTCCTTCCGGAGGAGCGCCTGCTCGCCGAACGCCTCGCCTGGTCCGAGGATCGTGAGGGTGTTCTCGTGTCCGTCGGCGGCCGCCCTTCGGATGGCGACGTAGCCGGCGTCGATCACGTACAACCCGTCTCCCCGGTCGCCCTCGTGGAAGAGGTAGGCCCCTCGTTCCCAGTCTCGAACGACCGCTCGCTCGAGTGCCTCGCGCCAGGTGTCGGACGTGAAGTGATCGATCGGCCGCACCCTCGTCGGGGTCGGGGTCGGGCCCGGAGCGGGGATGGAGCCGGGCTGGGACGGCGTGGTCACCTCGGGATGTCTCCTTCCTCGGTCGGTGGGGCGAGCGGCTCGTAGACGTCGATGTCGACCTCGCGCACGAGGCGGGCGGCGCGAAGTTGGTCGAGGAGGTCGAAGCCGACGTCGAGGTCCAGCCCGAGCCGCTGGATGGCGGCCTGGACGCCGAGCCCGGGGGGAGACGCCTGCAGGGTGGCGAGCAGCTCGTGCGCGACCGGATCGAGCTCAGCGTCCGGATGCGGCTCTCGTGACCCGAAGGCGAGGCCGAGGCTGACGGGCACGTCGTCCACCCAGACCGGAGGGCATCCCGGGCCCAGCGACAAGAGGCTGGGAGGCGCTGCGATCGGCTGGGCCCGGACCCCGTCCAGGAACTGCGACGAGACGACGATGGCACCGGCCGGGGCGGCGTCGGCCAACTGACGGACGCTGGCCACCTCCCGGGGCCGCGGCAGGACGGTGCCCCGCGCCGGCCCCTCCGGGCACCGGTGCAGGCCCACGCGGGCCGAGAGTGCACCGGCCACGCCGGGCTCGTCGCCCCCCTTGGCGAGCAGCACCGCCGTGGCGATGGCGCCAGCAGCCTCGGGGAAGACCGCGACGAGCCCATCCCCCTCGCTCCGGGCCGAGAGGATCGTCCCTCCGCTCGACAGCACCGCCCCCTCGGCCCAGGCGCGCCAGGAGTCGATCAGTGCGTCCGCACGGCCCCGGTACCGCACGACCAGCGCGGTCGACGCGACGAGATCGGCGGCGAGCAGCCACGACGTCGGCATCAGCCGCCTTCCTCCGATCGGGGCTCCCCGCCAGGGTCTCGGACCGGATCGAGCAGGACCAGCAACCCGCTCGCCCGCTCCCGTTCGGCCGCCATCCCGATCCTCTCCGCCAGCGCCACGGCTTCTCGCAGGTCGTGGCGGGCGGCCGTCACGCGCTCGAGGTCGACGGCGGGATCGACGTGGTAGGCGCCGTCCGGCCAGCTCCGGCTGACGCGAAGTCGAGCAAGGGCCCGATCGATCAGCGCGATCGTGAGGTAGGTGCACAGACCGGCCTCGCGGTTGCGGTCCACCGCCAGGTCGAGATCGGCCTCGGCCTCGGCGTGGCGGCCGGCCGCCAAGAGGCACTTGCCCCGGTAGCCGGCGAGGCAACCCCCGCCGATCGGGTCGGCGTGAGCGAACAGGTGACGCAACGGTTCGAGCAGCTCGGCGACGACCATCGGTACGGGCGTCGGAGGGCATTCGCTGGCCGCCGTAGCGAGGAGGGCCATCACCGACGACCAGTTGTCATCACGGGGGGTGCCTCGGACGACCTCGGGCGTGAACCTCGCCGTCAGTTCGACCGCGGCATCCATCCGACGGCCGGCGCTGGTCAACGCCACGGCGTACGCGGCGGGCCAAGCCAGGTCGTCGGGTGGGTTCTCCTCCACGGCCATGGCCAGGAGGTCGACCCAGTCGCCGAGGTGGCCGCGGTGGAAGGTGAGGTAGGCGCTGAGGATGAGCAGATCGACGTCGGCGTCGCCGTCGGCTTCGTCGGTTCCCGACAACCGGGCCTGCAGGCCGTTCGGATCCAGGGTCGCTTCGGCACGGGCGAATCGCCCCCGCCCGATGTCGATCGCCGCTTCGAGCGAACGGAGGCGGATCTCGTTCCGGCGACCACCGACGAGGCCGAGCAATGAGCGGCACGACTCGACGACGTCGTCGTAGCGGTCGAAGGCGCCCTCTTCGTAGTGGATGCCGGCGCTCAGCCAGGTGGCCAGGAACGAGACGTGGTGGGCGCCGTGGGCTTCGGCGTCGGCGATCGTCTGGCGGAGACCGACCAGTGCGACGGAGCGCCCCGGGCCTCGATCGACGTAGGCGGCGCGCAAGCGGGCGTCGAGGACGAGGGTCGGGTCCCCGCTGCCCTCGGCCAGTTCCAGGGCGGCTCGTGCACGGGATCGCACGAGGTCCAGCGGCCGCAAGTGGTACTCCTCGCAGGCCCGACGGGATCGGACGCTGACGAGCAGGGCGATCCGCTCCGGATCACCGGCCGCCTCGCGCTCGAGCAGCTCCTCGGCGCGCATGAGCCGACCCAGGAGCGCCGCGGATCCCTGGCCGAACATGTCGCCCACCCCGAGACTGAGCACGACCGCCGCGAACGCCCTCGCCGTCTCGGGCCGGTCGAGCATCGTGGCGAGGGGGTCGAGCACCTCGAACGCGGCGGAACGGTGGCCGGCCCGGGCCATCGCCTCGCCGAACGACCGGACGAGGTCGACCACCTCCGGGCTCCAGGCGGTGCTGGTGACGCCGGGGTCGACAACCCCGGCGTACTCGAGGGACAGCCCGAGCCAGCGGTACGCCTCCTCGAACTCGGCCCGGACCATGGCCGCCCGTCCTGCCCGCTCGCACCATGCCGCTGCACTCGCGCGGTACGCCGGCCCCGCTTCCACGAGGTGCTGGGCGACGAGCGACGGGCGCGCGGGCTCCACGTCGGGGTGATCGAGGCCGTCGGCGCCCAAAGCGGCGGCGGCCCGGGCGTGGAGTGAGGCCAGGCGGGTGGCGCTCGACGATGCCATGAGCCAACTGCGGACCGCCGTGTGGGAGAAGGCATAGGTGCGGCCGTCGAGGGTTCGCAGCAGCCCGAGCCGCACGGCATCGGCGAGCGCAGCGGCCACGTCGGCAGCGGCGGTCGCGGTGTCCGCGACGGGGTCTGGTGCTCCGGACGCGGGCCGGTGGCTCCCGAGGGCGATGACCCGGGTGACCAGCGCGGGGTCGAACCAACGGCCGAGCACGGCTGCCGCGGTCAGGATGCGCCGGGTGCTCCCGCTCAAGGTGACCCCGTCGGCCCGGCCGTCGACGTCCGCCGGTGCCGTTGCGCGCCCTCGTGATGTCCCCCGCAGCGCGAGGTCCCGCAGGTGGAGCGGAAGGCCGCGGGCGGAACGCAGAGCATCGCTGTCGATCTCCGGGACCGGATGTCCGGCCCGCTCCGCGTACGCGGCGGTGCACTGCCACGAGGACGGTTCGTCGAGGGGGAGGACCGACCGGTGCGCCTCGGCGCCGCCCACCGGTCTCGCCGGGTCGCCGATCGGCATGGTGGCCGTGAGGAGCACCCGGACCGCGTGCAGCGACCGGTCGGCCGCCAGCCGCTCGATGAGCCGCACGGTGGGTTCGTCGAGCGCGTCGGCCCCGTCGATGACCAGCAGGACCGGACTGTGGCGGGAGATGGCGCGCAAGAGCGCGGCCAGCGCGTGCGCGGCCCGCTCGTCGGCGTTGTCGAGATCGAGGGCGGTGCCGGCGAGCGGATCGAAGCTCCCGAGCGACGGCAGGATCCGCGCCAGGTCACCGATCACGGTCCCGGCGGACCCGACGATGGCCTCGATGGGCATCTCCGCGACGTACTCGTCGATGGCGGCGATCACCGCGGGGAAGGGACCGGATGCCACGTTCTCGGTGTCGCCCCAGAGGACCGTCGTGCCGTCCATGCGGGCCAAGGCGGCGGCGCGGGCAGCCAACCGGGACTTGCCGACACCGGATGGCCCGTGCAGCCAGACCGTTCGCACGTTGTCCTGCCGCAGATCGCCGATCACCTCGGCGATCTCCTGGTCGCGTCCGACGAACGGGTCGGCTTCGAGCAGGGCCATCATTTGTGGCGGCGGAGCCGAGGGACCGGTCGGCAGCGCTGGCGGTGGCAGACGGACCGTGTCGGCCTCGGGCCGGGGCGCACGCCCGGGCGCGGTGTCCGGCGGCGGCTCGGTCGCCGGCCGCACTCGGTAGAGCCGATGGGGGGGGCCGAAGTCGCGGAGCCGTCGGTGGCCGATGTCGACCGCTTCGACCTCGCTCGGCCAGGTCGGTCGGCAGAGGTACCGCATCGCCACGTCGCTGACGAGCAAGTCGCCGTCGGCGGCGACGGACCGCAGCCGGGAACCCAGGTGGAGGGCGATGCCGCGCACGCCGTCCCCGGCGATCGAGACCGGCCCGGCGTGGATGGCCCCGCGCGCTCGAGGCGAGCCGCTCAACCGCTCCATGAGGTCGAGCGCACATCGCAACGCGTCGACGCCCCGGTCGGGGGCGAAGACGGCAAGGCCGCGCTCGCCGACGCCCTGGTCGATCGGGAACAGCCCGCCGTGGTCGGCCACCGTGGTGCGAACGATGTCGACGAACCACCGGGCGCGCACGGCGGCCTCCCGGGCGTCCGCCCACCGCCTGACCCAGTCCGCGCCTTCGACGAGCACGACGACGTGGTCCTCCGCCGACATCCCACTTCCCTTTCGCTCGCATTGCCCGTGCTCCCCAGAGCCACGAGATTACATGACGCCAAGATGACGCCTGCCTGACGGCCGGTGGGTCGACGGGCGACCGGTGGGCCGGTGGGCCGGTGGGCCGGTGGGCCGGTGGGCCGGTGGGCCGCCGCTAGTTCTTCAGCAGCTGGGAGAACGGCGCCTTGGCGTCGATGCCGGGGTCCTTGGGGAGCCCGAGCACCCGCTCGCCGACGATGTTCTTCATCACCTCGTCGGTGCCGCCGGCGACCTTCATGCCGGGCACGCCGCACAGCAGCTGCCCCCAGGCGAAGGTGCCCCACTCGCCGGTGTCGGCGATCACGCGGGGGCCGAGCACGTCGGTCACGAAGTTGGCCGTCCGCCACAGGTTGTTGGTCAGCGAGAGCTTCGCCATCGACATCTCGGGCCCGGGGAGCTGCCCGGCCTTGATCTTGTCCATGGCCCGCTGGTTGTTGTACTTGGCCACCTGGAAGTGGATGTAGACGTCCATCAACTTCTGGCGCACGAGCGGGTCGTCGTTGACGCCGAAGTGCTCCACCAGCTGGGCGAGGCGGGTGAGCGAGGCGAGCCCCATGCCGCCGCCCCCGCCGCCACCGATCGAGGCGCGCTCGTTCATCAGCGTCGTGAGGGCCACGGTCCAGCCCTCGTTGACGTCGCCGAGGCGGTGGCTGTCGTGGACGCGGACGTCGGTGAAGAAGACCTCGTTGAAGTTGGCGCCGCCGGTCATCTGGCGCAGCGGGCGCACCTCCACCCCGGGCGCCCTCATGTCGACGACGAACCCGGTGAGCCCCTTGTGCTTGGGCTGGTCGGGGTCGGTGCGGCAGATGATCTCGCCGATGTCGGAGTAGTGGGCCCCCGACGTCCACACCTTCTGGCCGTTGAGGATCCACTCGTCGCCGTCGCGCTCGGCCTTGGTCTGCAACCCGGCCAGGTCGGAGCCGGCCCCGGGCTCGGAGAAGAGCTGGCAGCCGACGAGGTCGCCCCGGTACATCTTGGCCAGGTAGAGGTCCTTGACCTCCTTGGTGGCGTGGGCGTTGATCGTGGGGGCGACCATCCCGAGGCCGATGCCGAAGAACCCCATGTTGGGGATCTTGTAGCGGCCCTCGAGGTTGGCGTAGAGCCGGTCGTAGGCCGGGGGCAGTTGGCGACCGCCGTACTCGGTAGGGCCGCTGATCCAGCCGAGGCCGGCGTCGTAGCGCTTGGCCCGCCAGGCCTGGGCCGCCTTCAGGTCCTCGAGCTCCTTGTCCCGATCGACCTCCTCGAACAGCGACACGTCGTCGCTGCCCTCGCCCCACTTGGATTCCTCGGAGCGCTGCAGCTCCTTCTTCTCGGCGTTGGCGTCGAGGAAGGCGAGGATCTCCTGCTCGAACTCCTCGAGGGTGGGCACGGCGTCGGACATCGGTCCCCCTTGGCTCCGGTCTCGGCGGATGGCGGGCCGGTTCGGCCCCCCGGCGGTTTCTTGACCGCGCGGTCAATATAGGGGACCGGGGGGCCGGCGGGCCAAGCCGGCCTCACGCCACCGTGACCCGGACCGTGGACACGAGCGGCACCTCGACGTTGATGACGCCGGCCTCGCCCCACGGACCGTCGGGATCGATGGGCACGATCCGACCCGTGGTCAGGCGGACGGTGTAGGTGCCCGGCCCGGGGAAGGTGAGGGGCCACTCGGTGCTGCCGGAGGAGCTGGCCACCACCGTGCCGTCGTCGGCGAGGGCTTGCCAGTCGAACGGCTCGAGCGAGGAGCCGGCGACCTCGTGGGGGGTGACCCCGGGGCTGAACCAGCGGTCGCGGAAGGAGAAGGACCACGCCCGGGGATCGGCTCCCACCGGGTACCCGGTCACGAACGACGGCGGATCGGGCTCGGGGATGATCCGGATGTCGCTCCCGGCGGTGAGGCTCGTCCACCCATCGGGGCCGGCCGAGCGGAACTGGGCGCCGATCCGGAACAGGTCGGCCCGCTGGTACACGTGGCCGGCGCAGGCCAAGGCGCCGCCTCGCACGGGCACGACGGTGCCGGACCCCACGCCGTCGCCCCAGCTGAACACCAGCTCGCCGTCGGCGGCGATCGGAGCGCCGGTGGTGGAGCTGACGGGCTTGGCGCACACGACGAATGGTGCGCCGACGACCGGCGCGCCGGCGCTGGCGCTCTGGGTCACGGTCACACACCCGGTGGCCACGACGGTGAGCGCGGCCGCGCCGAGGGTGAGCACGGTCGTGGTGCGCCGGCGGCGGGGGACGCGGCGGCGGGGGTTCGGTGGTGCGGTGGCGGTCATGCCCGGTACGACGCGCCGGCGGGGCGGAACGGCGTACACGCCCGCCGCCCGGCCGCCGGTGTGACATCTGTCGGGCCGACGTGACGCCTGTCCCGTTCAGGTCGGCTGCGGGCGCGCCGTTCCTGTGTGCAGTTCCGGCGCCGCCCTGCAGGGAAGCGCCGGGAGGAACCCGACACAGGACCCGGCGAAAGGTGACAGGGATGGCGAACGCGACGGAGCTCTCGGCGGCCGATCGACTCGAGCATCGGGGTGCGGCCCGGGACCTGCGGGCCAACGCCGGCCTCGAGCAGGGCGGTACCCACGCCGCCGTGGCCGAGATCGGCGCCGCCGCCCGCCGCCTGCGCCAGTCCAACCGGTGGGTCGACGCCCCCCTCCGCGTCGATCCCCAGCCCGCGGTGCCGGTGCGTCCCGTCCTCGTCCGGGTCGCCGGCGGTGAGGGGGCCGACCCCGCCCGGGCGGCCCATCCGGCTGGCGCGGCCCGCGTGCTGCCCCGTCGACTCCGGTTGGTCTGACTCCTGGGCCAGACCCCAGTGTGCTGGACAGGCGACCGCGTCACCGTCGAGAATGCGTTACCACGAGTAACAGGCGGCGGCCGGCCGGCCGCCCGAATCGCTCCGGGGGGAACGATGACGGTCACCGACTGGCGGACGCAGTTCGACCACACCGATCCGGGCTACAGCGCCGCGCCGTACGCCATCTGGGACGAGCTGCGCGAGTCGTGCCCCGTGGCCCGCTCCGAGCGGTTCCGGGGCATGTGGGTCCCGACCCGCTACGACGACGTGGTGGCGGTCGCCCACGACACCACCACCTTCTCGTCGCGGAGCCCGATCGTCACCGAGTACCTCGCCATGGCCGAGTTCGGCGTGATGGCGCCGCCCATCTCCAGCGACCCGCCGTACCACACCGCCATCCGTCGCCTGCTCCTGCCCTTCTTCGCGCCCAAGCCGATCGAGGCGCTGCGGCCCCGCGTCGTCGCCATCGCCGACGACCTCATCGATGCCTTCGTCGACGCCGACGGGTGCGACGCCGCGGTGCAGTTCTCCCAGCACGTGCCCGTCCGGCTCATCGCCCACCTGCTCGGCGTGCCGGAGGAGGAGGGCGACCGCTTCCGGGGGTGGGTGCACGACCTGCTCGAGGTCGGCATCTCCGACTTCGCCACGGCCATGCTCGCCCTGCAGGACTTCTTCGGCTACTTCCGGGAGCAGATGCTGGCCCGCCGCGACGCCCCTGGCGACGACCTCGTGTCCTACCTCGCCCACGCCACCATCCGGTCCTCGGGCGAGGGCCAGTCCGGCAACCTCGTCGAGGCCTCGGCCGACGAGGACCGCCCCCTCACCGACCAGGAGCTGCTCGGGGTGGTGCTCCTCATGGTGGTGGCCGGCATCGACACCACGTGGAGCGCCATCGGCTCCACCATCTGGCACCTGGCGGGTCACCCGGACGACCGTGACCGCCTCGTCGCCGATCCCGGGCTGTGGCCGGTGGCGCTGGAGGAGTTCCTCCGGGCGTACGCGCCGGTCACCATGGCGCGCGAGCTGGCCGTCGACACCGAGTTCCAGGGCTGCCCGATGCACGCCGGCGACCCGCTGCTCCTGCCGTTCCCGGCCGCCAACCGCGACCCGTCGGTGTTCGAACGGGCCGACGAGGTGGTGATCGACCGGGCCCACAACCGCCACGTCGCCTTCGGGGTGGGCATCCACCGCTGCCTCGGGTCGAACCTGGCCCGGCTGGAGGTGCAGGCCGCGGTCCAGCGCTTCATCGAGCGGGTGCCGCCGTTCCGTCTCGCCGATCCCGACGCCGTGACGTGGTCGGCCGGCCAGGTGCGCGGCCCCCGGTCCCTCCCGCTCGTGTTCGAGCGCTGAGCGCCCCGGCGCGGCGGTGCGCCCCGGCGGGGGCCGGTGAGTAGTCGTTGCTCATGACGGCCCCGGCGATGGCGTCGAGGATCCGGGCATGGGAATCCGCGACATGCTCAACAAGGCCAGCGGCTCCGCCACGCAGATGGCCGGCACCATGACCTCGGCCGCCACGGCGGCCGTGGGAGGTGCTGCCGCCGGCGGGCCGCCCGCCGCCCTGGCTCCGGCTCCGGCTCCGCCCGGCCTCCCCGCCACCGGCGGTCCCAGCGCCGCCCTGGCCCCCATCGCCGGCATCAGCCTCGAGCGGTACGCCGAGCTGGCGGCCAAGATGGCCGGCTGCGACAACGACCTCGAGCGGTGCGCGCAGGTGGCGGAGGCCGAGGGGGTGGACCGGGCCACGTGGCAGGCGGCGATGGACGGCTGGAACGCCCGGATGCACGATCCGGCCACGGCCGCCGAGGTGGCCCTCGCCTACATGCCGCTCTACCAGGCCGCGCTGTCCACCTGGGGCGGGCCGCGGGCCACCGCCACGATCGACGAGTACCTCGAGATGCTGGCCATGATCAACACCGATCTGAAGGAGGGCGACGTCCGGCCCGTGCCCTTCGAGCCGATGTACGCCCGGTTCGGGATCGACGCGCCGAAGTGGTCCCAGATCTCCACCGACTGGGTCGACACCCTCACCCGGGATCCCGAGCTGCAGGCCTCGTTCGGTGACCGGTTCATCGCCCGCATCAAGGAGCTCGACGAGCGCTGGCTCGAGACCCACACCCTGCCCTGGTAGCTGCCGTTTCGTCGGGCGGGGCGGGCGCCGCTACCGTCGCCGGCCATGGCCCCGGCCCGCCGCTTCCTCCTCGTGCTCGCCCTGTCGGTGGTCTGGACGGGGTTCGTGTGGGCCACCCGCATCCGCAACGCGCTCGACGACGCGTCGCTCACCGGCGCCACCCGGTCGGCCTCGATCGCGCTGGCCTCCGCGCTCCTGGCACTGGCGGCGGCCGCCGGCGCCACCGGATGGCGGCGGACCGGGCCGTGGGCGGTGCTGGCCCGGGCCCACGCCGCGGCCACGGTCGTGGTGTGGGCGGTCCGGGTGCCCCAGATCTGGCTCACCGAGCACCCCGGCGTGAGTAGCCCGGTGGGGTTCAACGTGGTCCACACGGTGCTCGGCGTCGTGTCCGTGGCCCTCGCCGCGGGCGTGTGGCGCACGCTGCCGGCCGCCCGCGGTGCCGACGGATCCGACGGGTCGGGCCGGTCCGACCGGTCCGACCGGTCCGGTGGGGGCGACCCCGTCGCCCCCGGTCAGGAATCGCCTGCGCCGGCGGGTCGCCGGTAGGCTCTCGAGCCGTATGGGCCAGGCCGTCACCGTCGTCCAGAAGCAGACCAGCCGCCCCGACGTGCTGCGGTTCGAGACCAACCGTGTGCTGTCGGGCATGGGCCACGACATCTTCCGGTCCCGCGACGAAGCGGTCGGCGAGCGGCCGGTCGACGAGCTCGCCCGGCGGGTGTTCGACCACGGCAACGTGGCCCTCGTGCAGGTCAACGGCAACGTCGTCACCGTCCAGCTCGCCTCGGGCGGGAGCGGCGCCGGCCTGAAGGAGCTCCTCGAGGAGCTGTTCATCTACTACCGCGAAGGGGTCGAGGTCGTGATCCCCGAGGGCGCGTCGGCCGACTGACCGGCCCCGGGCCGGTGGCACCATGACCCATGGCCCCGGCGAGATCGACGACCTCGTGGCCGCCGCCCCGGCGGAGGCGTTCCCCGGCGCCCGCGCCCCGATGCTGGCCACGGCCGCGGCGTCGCTGCCGGCCGGCGAGGGCTGGTGGTACGAGCCCAAGCTCGATGGGTACCGCGGCCTCGCCTTCGTCGCCGGCGACGTGCGCCTCGTGTCGCGCTCGGCCCGGTCGCTGGCCGACCAGTTCCCGGCCGTGGCCGCCGCCTTCTCGGCGTGGCCGGGCGGGCCGGTGGTGCTCGACGGCGAGATCGTGGCCTTCGAGGACGGCCGCCCGAGCTTCGGGCGCCTGCAGCGCATCGGCGACCTGCCCGTGGCCGCCCGTGGAGCCGTGCTCACCTACGTCGTGTTCGACGTGCTGCACCACGGCGGTCGCGACCTGCGCCCGCTCGCCTACACGGCCCGCCGGGCCGTGCTCGAGCAGCTGGCGCCGTTCCCGCCGGGGGTCGCCCTCAACCCGGCCACCGAGGGCGGGGGCGCCGCGCTGTTCGAGTTGCTGTGCGGGCAGGGGTGGGAGGGCGTGGTGGCCAAGCACGGCGCGTCCACCTACGTGGGCCGGCGCTCCGACCGCTGGCAGAAGGTCAAGTGCACGGCCCGCCAGGAGTTCGTGGTGCTCGGGTTCACCGAACCGCAGGGGTCGCGCGCCGGCTTCGGCGCCCTCGTGGTGGGCGTGCACGACGGGCCCGACCTCGTGGTGGCCGGGAAGGTGGGCTCGGGCTTCGACCACGCCACGATCGCCGCCATCGACGCGCGGCTCCGCCCGCTGGCGTCGGACCGGCCCACCGCCCAGCGGGGCGTCCCCACCGGCGAGGCCGTCCGCTGGGTCCCGCCCCTCCTCGTGATCGAGGTGGCCTTCGCCGAGTGGCCGGCGGGGGGCCACCTGCGCCATCCCCGGTTCGTGGGGTTCCGCCCCGACAAGCCGGCGGCGGACGTGGTCCGCGAGCTCCCGGGGACGAACACCTGATCCCCGGATCGGGGTCGACCCCTGGGCAGATGTGGATTCCTGGTCTAGATTGGACGCTCCCGGGGAACTCCTCGGTGTGCAGCGGGCGGAACCGTAGGGGCACAGAAGCAAGGGGTTCCCAATGGCGACGTCGATCTGGTCGGGACATGTGCGGTTCGGACTGGTGCACATTCCCGTCCGCCTCTACAGCGCGGTGGAGACCAAGGACGTCTCCTTCCACCTCTACAAGGAGGGGACGACCGAGCGGATCAAGACCCGGAAGGTCTCGGCCGAGACCGGCGAGCCGGTCGACACCACCGCCCGGGGCTACACCCGCGAAGACGGCGAGGTCGTCTTCGTCACCGACGAGGACCTGGCGTCGGTGGCCTCGGAGAAGAGCAAGCTGCTCGAGATCACCCAGTTCTGCTCGATCGACGAGATCGATCCCGTCTACTTCGAGAAGTCCTACTGGCTCGGCCCGGCCCCCAAGGTCGACGCCGAGCACCCGATGGAGCTGCTGCGCCGCACCCTCGAGGCGGAGGGCCTGGTCGGGATCGGGAGCTTCGTGATGCGGGGCAAGGAGCACGTCGCCGTGATCCGGTCGGCCGAGGGCGGCCTCATGCTGCACACCCTCTTCTACGAGGACGAGGTGCGGCCGGCGTCGATCGCCGGGTACGTGCCGGGCGTCGCCGACGTGGAGGAGCGCGAGCTCGCCATGGCCCGCGCCCTGCTCGAGGCCATGCGGGCGCCCTGGGAGGCCGACCGCTTCCGCGACGAGTACCGGTCGCGGCTCCTCGAGCTCATCGACGCCAAGGCCACCGGCCGCGTCCCCGAGTTGGGCGAGGCGGCCCCGCTCGGCGCCGCCGGCGTCGACGTGTTCGCGGCGCTCGAAGCGTCCATCCGGGCCCTCAAGGGCGGCGACGAGGAGACGGACCTGCGCATCGCCGCCGCCGGAGGCGAGCGACCGCGGATCACCGCCCGCATCACGGTGCCGGCCGCCGGCGGGGCCGGCGCGGGCGGGGGCGATCTCGACGGCCTCACCCTCGGGGAGCTGCGCGACCTGGCCCGGGCCCGGTCGATCGGCGGCCGCTCCAAGATGACCCGCGACGAGCTCATCGCCGCCCTCTCCTGACCGCACCCACCCCCGGGTCTCCGTGGGTGCGCAATGCATCGGCGACCGTGACATTGCGCACCCACGGGGGTCCCGCCGGGGCGGGGGCTCAACCGAGGTCGGGGAGGGTCTGCTGGAGGCCGATGAGCGGGGTCAGCGGGTCGACGGCCGGTGCGCCGCCGGCCAGCAGGTCGGCCACCGTGAACTGCAGTGGGGCGCCGCCGGCCTCGGCCGCGGCGTCGACGAGGTCCCACGGGACGGGCACCGAGACGGGCGCCCCGGGGCGCGGGCGGGGGGACCACGGCGTCACCAACGTGCGGTTCCGGGCGTTCTGGGTGTAGTCGAGCCGGGCCCGGCCACGGCGCTGGTCGACGTGCCAGCGCCAGCTCACGAGGTCGGGCACCACCGCGGCCACGAGGCGGGACAGGCGCTCGACCCAGGCCCGGGTGTGGTCGAAGCTCGTCCCGTCGGCCACGGGCACCCACACCTGCAACCCGCGCTGGCCCGTGGTCTTGGCCGCGGCCCGCACGTCGAGCTGGTCGAGCGCCCGCCGGAAGAGCTGGGCCAGGAGGAGGACCTCGGCCCACGCCGTCTCGGGGCCGGGATCGATGTCGATCAGGGCCCACGTCGGGGCGTCGGGCGCGGCCGCGGTCGACGTCCAGCCGTTGAGCTCGAGCACGCCCTGGGTGCCCAGCCACACGAGGGTCGGGGTGTCGTCGACGACGGCGTAGACCTCGCTGTCGCCGGGCTTGGCGCCGGGGTTGGTCCAGCGCCGCACCCACGGGGGCGCGTGGCCGGGGAGCTGCTTCTGCCAGAAGCCGGCGGCGGTCACGCCGTTGGGGAAGCGCTGCACGTTGACCGGCCGGTCGCGGAGGAAGGGCACGGCGGCGGCACCGGCGGTGGCGTAGTAGCGCACCAGGTCGCGCTTGGTCACGGCCTTGGTCGACGCCGTGGCCGGGAACAGCACCTTGTCGAGGTGGCGCAGGGCGATGGCCCGCCCGTCGAGGTCCCACGAGCCGTCGCCGGTGAGGGCGTCGAGCGCGGCGAGCTCGTCGGCCGTGGCCCGGTGCGGAGCGTCCCCTGGCGGCACCGCGGGATCGTATCGGGGGCCTCGGGGGCCTCGGGGCCTCGGGGCCGGGAGCATCCCGCGTTGTTGTCACACCCCCTCGGTACTGTCGAAATCGTGATCAGGTTCCTGCACACCGCCGACTGGCAGCTCGGGATGACCCGCCGATTCCTCTCCCCGGAGGCCCAGGCCCGGTTCACCCAGGCCCGGATCGACAGCATCGCCACCATGGGGGCGCTGGCCGTCCGTGAGGGCTGCGCCTTCGTCGTGGTGTGCGGCGACGTCTTCGAGCACAACTTCGTGAACCGCCAGGTGGTGGTGCGCGCCCTCGAGGCCATGGGGGGCGCCGGGGTGCCCTTCTACCTGCTCCCCGGCAACCACGATCCGCTCGATGCCGGCTCGGTCTACCGGTCCACCACCTTCTGCCAGCACCGCCCGGCCAACGTCGTCGTGCTCGAGGGCCCCGGCGTCCACGAGATCCTGCCCGGCGTCGAGCTGGTGGCGGCGCCGTGGTCGAGCAAGCGCCCGCTCTCGGATCTGGTCACCGATGCCGTCGTCGGCGCCGGCGGTCCGCCGCCGGCGGGCGACGTGCGCATCGCCGTCGGGCACGGCGCCATCGATTCGGTCGCGCCCGACATCGACAATCCCGCCATCATCCGCCAGGCCGACCTCGACCGGCTCATCGAAGCGGGGGCGGTGCACTTCGTCGCCCTCGGCGACCGGCACTCGACCACCGCCGCCGGCGCCACCGGCCGGGTGTGGTACTCGGGGGCGCCCGAGCCCACCGATTTCGACGAGGTCGACCCGGGCAACGCGCTGGTCGTCGAGGTCGATGCGGCGTCGTGCCGGGTCACCAGCCACGCCGTGGGCACCTGGCGCTTCGCCCGTGAGAAGTTCCACCTCGACGGCATCGAAGACGTCGACACGGTGGCCCGCTGGTTCGCCGCCCTCCCGGCCAAGGACCGCACGATCGTCCGGCTGTCCCTCATCGGCACACTCCCGTTGCGGGCCCACGCCGCCCTCACCGACTTGCTCGCCTTCAACACCGAGCTGTTCGCCGCCATCGAGCAGAGCGAGCGCCACTCCGACCTCGCCGTGGTGCCCGACGATGCCGACTTCAGCGACCTCGAGCTCACCGGCTTTGCCGCCGAGGCGGTCGAGGACCTGCGGTCCCAGCTCACCGCCCCCGGGGCCGAGGCCCAGGTCGCGGCCGACGCGCTCGCCCTGCTCTTCCGGCTCACCGGCGGTGCCGGGTGAGGATCCATCGCCTCCGGCTCGCCCACTACCGCGGGATCGTCGAGCGCGAGGTCACCTTCGCCACCACCGGCGTCACGGTGATCGAGGGGCCCAACGAGATCGGCAAGTCGAGCATGGCCGAGGCCATGGCACTGGTGCTCGAGGAGCTCGACAGCTCCACCAAGGAGCGGGTGCGGGCCGTGCGCCCGGTCGGGCGCGACGAGGGCACCGAGGTCGAGGTCGACCTCAGCACCGGTCCCTACCGGTTCACCCTGCGCAAGCGGTGGTTCAAGGGCAAGGGCACGTGGCTCGACATCCAGGAGCCCCGCCGCGAGCAGCTCACCGGGCGGGAGGCCCACGAGCGGGTGCAGGCGATGATCGCCGAGACGGCCGATCTCGCCTTGTGGGAGGCGTTGCGGCTCGAGCAGGGGCGGGAGGCCGGCCCCGGTGCGCTGGCCACGCGGTCGGTCCTCAAGGCGTTGGACGCGGTCGCCGGTGGCACGGCCGATGGCGAGGAGGGCGATCTGTGGGAACGGATCGCGGCCGAGTGGTCCAAGTACTTCACGCCCACGGGCCAGGCCCGGGCCGAGCGCAAGCACCTCGAGGCGGCGGCGGCGGAACACGAAGCCGAGCTGGCCCGGCTCGACGCCGAGCTGGCCGAGCTCAGCACCCGCATCGAACGGGTCGCCGCCATCGACAACCAGCTCGACCGCATCGATCGCGACGTGACCGCCGCCGTCCAGCAGCGCGACGAGCTCGACGCGGCGTGGCGGGAGCTGGAGGTCACCGTCCGGGCGGTGAGAGATCTCGACGTGGCCCGGGAGCGGGCCGCGGTGCGCCACGAGCGGGCCGAGGGCGCCGTCCGTCAGCGCCGGGCCCTCGTCGCCGATCTCGACGCCGCGCTGGCCCGGCTCGAGTCGTTGGCAACGTCGGATCTCGCCGTCGCCGGCGACGGCGAGGAGCACGCTCGGCGATCGGCCGAAGCGGAAGCAGCTGTGGCCGCGGCCCGATCCGCTCTCGACGCCGCCGAGGTCGTGGCCGCCGCGGCGGAAGACACGCGCGAGGCGGCCCGTTGGGTGCTCGACCACGCGCTCCTGAGCGAGCGGTACGAGCGGGTGCAGGAGGTGAGCCACACTCTGGCCGAGCTGGCCGGCGTGCTCGAGCACCCGATCGAGGCCGCCGAGGTCGACGCCATCGAGGACGCGGTGATGGCGGTGGCCTCGGCCCGGGCCGTGCTGGAGGCGGGCGCCGGCACGATCACCATCGAGGCCGTGGCGCCCGTGGCCGGCACCGAGGGCGGCGCCGGCTTCACCGTCGCTGCCGGCGCGGCGTCCACGCGGGCGGTCACCGACGCCGTCGTGGTCGACCTCCCGGGCGTGGCCCGCATCGAGGTCGTCCCCGGCCCGGGCGTGCGCGATGGCGCGGCGCAGCTCGCCGCGGCCGAGGCCGAGCTGGCGCGTCGCTGCGCTGCCATCGGGGCCACCGACGGGCGCGACGCCCGCTCGCTGCTCAGGGCCTACGAGGATGCCTGCCGGTCCCGCGACGACCTGGTGGCCCGGCGCCGGCAGGACCTGCGCGATCTCACCGTCGAGGAGATGGGGAGCCGCATCGAAACGTTGGCCGAGCGCATCGCCGCGGCCGAGGCGCGACGAGGCGGCGCGGCCCTGCCGTCCCACGACGACGCCGACGTCGCCGCCCGCGAGGCCGGCGCCGCCGTCGAGGCCGCCCGCACGGAGCTGAGCCGCGCCGAGCGGGCCGCTGAGGCGCTCCGGCAGATGGCCCAGCACCACCTGGCCGAGACCACCCGGCACCAGGTGCTGCGGGAGACGGCGGCGAACGCCGTCGCCGCGGCCGAGGCCGCCCTGGCCGCGGCCCGGGCGGCGACCTCGGACGAGGTGCTCGATGCCGAGCTCGCCGAAGCCGGCGCGGCGGTCGCCGAGGCCGCCGCCCGCTACGACGCGGCGGCGGCCGAGCTGGCGGCGCACGATCCCGAGAGCGTCGAGGTCCGCCTGGCCAACGCCCGGGCCAAGGTCGACCGGCTCACCGGTGACCGGCTCGAGCTCGAGCAGGAACGCTCGCACCACCTCGCCTACCTCCAGGCCAAGGGCGACGACAGCCTCCACCAGAAGCGGAGCGACGCGTCGTCGTCGCTGGAGCACGCGCAGCTGGCCCTCGAGCGCGACCGCCGCCGCGCCGCGGCCGCCGACCTCCTCCACCGGTCGTTCGCGGCCCGGCGCGAGGCCGCCCGCCAGCGCTATGTGGCGCCGTTCCGGGCCCGGCTCGAGCGGTTCGGTCGCATCGTCTACGGCCCCACCTTCGAGGTGGAGCTCGATCACGAGCTGCGGGTCGTGCGCCGCACGCTCGACGGGGTCACCCTCGACGTGCGGCAGCTGAGCGTCGGCGCCCGCGAGCAGCTCGCCGTCCTGTCGCGCCTCGCCGGTGCCGCCATCGTGAGCACCGACGGCGGCGCCCCGGTGATCTTCGACGACACCCTCGGCTGGACCGACCCGGAACGGCTGGCCGGGATGGGCGCGGCCATCGCCAGCGCCGGTCGCGACTGCCAGGTGATCATCCTCAGCTGCGTGCCGGACCGGTTCGCCGGCGTGGGCAACGCCACCACCGTGCGGCTGCTGGCCGACATGGCCGGCGCCTGAGCGCGGGCGCGTCGGGTCGGGTTCCGGCCGACGCCCGGTAGCCTCCGCCTCGTTGTCGGATCCCCGAGGAGGAAGCGTGGCTCGAGCCAAGGTCGGCGTGCAGTTCTGGCCCCAGCACACATCGATGCAGGAGCTGCGGGAGGGCTGGCGCGGGGCCGACGCCCTCGGCGTCGACAGCCTCTGGGTGTGGGACCACTTCTACCCGCTGTTCGGGGCCCCCGAAGGCCCTCACTTCGAGGCCTACACCATGCTGGCGGCCATGGCGGTGGAGACCACCAACGCCACCATCGGGGCCCTGGTCACCTGCAACAGCTACCGCAACCCCGACCTCCTCGCCGACATGGCCCGCACCATCGACCACCTCAGCGGGGGCCGCATGGTGCTCGGGATCGGTTCGGGGTGGTTCGAGAAGGACTACGAGGAGTACGGCTACGACTTCGGTACGGCCGGCGGCCGCCTGCGCGACCTCGCCACCGCTCTTCCCCGCATCCGTGCGCGGTTCGCCAAGCTCAATCCGCCGCCGGTCGGGCCCATGCCCCTCCTCATCGGGGGGTCCGGTGAGAAGGTCACGCTGAAGATGGTGGCCGAGCAGGCCGACGCCTGGAACGCCTTCGGTCCGCCCGAGAGCTACGCCCGGAAGAACGCCATCCTCGACCAGTGGTGCGCCGAGGTGGGCCGCGACCCGGCCGAGATCGAACGCACGGTCGGGATGATGTCGCCCGACGAGATCGACCAGGTCGACGAGTACCTCGACGCCGGGGTCCAGCACTTCATCCTCGGCGCCGGCCGACCCTTCGACCTCGGTCAGGTCGAGCGCCTCCTCGCCGCCGTCGCCTGACCGGCGCTGGTAGCGTCGGTGCATGGGTTCGGTCCGATCGGGACGGCCGACCGGGCGGTCGGCGGTGGTGGGCGCGCTGATCGCGCTCCTCACGGCGTCCGCATCGGTGGTGCTCACGCCGTCACCGGCGTCGGCCTCCACGATCACCGTCGACACGACGGCCGACGTCGTCGACGGGGCTGACGGGCTGACCTCGCTGCGAGAGGCCTTCACTGTCGCCAACTCGACCGTCGGCGATGACACCATCGTGCTGGCCGCGGGTGCCACCTACACGTTCTCCTCCTGCACCACGCTGAGCTACACCGACACCACCGGGATGCTCACCATCCTCGGCAACGGGTCCACGCTCACGGGGTGCGCCGGGATCGTCGCCGGCACCAGCCACTTCTCAAGCCATCCAGGGCCGCTGCTGCTCGATCACCTGACCCTCGACGGCTTCTGGTCCTCCACCATGATCACTGCACTGACGGGCGACGACCTCCGACTGGTCGACAGCGCCCAGCGCAACACGGGTGGCTATTTCCGCCACGGCATCGCCGGCTACTCGGTGTCGTTGCTGCGCTCGAGCATCACCGACAACCAGGCGTCGGCGCTCTCGTTCATCGACGGGGGAGGGACGGTGACCATCACCGACTCCACCATCGAGCGCAACCTCGCCTTCCTGGGCTCGTCAGGTGGCTACCCCGCGTCGTTCACGGTGGTGGGCTCGACGCTGGAGGTTCCCACGAACGGGTCCTCCTACAAGTGGGGGACGGATGTCTCGATCTCCGACTCGTCGTTGCGGGTGCCGTGCCTGAACGGGAGCGGGGGCGCCTACGGGGTCGTCGCTCCGTCGTCGATCGCGCTCGTCCGTAGCTCGTTCACGGCCACGACCAAGGACGCGACCTGCTCCTCCACGATCGGCCTCTCGGCCGACCGGATCACCTTGACCGATGCCACCCTCGACGGCGCCGGCTGGATGACGTGGGGGATCGCGGCCACCGCCTCCACCATCACCCGGTCCACCATCGCCCACTTCTTCTACGGCACCTACTTCACCGACCAGGTTCCGCCCGCCCCGCCCGCCCGGCCGGCGCCGGTCCACACCATCACCGATTCGCACATCGACCACAACACGGTCCTCGGGGTGGCCGGCAACTACTGGACCCCGAGCCTCGGCGTCGGCTGGTCGTGGATCGACCCCGTGGTCACGGCGACGCGGTCGACTTTCGACGGGAACGGACAGGGGCTCTACGTCATGGGCGCCTTGACCTTGACGGATTCCTCGGTGTCGGACAACGCCGGCCCAGGCACCCGTCCTGCCGGGGCACCGGCCATCGCCTCCCCGGCCGGGGGCGTGACGGTGGCGCCGTCGCATTCAGGGGCGGCGGGGTCGTTGACGGTCACCCGCTCGACGGTGGCGGGGAACTCGCTGACGGGGTCGGGCCCCGGGGGGATCCGGTGCACGGCCAACGTGTCGCCGTGTTCGGTGGGGTTGTCGACGGTGTCGGGGAACTCGTCGTCGGGTGGTGTGGGTGGGGTGGAGGGTGCGGCCGGGGTGGGGGTGTCGTGGTCGTCGGTGGTGGACAACGTGGGGGTGTCGGCGAACGAGGTGGGGGCGGGGTCGTTGGTGGTGGGTGGTTCGGTGGTGGGTCGGGGGTCGGTGTCGGGTGTGGTGGAGTGTGTGGTGGGTGGTGGGGTGGTGTCGTCGGGGTACAGCGTGGGGTCGGATGGGTCGTGTGGGTTGACGGGTGTGGGGGA
>JAKOVR010000075.1 GCA_029782025.1 Actinomycetes bacterium | reverse complement strand
TCACGGGCACGGCCTGCCACGTTTTCATCAACGGTCACCTCGCACGCCAACTCACGCTCGACCCCACCCGCAAGAACCAGACTCTCTACAACCGAACCGTCCGCCCATCCCACGCCGCACCGTGAGGGATGACCCGCGACACCCGTGAGGGATGACCCGCGACACAACAGGTGCGCTATGCGCGCCCTTACGCACCCAAGGCTGGTGGGACGGGCGCAGGGGCGGGGTGCGATGCTGGGCCGGTGATGGTGTTCGTGGCGGCGGTCGTGCTGGCCCTGCCGGCGCTGGCCGACCTCGCCCTCCGGGGCGACGTGCGCCGCCTCGCCCTGCGCAACGCCGCCCGCCGTCCCGTGGAGGCCGTCCTCGTGGTCGGCGGGGCCATGCTCGGGACGGCGATCATCACCGCGTCCTTCGTCGTCGGCGACACCGTCGACGCCGCCATCATCGCCTCGGCCCACCGCACGCTCGGCCCGATCGACGAGGTCGTGAACCTGCCCGGCGCCGCCGACCTCGCCTCCACGCTCGAACGGCTCGGGCCTCCTGCGGCGGCCGGCGCCGCCGGCTACCTGCCGCGGCTGGCCCTCCCCGCCCCCGTGGCCCGGGTCGGGGGCTCGCCCCGGGCCGTGGCCAACGCCGAGCTGGTCGAGGTCGACTTCGATGCCGCCCGCCGGCTGGGGGGCGATCCGGCCGCGACCGGCTTCGCTGACGCCGGCCCCACCCCGACGGGCGACGAGCTGGTGCTCAGCGAGCGGGTGGCCGGGCTCCTCGACGTCGCGCCCGGCGACCGGCTCGACGCCCACATCGGCGACCGGCCCGAGCGGTTCACCGTCCGCGCCGTCATCGCCGAACGGGGCATCGCCGGCTACGGGACCCAGGGCCGCATCAACGGCGGGGAGCCCGTGTTCGTCGGCCCGGGCACCATCGACCGGCTCCGGTCGACCGGCTCGTCCGTGCCGGCTCCGACGGCGTCCATCCTGGTGAGCAACGGGACGGGCGTGGTCCCGGCCGTCGACCGCACCAACGACGTGACCGCCCGCGTCCGGGACCTCGGCCGACCCCCGGGTGGGCGCCCGCTGGACGTCACCAAGGCGAAGCAGAACGTGGTGCTGAGCGCCGACCGGTCGGCCGACTCCATCCGCCAGCTGTACCAGGCCTCCGGCCTGTTCAGCGTGGCGGCCGGGGTGCTGCTGCTCGTCAACCTGTTCGTGATGCTGGCCGAGGAGCGGCGGTCCGAGCTCGGGATCATGCGGGCGGTCGGGATGACCCGGTCGCGCCTGGTGCGGTCGTTCTGGGCCGAGGGGACGTTGTACTCGGTCGTCGCCGCCGCCCTCGGCGGGGTCCTGGGTGTCGGCGTCGGCTGGGCCATCGCCCGGCTGTCCGACGCCATCCTGACGTCACCCAACGCCCAGCCCTACCCCTTCACGTTCCGAGTCCCGAGCTTGCTCACCGGGACCGCCGTCGGCCTGTCGATCTCGCTGGTCACGGTCCTGCTGACGAGCGTGTTCGTCTCCCGGCTGTCGATCATCCAGGCCATCCGGGGTGGGGCGGAGCGGGCGCACCGCCCCCCGGGAACGGCGGCCCGGGTCCTGGCCGCGCTCGGCACCGCCGGCGGGCTGGCGCTCACCCTCGAGGGGATCCGGCGGAGCGCCCCGATGGCGACCGTCGCCGGGCTCCCCCTGGCGCTGCTCAGCCTGCTCCTCGCCACGCGAGGGCACCGGCGGCGCCGGGCGATCACCGTGGCGGTGTGCCTGGTCGTGCTGGTGTGGACCGGCGGGATCTACTCCCTGCTCCCCGACGCCATGGGCACCCCGAAGATCGACACGTTCGCGGTGGAGGGCCTGATCCTGGTCGGCGCGGCCACGCTGCTGGCGGCCAACGGCGATCGCCTGTGGGCCGCCGCGGCCCGCCGGGCGTCGGGTCGAGGGGTCGGGCTCGCCACCCGCCTCGGCCTGGCCTACCCGGTCGCACGGCGCAGCCGCACGGGGATGCTCCTCGGTATGTTCTCGTCGGTCATCTTCACCATGACGTTCCTCACCGAGGTCAGCACCGTGTTCGCCGGGCAGCGGCCCATCCTCGAAGCCGAGCTCCGGGGTGGGTTCGACCTCTACGTCGACTCGAGCCCGGCCAACCCGGTCACCGGTGCGCTGCTGGCCGCGCAACCCGACGTCGTGGCCACCGCCGGCCTGGTGCGGTCGCTGCCGCGGTTCACGAACAGCCACGAGCCCACCCCCAAGAACGGCACGTTCACGGGGTTCGACGAGTCGCTGGTCGCCCCCGGGCCGCCGCTGCTCGTCGAGCGCATGGCGCCCTACGCCGACGACGCCGCCGTGTACCGCGCCGTCCTCGCCGACCCCACCCTCGCCATCGTCCCGTCGACCTTCCTGCGGTCGGGCAACGGGCCGACGGGCGACATCGTCGATCCCGGTGATCCGCTCACCGTGCACAACCCGGTGACCGGCGCCCAGCTGCAGCTCCGCGTGGCCGGCGTCTACGACCTCGACATCAACGGCTTCGGCGTGCTCGTCGGCAAGCCGGTGATCGCCGGGCTCATGGGACCGCTGGCGGCCGAGGTGCGTCAGTTCGCCGTGCTCCGGCCGGGTGCCGACCCGCGGCTCGTGGCCCACCGCCTCCAGGTCGACCTGATCGACCATGGGGTGCGAGCCGTCGCCTTCGGCGAGGACGTCGACCGGGTGCTGGGGCAGCGGGAGGGCTTCTTCGCGCTCCTCCGGGGGTTCCTCGCCCTCGGGCTGGTGATCGGTGTCGTGGGGATGGGCGTGGTGATGGTGCGGGCGGTGCGGGAGCGCCGTCGTGAGATCGGGATGTTGCGGGCGATGGGTGTCGGCGCCCGCACCGTGCGGCGGTCGTTCCTCATCGAGGCGGCCTTCGTGGCCAGCCAGGGCGTCGTCGTGGGGATGGGGCTGGCCGTGCTGGTCAGCTACCAGGTGCTGGTCCACTCCTCGGCTTTCGGCGACCGGCCGCTGCCCTTCGCCGTGCCCGTGGGCACGCTGGCCGCCCAGGCCCTGCTCCCGGTGGTGGCGGTCCTGATCGCCGCCGCCCTCCCGGCCGCCCAGGCCGCCCGCACGAAGCCGGCCGTCGCGCTCCGCATCGCCGATTGACCCCGCCCTCGGCCCTTGGGTGCGTAAGGGTGCGCTATGCGCGCCCTTACGCACCCAAGGACGCCGGGAGGTCGGTAGGGTCGGCGGCCGTGCGACCGGTCGAGACCGCTCCAGCATCCGGCGCGCTGGAGCTCAGCTTCCTCCCCGGGGATCCGCCGCGGGCCGGTCGCTTCCTGCTCTGGTCCTGGACCGGCCCGGCGCCGACCGACCAGGCCCCGACCGCCGCCGGCCGCCCGCTGCCGGTCGACCTCGTTCTCCCGAGGGGCGCGACCGGCCGGTCGCTCGGCGTGCGGGCGGTCGACGCCACACCGGTGCCGGTGGCCGACGCCATCGACTGGCTCGCCCTGCTGCCGGTCGACCCGACCCCGTCGCCGTCGGTCGTGGCGTGGTCGAAGGTGGTGCGCGCCGCGCTGGCCGTCCTCGCCCGGGGCCGGCTCGTCCCGGGCATGAGCCTCGACGGCTTCGACGCCTGGCGGCTCGGCCCCCTCGATCCCGAGGACGAGGCCGTGTTCGACGCGCTGGCCGACGCCCTCCCACCGCCGGCTTTCGCCGTGCTCGTCGGCCCCGCCGACGCTTGGGTGCGTAAGGGCGCGAATAGCGCACCCTTACGCACCCAAGGGGGGCAACCGGCGGCGGGGCGGGCGGGGCACCAGGTGCTCGATCCGCGGTGGCTGGTGCGGGCGGCGGCGGACGCGGTGGCCGATGCCTTCGTCCGCACGGCGTCGGCGCCGGTGGTGGCGTCGTCGTCGGCCTACGCGACGACCCGCCCGGTCGACGTGTCCCGCACACCCGACTGGTTGGCGGCGGTCGACCGCAGCCTCACCGCCGGCGCCCGGCCGGTCCTCCGCCTCGAGCTCCCGCTCGACGACGACTTCGAGACCGAGCTGGCGGCCGGGGTCGACGCGCTCGACCTCGGCATCCGGGCGTCGCTCCTCCTCCGCAGCAACGCCGACCCGTCGTTGCTGGTGGAGGCCGAGCAGTTGTGGGACGCGCCGGAGGCGGTGCTCGAGCGGCTCGGCGAGGACGCCGAGACCGATCTCCTCTTGGCCCTTCGCCGCGGGGCGACGGTGTGGCCGCCGCTCGGCCGGGCCCTCGACGACCGTCGCCCCACCGGCGTCGACCTCACCCCCGACGAGGCCGACGAGCTGCTCGGACCGGTCGCGGCCGAGCTCGCCGCCGCCGGGTTCGAGGTGCTGTGGCCGGCGGACCTCCTGCGCAGCACCCTCACCCTCGCCGCCCGGGCCACCACCCCGACCCCGGACGCGGTGGCCGGGGCCGGCATCGACCTGCAGTCGCTGCTCGACTTCCGCTGGCACGCCCAGCTCGACGGCGCCGACCTCACCGAAGCCGAGCTGGCGGTCCTGGCCGAGGCCAAGCGTCCGCTCGTCCGCTTGCGGGGCCGGTGGGTGGCCGCCGACCCGGCGCTCCTGGCCCGCCTGCGGGAGCGGCGGCGGGTGCGGGCCGGCGACCTGCTGGCCAGTGCCATGGGCGGCCAGGTCGTCGTCGACGGCACGCCGGTGCCCCTGGAGGTCGAGGGCCCGGTGGCCGTCCTCGCGCAACGGCTCGCCTCTCTCGATGGCGCCCGCGAGCGACCCGAGCCGGCGGGTCTCCTGGCCACGCTCCGCCCCTACCAACGGCGCGGCCTGGCCTGGCTGGCCGAGATGGCCGACCTCGGGCTCGGCGGGTGCCTGGCCGACGACATGGGGCTGGGCAAGACGGTCCAGCTCATCGCCCTCCACCTCCACCGGCACCGGCGGGGCGTCCGCAAGGCCGACCGTCGCCCCACCCTCGTCGTGTGCCCGGCCACGCTCCTCGGCAACTGGGAACGGGAGGTGGCCAAGTTCGCACCGTCGATCCCGGTTCGCCGCTACCACGGTGGCGGCCGCACCCTCGGGTCGGTGGCCGGCGACGAGATCGTCGTCGCCACCTACGGCATGGTCCGGCGCGACCGGGCCGAGCTGGCCACGGTCGACTGGGGCCTCGTGGTGGCCGACGAGGCCCAGCACGTCAAGAACCCGCTGGCTCGCACGGCCCGCGAGCTGCGCCTCATCCCGGCGCAGGCCCGCATCGCCCTCACCGGCACGCCCGTCGAGAACCGGCTGTCGGAGCTGTGGGCCCTGCTCGACTGGACGACCCCGGGCCTGCTCGGGTCGCTCGAGGACTTCCGCCAGCGGGTCGCCATCCCGGTGGAGCGCGAACGCGACCCGGAGGCCACGGAGCGCTTCGCCCAGCTCGTCCGGCCGTTCCTCCTGCGGCGCCGCAAGGCCGACCCGGAGATCGCCCCCGACCTGCCCCCCAAGACCGAGGTCGACGTGCTGGTGCCGCTCACGGCCGAGCAGCTGTCGCTCTACGAGAGCTGCGCCCGGGAGACCCTGGAGCTGATCGAGTCCAGCGAAGGCATCCAGCGGCAGGGCCTGATCTTCAAGCTCTTCACCGGCCTGAAGCAGATCACCAACCATCCGGCCCAGTACCTCAAGGAGGAGGGCCCGATCGATGGGCGGTCGGGCAAGCTGGCCGCCTTCGACGAGATCGTGGACGTGATCGTGGCCGAGGGGGAGTCGGTCCTCGTGTTCACGCAGTACGTGGAGATGGGCCGCCTGCTCGAACGCCATCTGGCGGCGCGGCACGTGCCGTCGCTGTTCCTCCACGGCCGGGTGGCGGTCCGCAAGCGCCAGGACCAGGTCGACGCCTTCCAGGCCGGCGCCGTCCCGGTGATGATCCTCTCCCTGAAGGCGGGCGGCACGGGGCTCAACCTCACCCGGGCCACCCACGTGATCCACTACGACCGGTGGTGGAACCCGGCGGTGGAGGACCAGGCCACCGACCGCGCCTACCGCATCGGCCAGGACCGGCCGGTCACGGTGCACCGCCTCCTGTCGGAGGGGACGGTCGAGGACCGGATCGCCGCGCTGATCGCCCGCAAGCGGGAGCTGGCCGATGCCGTCGTGGGCGAGGGCGAGGCGTGGCTGAGCCAGCTGTCCGACGGGGAGCTGCGCGACCTCGTCGGGTTCGGCGCCGCCCCGCTCCCGTCGGAGGCCGACCGTGAGGTCCGCCGCGGGCGACGGTCAGGGCGAGGGGCGGAGGCCTGATGCCGGCGCGGCGCACCTTCGGGGCCACATGGTGGGGCGGGGCGTGGATCGACGCGCTCGAGCACAACGCCCGGCTCGATCCCAACCGGCTGCCGCGGGGGCGCACCTACGCCCGCCAGGCCCGGGTCGGGTCCATGCGGGTGGAGCCCGGCGTGGTCCGGGCCAGCGTGCAGGGCAACCGCCCGGCCCCCTACAGCGTGCTGGTGCGGGTGCGCCGGTTCACCGACGCCGAGTGGACTCTCGTGCTCGACGTGATCGCCGCCAGCGCCGCCCGGGCCGCGGCGCTGCTCGACGGCGAGGTCGATCCCGGCCTCGTGGCCGACGCCCAGTCCGTCGACGTGTCGTTGCTCCCGACCGCCGGCGACGTCACGACGGCCTGTTCGTGCCCCGACTGGGCCAACCCGTGCAAGCACGCCGCCGCCGTCTGCTACCTGATCGCCGACCTGCTCGACGCCGATCCATTCACGATCCTGCTCCTGCGCGGCCGTTCCCGCGACGAGGTGCTCGACGGCATCCGGTCGCGACGCCGACCGGTCACGCCGGCTGCCACCGCCGGTGCTGGCGCCACCGCCGGCGCGTCGTCGCCGTCGACTTCGCCGCGCCGCGCCGTGCCCCGGCCCGCCCGCCGCGACGTGGCCCGCACGGTGCCTGCCCGCGGAGTGTGGGCCCTGGCTGGCCGCACCCGAGACGAGCACACCAGCATCGATCAGATCGCCCGCCTCGACCAGATCCCCCGCATCGCGCTCCCGGCTCACCCGGGCACCCCGGCGCCGCTGGCCCTCGACCCGCCCGCCGCCTCGGGCATCCGTCGCCGCGACCTCACCGCTCTCGCCGCGGACGCCGCGGGGCGGGCCTGGGCCCTGCTGGCCGGCGACACGGGCAGCGCCCTCGGTCTGTCCCGGCCGCACGACCTCGCCCGCCGGGCGGCGGCGGCCACCACGGCCCGGGACCTCGACGACCTCGCCCAGGCGGCGGCGATGCCGGCCCGGCGCCTGGCCGTGCACGCCGAGGCGTGGCGGCTCGGCGGCGCCGAGGCGGTCGATCTGGTCGACGGCACCTGGGCTCCCCGGCCCGAGCTGCTCCTCCCGGCCCGCCAGGCGTTGGCCGAGCTCGGCGTCACCGTCCGGGTGCGCGACAACCGGGTCAGCGCCGGCGACTTCCAGCTGCGACTCGGCCGCAGCGGGCAGTGGTACCGCTTCGAGCGCCGCAACGGCGCGTGGGAGCTCGCGGCCCCGCCCGACTCCGATCCAGGGGAGCTGCTCCTCGGCGCTCCGTGAGGGCCGGCCGAGGGCGACGACCTGTGATCAACCCGGACAGGCCGGCACGGTGGGGCGATTACCCTTCGAGACGCCTCCGTAGCCAAGTGGTCAAGGCAGCGGACTTTTAATCCGAAGACCGTGGGTTCGAATCCCACCGGGGGCACCGGAAAGAAGCAGGTCAGAGGCTATATATGCAGCCAGACCGCATGAACTCTCCGGGTTTGTACCATACATTGTACCGTACATCTGATACGGTCTCGGCATGCGAGGGACCATCACAGAGCGTCGGCCCGGCTACTGGCAACTCCGCGTCTCGCTCGGTCGCGACCCCTTCACGGACAAGCCCAAGTACCGCTCGAAGTGCGTCCGAGGGACGAAGCGAGATGCCGAACGCGAGCTGGCGCGCCTCCTGACCGAGGTCCACGACGGACGGAAGGAGATGACCGCCGGGACGGTCGGCGCGCTGCTGGACCAGTGGCTCGATCACATCGAGTCACTGGGGCGTTCGCCGACCACGATGAGGTCCTACAGAAGCATGCGCGCGCAGCTTCCGGCGGGCTTCCTGCGGAAGCGGCTCTGCAACGTCACGCCGCTGATGATCGACGAGCTGTATCGCCAGCTTGGCAGTAAGAAGGGGCGGGGTCCATCTACGGTGCACCATTACCACCGACTCCTTCGGTCGGCATTCAACCAGGGCATGAAGTGGCAGATGATCGACAAGAACCCGACCAAGCTGGCAACCCCGCCGCGCGTCCCGGCGAAGGAGATCTCACCGCCCACCGTCGACGAGGTCAAAGCCGTGCTCGCCACGGCGGCTCGGTACAGCTCTGAGGCACAGCTGTGGTTCCGGCTCTTGGTCGCAACCGGTTGCCGTAGGGCGGAGGTATGTGGTCTGCGGTGGCGAGATGTGAACGTGGCGCGCGGGCAGGTCACGATTCGAGGGTCCGTCGTGGAGATCGGCTCGCAGCTCATCGAGAAGGACACCAAGGCGCACCAGCAGCGCACGGTGACGCTCGACCGGGGATGCACCGCCGCCCTGCACGACCATCGACGGAAGGCAGAGGACATGGCTCGCACAGGTGCTTATGACTTCGACCCCGACGGATTCGTCTTCTCGGACGAGCCTGACGGATCGACGCCGATCACCCCGAATCGCATCACGAAAGCCTGGAATCGGTACGCCAAGATGGCGGGTGTCGACGCGAGGCTGCACGACCTTCGCCACTTCCAGGCCAGCGTGCTTCTCGATGCCGGGGAGTCCATCACGACGGTTGCCACCCGACTCGGTCACCGCGACTCGGCGACCACGCTGCGGGTGTACGCCCACCTCATGCCCGGTGCTGACGGTCGTGCGGCCGAGATCATCGGGAGCTTGTTCGACTAGGCGGCTTCCATCGTCTCCTCGAGAAGCGACGGCGCTCGGGAGCGGGGTGCGAGACCAGCCTTAGCGTCCGAGGTCGGCCACGCGCCGGGCCTGACGGTGGCATGCGTGCTTCAAAGAACACTGGTGTGCAGCCGTTGTGGATGACGGCTGAGGAGGCGGCCGGAGAGCTCGGGGTCACGGCGCACACGCTTAGACGCCTTGCGCGGGAAGGCCGTTCTCCGTTCGTGGCTCTCCGGGTCGGGAGCCAGTGGCGCTTCTCGAGGGCTGATCTGGAGCGGTTCGCCCGCGGCGATGACCTCCCCTCCCCGGCTTTGCACCCAAACGACCTTTAGGTGCGGACTTTGGGTGCAGGGTCTGGACTTTGGGTGCAGGCCATGAGCCCGGACCGAGCCACCCTCAAACGATGGGCTGCGGAGATCTGCCCATCGGACCCCATCGACCTCGGCATCGTGCATGCGGTCAAGCTGCTGCGGGATGCGGGTTGCGACACGTTCGAAGCGTGTGAGGGCGGCCACCGCGACGATGGCCGCCCTCACGCGTACGCCGAACCGACGGTCCGGTTTGAAGGCTCAGCCGGGGATGCGCTCCGAGCCGCAGATCTCTGCATCGCACCGGGGCTCCCGATCCGTCGCGCGGGCGTCTGTTGGCAGATCGCTCGCAACGGTGACGGGCTCCTCGATCGCGACCGTCCGCTCTGTGAACTGGCCTTTCGGGAGAAGTGTTGCTAGCACTTCTCGCAAAGCCGACGTCCCGCGGGGGGCGTAGACCCGGTGGCCTTGTGCTCGGGCTTGATCTTCAAGCCTTCCGGGCAGCTGGCGTTGTTGTGGTATACGGCCGGGGTTTCCGGCTGGGTGGTCCAGTAGTACGAGGCCACGGTGGACCCCTTTCTGTAGGTGGATTGGGTGTCGCCGTGGACACGAAGACGCCAGCCCGATTGGGCTGGCTCCACCAGAAACGGGTAAACATCGGGTACTCTGACGTCCGACGTCAACTCGGATCGCGGGGCGCTTCCCTCGGTCCGGCCACGAGGCCCCTCCGGCAAGAGGGGCCTCGTCGCGTCTACAGCACCGATCAACATAGCACCCGGAACCCGGGAAATCACAACGATGTAGTTGGTGCTCGATCCCTATGCGACCCGATGCAGGTCGATGTCGACGCCAAGCTCGCAGAAGGCTTGGACGAGGCACACGAGGTTGTGGGCGATACCTTTGCGTAGACCTCGTTCGTCATGCCCTGCTCGCTGGTGGAGAGCAGTTCGGCTCCGGACTTGGCCCTGATCATGCCGAAGGTGGTCTCGATGTTGGACCGCTTGTGGTACAGGCTGAGCGCGCGAAGGAGTAGGGTGTTTCACCAGCGCCGCCGCCCGGATTCGAACCGGGGACCAACCCTTCGCAAGAGAGTGGCTCTATCCAACTGAGCTACGACGGCGTCGTGGCCTTGGGGGAGAAGGTGTCCAGCCGAACCCCCAAGGCCGCGATGTTGAGCGAAGAAGACGTGGTCTAGGTGGGCTCCCTGTCGTAGTAGAGGCGAGCCTTCTCAAGCCGCCACGCCGGGTCCTCCGCTCGGAGACGAGCGATCGCAGTTCGCACCGCGGACTGGGGGTTGGACGACTTTGGCGCCCAGCCTCGCCTTTGGAGTTGGTCAACGATCTCGGATATTGGAATCCCGTCGTTGTTCCCAAGCGCTCGCTCTACGCGCAGCAACTCACGCGCCACGACCGCAACGGCTCGCGCCCCCTTCGGCTTGGCGCCTTCTTCGATGCCCAGAATGCCGTTCAGGGTCGTCAGGTGGTCGGTCAACTCCGAGATTCGCGCTTGAACTTCAGCGGCCAACTCGCGGGCATCTTGAAGATCAGCGAGAGCCTGCTCTCGCATCTCCTCAAACTGGTGCCTGTACTTCTCCGGGACGGCCACGAGCCAACAGTACCACGGCTGACGCCCGGAGTCGAACACTCTAGACGTAAGAGTCTACACGCCAGGCCCGTCGGAGTTTGTACGCAGAATTCGCGCCTTTGGGTGCGCGACCGGCCTTCGGGTGCAAAGCCCCCCTCCCCCGCCATCGACCGACGCGGTGAAGGTGTTCTGTCTGGAGGCCCCGGCCGCTGAGCGGCACCCCTGCGGCCAACGGCTGGTGCGCGACTGGCCACGTAGACAGCGGCGCCGCGTCAGCCTTGGTAGCCGTGCGGTGCCGTGCCGTGCGGCGGGCGACCGCCGGATGTGATCATCAACACCAAATGGGGGCGCACCGAAGCGATCACGTCCACTTGGACATCCCGGTCCGGCCGTCGGTGACGTTGTCTGTTCGATTCCGGATGGGACGCTACCCAACACCCGCAGCAGCCGTCGGTGTGAGGTGGTGGAGTCGGCGTGGATGCGCGCTTCACACCGAGAGCGTCTCGACTCCGCAACAGTCGAGAAATGGTCGCGGGTCGTGTAGCGCGAATGGCTATGCCGATCGTTGAAGGGGTGATGATGGAAGATCCGGACTTTGACGAGGTCTTCCCTCACTTGTACCGAGCGGCACGACGATTGGCCTGGCGCCTGACGGGTGTCGAAGCAGTGGCGGAGGACGTGGCCGCCGAGGCCCTGGCCCGAGCGCTCGTGCGATGGTCGACACTCAGGCGCCGACAACATGCCACCGCCTGGGTTCTCCGGGTTACGACCAACCTCGCGCTCGATGAGCTTCGTCGACGCACACGGAGAGGAGAATTGGCATTCGCAGAGTGCCAGCACCCAAGCCTCGACCCTGAAGACGACACGCTGGTGCTCCGCGAGACGCTCCTCGCTGCGCTCGCCGTCCTCTCACGTCGACAGCGCGAGGCGGTCGTCCTGGTGCACCTCGCTGGCCTCGCTCCGCAGGAGGCCGCTCGATCGATGCGCGTTTCCACATCGACGCTGTCGACTCATCTGCATCGTGGTCTCGCAGCGTTGCGTCGTTCCCTCGATGAGGACCCAATTCCCTCGATTTCGGAGGTTGGACAGTGAGGTCAATCGAAGAGGCGCGTGCAGACGTGGAGGCGAGAGCTCATCGCATTCGGGTACACCGTCGTAAAGCTGCGGGCGGGGCCATGTCGCTGTTCGCAGCAGCGATGATGGGCCTGGTTGGGTTCCGCTCGTGGTCGGCCGACCTGACGACCGGCACAGGCCTCTCGCCCGGCGAAAGGACGGCGTCGCAAGGATGGCACTCGGGGACGTCCGCATCTGTTGGCACGGCACAAGGACCGACGTCTTCTGGCTCGGGTCCGGTCAACTCGATCATCGAGGACCAGACCACCCCTGGCTGGGTCCTCTACACCGGCGGCAATGCGCTCTCCCCTGAGGACCGTGCCGGGTCCGTGAAGGGCTACACCCATGTAGGGGAAGCGGTCGTCCAGCCGGGCAAGGTGAAGGTGTACGACAGACCCGGCGGCGTGGTGATCGGCTACGCCTACTCGATGCTCGGATTCGTTTCGCTTCATGACGACGCCGGCTTCGACGCTCACGCCCTTCGTGTGGAGCGGTTCGGCTGCGACCAGATCACCGACGCCACCTGCGCCAAACGTCTCGCCGACGAACTCAAACGGCCCGGACCGATCGAGCCCCCTTTGTGCACCGTGGCATCCACCGATGTGACCACCGAGGCAGGTCTGGCACAGCCGGGCCATGTCGCCGTCGACGTTGTCGTTCGAAACACCGGATCGATGCCGTGTTCGTTGTTCGCAGGCGCCGTGGTTGGCTTCTACTCGCTTGACGGGATCGCAGCACCGCTCGTAGTACATGGCTCGTCTCCAGTGAGCTTCGTTCATGTCGTTCCCGGCGGGACGGCGCGGTTCGCGTTTGACAAGCTTGCCTGTTCCGCGGGCGACGACACCAAGGTCGCGTCCGTTGAACTCGAGTTGGACAACAGTCGAGTTCGGCCCCCAGTCCCTGCCGGCGTCGACCTTGCGTCGTGCGGCCGAGGCGATCCAGGTTCGACAATCACCTTCAGCATCCGTACGTAAGGGTGCCCTTCGCCCGGGTCCGAGCGTGTCTGCGGGGCATTTCCGGTTCACGATTCCGACTGTCTCCCGCAAGCCTGGGCCTCGGGGCAGGTGGGGCAACGTCGGTGCGGCGTACGAGTGATCAGAGACCCTGGCCGATGCCGTTCACCGGCCGGGTGGTTGGCACGATGCCGTCAGGCGAGACCTCGGGGGGGCTCAGATCCGCGGAGGCTTCGACCTGATCGACGCGGGCGAGTGCTTCAGCGGCCCGCTCCGTTTGCCACGCCGCTCGGTCGATGACTGCAGGTCCCGTCGCTAGATCTGGAGTCTCGCTCGCGGCGAGCTCCGATATCGACGTGCGAGACCGATGCCGGCGTAGGCGGGCGGCCGGGAGAGCGAGAGGGTCGAGGTCGATGGCGGGGGTTTCGCCGGGTCGGCCGGTGATGCCCGTGATGATGTCGTGGAGGAGCGGGGGCGGGTCGAGGGTGGGGAGGTGGGGTTCGTCGTCGCGAGGTTGTGCGGGTTGGACGGCGATGACCGTGTTGTCTTGGCGGCCGCGGGTGATGTCGACGTAGAGCTCGGCTCGGCTGCTCTTGGGGGTGATGACGGACGTCGATCGCTGGTACGTGGCACCTTGGACGGCGTAAGAGGTGACGGCGTAGGAGTAGTCGAGGGCTACCCCGGGGCTGCCGGCTCGGTCGGCGATGCCGGTGGTCGGGATGGTGATGGGGCCGAGGTTGTCGAAGTCGACGGTGAGCGCTTCGTCCGTACTTGCGGTGACGCGGCCGGTGCTCCCATTGCGGATGTAGCGGTCGGGCATCCCCTCAGGGTGAAGGTGGCGGGCGGGCGTCTTGGCGATGACTTCATCCCCGACGCAGAACGTGAGGCCGTTGGGGGCCGTGACGCCGTGGGCGGCGATCTCGCCGGTTTCGATGAGGAGGTGGTGGGCGAGGGTGTTGAGGCGACGTCGGGTGTGGTTGACGCGGTCGACCATCGGGTGGTGGTCGCCGTGTTGTCGGGCGTGCCACCAGCGCTGCACGACGGCGACGTGGGCGTCGCCTGCTGTGGCCGCCTCGATCAGCCGGCCGGTCGCGCGCATCCGGGCGAGTGCGGTGGTGATCTTGCCGTCACGGACCAGCGCGGCAGTCGCCTGTTCGTGGGTGCTCCGGAGGCGGCGGTTCCCGGTGAGGTGCGGGACTCGGCCGGGGTCGAGCTGCGTGAGGGCGGCCCAGCTTCCGCCGGCCCCGACGGCGCCATGCTGGGCAGGGTCGCCGATCATGCGGAGTGCGCACCCCGAGTCGGCGGCCGCGTCGAGGAGCCGTGCGAGGGTGCGGTCGTCGAGGGTGGAGCTCTCGTCGATGATCACGACGGTGTCCGGGCTGAAGGGGGCGTGGCCGTGGAGGTGGGCGGTGAGGTACCAGGCGATGGTGTTGGTCTCGATCCCAGCGGCGTCGCCGAGGAGGCGGGCGGCTTCGCCCTTGATGGCGGCCCCGATCACCCGGTACCCGGCGCTCTCCCATGCCCGTGCGGCCGCCGCCATCGCCGCGGTCTTCCCCGAACCGGGCGGCCCGACCGCGACCTGGATCGCCATCCCGGACGTGGTGAAGCTGCGGACGAGTTGCTGCTGGTCCTCCCCCAGGCCCCGGGTCGCCTCGCTCACCGTCTCGGGCGGCACGACGGCGAGGCCGGCGTCTCGGCCGGTGGTGTAAGTCCGCCGGATCCGGTCTTGGGTCTCGAGCAGCGCCAGGGTCGTGTAGGCCCCTTCTCGCTCCGCCAACCCTTTTCTCGTCGAGAAAAGGGGAACGACCAGGTCTGATGCGAGAAAACGGTCGGCCGCCCTCTCGATCTGCACAGGTGAAAGTACCAGCGGTCGGGGTGCGTCAGGTGCGCCGATGCCGAGATCGACGAGGGCCCGGATCACGCTGCCTCGGGTGAACCAGTTCAGGTCGCGGGTGACCCCGTCCGGGCCGGCGAGCCGGGCGAACACCTCGGCTTGCAGGTCCGCGGTCCAAAGGGTGGGGGTGTTGGCGCCGCGGAGGCAGCCACGGATCGCGGCAGCGTCGAGACCCACGGCGCGAGCCCGGTCGTGCCAGCCGGCGAGCAACTCGGCGATGCTGGCGGGCTGTTTGGCCTTGCGGGTGTCGAGGGCGATCTGGTCGACCTGGGTCAGGGTCGGGGCGTGCCCAAGGATCCGTGTGAGCTCATCGACAGCGTCGTCGATCTGGGCACGACGGGTGGAGAACTCTCGGATCATCTCCGGCGTGATCCCTGCGATCTCCCAGCCGCCGTGGGGCGCCGGCCGCCACGACACGCCGAGGGCCTGGGTGAGGACGAAGCGCATCTGGGCGGTGGCGAGCGCAGCCGCCACGGGCGCCTGTTCGTATAGCGCGCGGGCGTCGAGGGTCTTCCGGTCCCCGTTGGCGTCCAGCGCGGTGTTCGCAATGACGTTGTGTCGGTGCGGGAAGGGGTCCAACGCTCGAGATGTCCCGTGCAGGTAGGTCGCAACCGTCAGCCCACTGGTGTGGACGCGCTCGCCGCGGTGGCGGGTGAAGGCGGCATGCTCCTCGAGGTAGGTGATCGCAGTGGCGTTGGCCTGGTCGAGCGCGTCGTTGAACACGGCACTGCTCGCCGGGTCGGCGAGCATCATCAGGACCCCGAAGCTCTTCTCCGTGGTCAGGGTCAGATCGAACCCGCACCGGACCGCGGGCGGCCGGCGGC